>JBKKAL010000162.1:0-31591 GCA_046714695.1 Pyrinomonadaceae bacterium
TGCCCTCCCTGTGTAACTGCTGCGCGGGAACCTCCACGCTCGCGAGACGACAATCGCAGCCGATAAACTCTGCGGTCGCGACCTCCGCGAAATCGTGATCTTCGGTCGCGATCCAGAAGACTGGCACTGCCGCCGTGCCGCGCTGCGCCAGACAGCCCGCCAGTTTGACAGCCGAGAGCGCTTTATAGATCGTGTAAAGTGGGCCCGTAAATAGTCCGGCCTGTTGACCGGAGACGACCGCCACGCAATCCTGCTCACGCAGGCGCGCGATGTTACTGAGCGTCTCCTCCTTAGCGCCCCACGCGCGATTCATCTTTTCAAGCGCATCGCAGAGCGCCGCGCGATCCGTCTTGTGCGCGTTGAGAACTTCGGGCACACGCTCCGCCAACTCGTGATGAAAACGTACGGCTGAAGGATAAAAGCGACGAAGCTCGGTGGGATCGCGCAGGTAATCCAGAAAAAGGCGAGACTGGTGCGGAATACGCTCAAAGGAGAGCGTCTCGACTCTCAGGCCAGCCTCTTCAGGCGTGCTGTAACATGCTGCTTCGGTAGTGCTCACAACGTTCTCGCTCCTGCCAGCCGGGATTCACCGTCTTCAGTCTTCTCTTCCACTGGCCACGCGGCCTCTTCCAGAAGATGTGCGATCTCACGACGCGCCTCCTCATTTGGCGACTGGAGCGGAGCACGCACCGCTCCGCCCCTGTAACCGAGCATATCGAGCGCGGCTTTGAGTCCCCCGATACCATAGCGCGTCGTGACGGCGCGCGCCAGCGGCGTGAGCCTTTGTTGCAAATCGCGAGCGCTCTCGTGATCTCCCGCCTCGACCGCAGCGTAGATGGCGATTGCTAAACGCGCCGCTACACATCCGACGGCGAGAATCGCACCGGTTGCGCCCGCGCTCAAGGCCGCACAAAGCAGCGAGCCATTGCCGGTCAGCACAGCAAAATCGCGTGGCACGAGCCGTAGCGTCTCTGCCAGATTAACAATGTCTGAAGAACTATCCTTGATGCCGATGATGTTCTCGTGCTCGCTCAAACGCGCAACCGTCTCCGGCGCGATTGATATTCCCGTCAAGTCCGGCATGCTGTAGAGCATGACCGGCACGGGTGAAGCATCCGCGACCGCACGATAGTGATTCGCGAGCGCCTCATCCGTCATCGCCTTACGATAAAAATGCGGCGTGATGACGAGCAAAGCATCAGCGCCCGCCGCAGCGAAACGTTGGGCTTCGTTAATCGTCGTGCGTGTGCTCGCCTGCCCTGCGCCCACGATCAAGGCCAGATGTTCCGGCACAACTTCACGCGCCGCTTCGATCACTTCGAGGCATTCGCGCTCATCCAGATGAACTCGTTCACCCGTCGAGCCGAGAGCAACATACCCTTTGATTCCCGTCTCATTCCATCTTTCTATATTCAGCCGAAGGGTGTGTGCGTCTACTGCGTCATCAGCGGCAAAGGGCGTGGTAAACGGAAGAAGGATGCCGCCCATATTCTCCTCAGAGAATTTGGCGGAGGAAGTATTTTTTTGCTTGGTCTGTTCGTTCGTGTTCAAGATGAGGCATTATAGCGAGCCATTTCAAACGTGCGCAATGACCGATGCCGTGTTGAAAAGAGTCTGGCATCCGGTCAATGGACGGACTCCGGCTTCGAAAGGACTTGGTGGTATCAGTTTAATCCCGCAGTTATATATTAGCCTTCGATAAAAGGAGCCGAAACAGATACACGGCAGTAGGATTTTATGCAGCTTGATGTCTTTACGGATCGCGCTTTTTCAGGCAACGCTCTGGCAGTCTTTCCCGAAGCCGCAGGGATCACAGATGAAGAGATGCAGAGGAATGGCGCGCGCGACGAATCTGTAGGAGATGATCTCTGTCATTTCGTAGCAGCTCCGCTCCGTCGTTTTGCTCGCTTTTCCTTTAACTCATTTCACATCCCGGAAGATAACTGTTTATCTCTAAAGGAGACGGTACTCAGCATCAAGTTGTTGTGAATACCATAAAATCTGATGGATGTCGTAGGGGTCTGTATTTTTGCCTGAAAACTTATGGCTCAGCACATCGGCTACATGTTTTATACCCGTGTGATCGTCCAGATCAATGTCCGCCATCAGGACGCCATCGGCATTTCTGGCAAAAGTGAACTGAATATTTCCGGCAGAGTCATGCAGAGTTTTGAAGCTGTTGGGCTCATCCACCATGCCCCAGCCCGGCGGGAACTTGTGCATTCCACCACCTACACTTGAGTACACCTGGTCGTCCCGCATGGCCGCCAGCAAGTCGCCATCAACATAAGCATAGATGCGTTCTTGATGCTTCACGTTAAGCCAGGTTCGATCTATAACATTGACTTGCTTTATCACTTTACCGATGCCGGCAACCGATTCCCTGGACATCTTCGCGCTCAGATTGAGGATCGTTGCCCTGATCCGCTTGTCGAGCTTGTCCCAGACATCTGCGCCGATATTCGATTTCCCCAGAATACGCAGCAACTCTTCGCTAAATGTTTTGGCCGGGAGGTCTTGAAAATCAAGGAGGCGCGGCCTCGCCTTTGACGGCTCAACGAAAAAAAATTCGACGATCTGTTTTGTGCTGCCCGCCGGGACGTGAATCTGTATATCCTTATAGCGGTATTTTGTCGGCGTAATTATCATTTTCGCGTGACCGAATGGGAAAGCAGGCACGTTTCGGAGCAGCGCCGGACTACCTTTGAACTTCACATCGAACATCTGTTTGACGCTATTCAACTGGCTGTTATAGATCTTGATGTTGACTTCATCTCTGATCGTCTGCCCGTAAACATCGTGAAAATCCACCTCTACGTCGGACACTTCAAGATTACCAAACATTTCTTCTCCTTTTCTTGATTGAAAGTTGCTTAGGGGCTTCCGATCTGTCGTCAGCGGCCCGTAATTATTAGCAGAAGAGCGAATGTAGACAGCCCGGGCGAGGATGATTAGGGAGCAGGTCAATCACAAATCCGACGCGATCTACTCTGCAATAGAATTGCCAAAGGCGCTCATCTTGTATATCGCTTCCTCTATGCTTTATGTGCTTTTGAAGCGAAATATTTCATAAGGCAACGGGTATATTCTTAGTAGTGGATGCGGCGGACGGCTATCGAGCGGTGTTCGCCTTGCCGCAACTTGATCCAGCATTCACCGATGAAGTTGTCATTCTGGCGGATCGTCGGGATGGGAAGGCTCTCTCAGAGGCGGAAGGACAATTGCGCATAGTTGTCCCCAATGAGAAGCGACAGGCGAGGTGGGTACGTCAGGTTGTCGCGCTCACGGTACGCCGCGCCTAACAACTCATTCAACAAAAAAAGCCAGCGCCTCTGGTTATTTGTAAATTTTGACCGGCGGCCCTTTTCTCAAATCCGCGTCGTTCTTCTTCAGTCACTGCTTATCCAGATACATCTTGGCCGCCATCTTGGCGAGCTTCCACATTTTGCGCCACTCGATATTGCCGTTACTGTCACGTCCGGTAAGCTTATCCAGCACCAGTTTGCGGAAATGCTTGCCTTCGCGCCTGAGCATAAACTCTTTGGCGTAGGGCCTGGCCGTATCGAAGAAGCTGAAGCCGGGATCGGTGGCGATGCCGATGCCTTCCAGGGTCATCAGCGCCCGAATGACGTAGGTAAAGTTGGCGGGCAGTCGAAACGGATACTCATACATCACTTCGGCCAGATCGTAGGTCAGCTCTTTAAAATTCACATCGCCAAGTTTGAGGTTCAAATAGTGCTCGAAGAGTCCTTCGACGATGGGGCGAATCTTTTCAGGATCAACGCCCGGCTTGAGGAAGTTGAGATTGATCAGGTCCTGGGCCAAACCGTGAACGTCGCGCCCGACGACGTGAAAGAACGCATCAATCATCATGGATTGCAGACGCGGCGTGATGCGCCCCGTCATCCCGAAGTCGAAGAAGGCGAGGTGGCCCGTATCCATCACCAACAGATTTCCCGGATGCGGGTCTGCGTGAAAAAAGCCGTCTTCGAGAAGCTGCTTTAAGTAGGTTTTCACCAGCAGGCGATTAACCTTGACGGGCGAGATGCGGGCGGCGCGCAGCGCTTCGATGTCCGTGACCTTTGTACCGCGTATGAACTCCATCGTGAGCACGTGCCGCGTGGAATGCGACCAGTAGATGCGTGGGACGTGAACGGCTCGCCACGTCTTGAAATTTTCACGGAAGCGGTCGGCGTTGTGGCCCTCCTGGACGTAGTCCATCTCCTCATGGATGGTCTCGCTGAACTCGCGCAGCATCCCTTCCCAATCGGCATTCTCATTCGCCTGCGGGAAGTAGCGATTGACAAGACGCACGATCCTGCGCAGGGTAGCGAGGTCTGAGCCGACGATCTCGCGCAGGTTCGGCCGTTGAACTTTGATGGCGACCTCTTCGCCCGTATGCAGACGCGCGCGATAGACCTGGCCGAGCGAGGCGGCGGCAATCGGCGCTGCATCTATCTCCGAATAAGCATCCAGGAGCGGGCGGCCCAACTCCGCCTCGATGCGCGCGTAGGCATCTGTGGTCGGAAAAGGCGGCACTTGATCCTGCAAGAGCGAGAGTTCTTTGACATATGAGAGCGGCAGGAGATCGCCGCGCGTGCCGAGCGATTGACCAATTTTAATAAAGGTGGGCCCAAGCGCGATCAACTTCTCTTTGAGCCAGACGGCCTGCTTCTCCAGACGCGCTTCCTTGTTGGTTGTCCCCTCTGCGCCGCGAAATACCAGAAAGCGAATAGCCCTGATAAATACGGCGAGCGCGCGGCGATCAACGTTCCTGCTCCATTCCTGAAAAAGCGCGATGCGCCCACGCGCTCTGGCTTCGTCGCGCAAGCGCGCCGTGATGCGCCTGTTGTAGGCCGCGCGAATGTCGTAATCGTTCAGGAACAGGTAGAGCGAGAGGGTGCCGAGCACGCGACCGACGCTCAGGGCACGCATCCACTCACGTAGGCCGCTCTGCTCCCCTGTCCGAGTCTCTTCCTGATCAGCTTCGGCGTGTGTGCCCGGCAAAAGAACCAGCGGCGACGACGATGTCACATTACTTACGGACGATGAAGGCGCGCCGGACGGAGCAATATTAGCCAGAGCGACATTACCGCTCCGGTTATTCGCCTCCGGGCTCGGCTTTTGGCGACCTTTGCCGTTCGAGCCTCCCGCGCTGGCGTTCTCCTCCGGCGTCCGTCGAGCCAACCTCTGGTCTTGTTTAGTTACTGCCATCGCACTCGCCAAGGTAGCTGAAATTTGTCCCAATCCTGTGCCAAAAAAGCAGTGAAAAGTGATCAGCGGCAAACGAAGCACTTGTTGATCAGCTCGTCACTCGTCACTTGTCACTGCTCTTCAATCGCGAGCGAGCGCCGAACTCCGCCGCGCTCAAAATAGTATGTCGCGCGCCTCACATCATGCGCGATCTGTCTTTTCAAATCTTCGACCGACGCGAATTTCTTCTCATCACGCAAACGATACAGGAAACGCACGCGCAACACATCACCGTACAGGTCTCCTGTCCAGTTCATTACGTATGTTTCAACGGAAGGTTCCGCGGAGCGTTCAAAAGTCGGGCGCGTGCCGACGTTCGTAATGCTGCGTCGCCATGCGCCCTCGATCAAAGTGGCTGTCACGTAAACTCCGTTGCGAGGTATGACGCGATTTTGCGGATACAGGTTGGCCGTCGGAAACCCCAGAAGCCGCCCGCGCTCCTGCCCGCGCGCGACTCTGCCCTCGACGCCGTAAGGTCTGCCCAACATTCTACGCGCAAGGCCGACGCGGCCCTCGGCCAGCAACAGGCGAATCCGGCTGGAACTGATCCGCTGCCCACGCAACTGCACTTCAGGCACTTCCTCGGCGCGAAATCCAAGCTCTTCGCTCACCCTTTTGAGCAAAGTGATATTGCCCTCCCGATCCCGCCCGAAGGCGAAGCCACGGCCCAGATAAACTTCCTTCGCCTGCAAACGCTCCGCAACGATGTCGCGCAGGAAATCCTCCGCTCCGACCTGTGCGAAAGCTTTGGTGAACCGAATGACGATGGTCTGTTCCAGCCCCAGCATAGCGAAGGCCTCGATCTTCTGGTCGAAAGTCTGAAGCAGAGGAGGCGCATCTTCCGCGTGAAGCACGGCGCGCGGGTGAGGATCGAAGGTGATGGCGGTCGGCACAGCATGGATAGCGCGCGCGCGCTCGACCACAGTGCGCATGATCAATTGATGGCCCAGATGCAGACCGTCGAAGACGCCGAGCGTCGCGACAGTCGGTCGCGCAATCTTCGCATTGTCTGTCCCGTGAAATAAACGCATAAGAAAAGCAAGGATGAAGGCGGAAGGATGAAGGATGAAAAAGTGACTATTCAACTTGAATCATCATTCCATCTCTACTTCATCGTTGCCGCCTTCCGTCTTCATCCTTGCACTTCCAGTCCGTCGTAAGCGAACTCGACGCCGGGGGGCAGCCTTGCAAAGTCGCGCGCGTGTTTGACATCGTGCGCGAGGTGCGTCAGGTATGCGCGGCGGGGCTTGAGTTCATGGATGTATTCGAGAGCGCGCTCTAACCAGAGATGCGTCGGATGCGGGTTGAAGCGCAGGCAATCGAGCACGAGCACGTTCAAATCCCGCAGGCTCGCCATGGTTTGTGGCGGAATCTCGTTGAGGTCTGTCGCGTAAGCGAAATCGTTAAAGCGATATGCCATCACGGGCAGTCTTCCGTGTATGACTTCGAGCGGCGTAACTTGCAGGTCTGGCCCGAGCAGAAAGGGCGCACCGGCCTCCACCGTATGAGGCACGATCTGCGGCAGACCGCCGCCATAATGTGACGGCTCGAAGATATACTGGAAAATTCGCCGAATATCTTTCCACGCAGGCTCGTTGGCATAGACTCCTAAAGGGCCATGCCGAAAGTTGAGCGGACGAATGTCGTCGAGGCCGAAGATGTGATCGGCGTGGCAATGCGTGATGAGCACAGCGTCGAGCCATTTTAATCGCTGTCGCAGTGCTTGCTGGCGGAAATCCGAAGAGGTGTCAACGAGGACGGTCTGCCCCGCGTGTTCGATGAGAACGGAGACACGCAGGCGCTTATCGCGCGGATCAGCGGAAGTGCAGGTCTCGCACTCGCATCCGATGGACGGCACGCCTGTGGATGTCCCTGTGCCGAGAAAAGTCAGCTTCATAGTTAGTAATCAGTAGTCAGTAATCAGTAATCAGCTAAAAGCAAGGCTACGGACTGACTACTGATTACTGACTACTGATCACTTCCCTCCTATGATGTCGCGGCCTGTGAAGCCACGCGCGGCGGCTGGCGGCTTGGTGGTGAGCGTGACGTACTGTAGGCGCAGGTCTGCGAGCAAGCCCTCGAAGATTTGCTGCTCCTGCGCGGCCAGATTACCGCGCGTCTTCTGTTGCAGCATGCCGAGCACGTCTATCCAGTGCTTGGCGAGTTGCAGGTCAACGCCGCGCTGGCCCGTCGCCGGATGCTCCATCATGCCGAGCGATGCGGCAGCGTTGGAAGCAATGGACATTAGGAAGTTAATAAAGCTGGCCGGATCATCAGCGCCCGGAACATCCTCCTCCATCCGGATGTCCTCTTCCATTTGAGCGCCTTCCGCAAAAGATGACGGCGCGGTTTCTGTGTCGTTCGCAAGCGTTGACGCCTGCGGGGACGCGCCTTCGTCCTGTTCCGGTGAGTCGGCAGCCGGGGAGGCAGCGCCGCCGCCGCTCGCGTCCATTGCCTTCGCGGCATCGTTCGTGCTCGCCGCGGGCGCAGTCGTCGTTGTGGCCGCGCTCGTGTCCGGCGCTTCCTCGCGCTCTATGTCGCGGGGAGTGCCGTCCGGGTTGAACAAACGGCGATCTTTGACTTTGAAAGTGGGTTGCTCTTCACTCATCTCAACTTTTTTGAGAGACGCGCCGACACTCGGTTCAGGGCGGACGCGTCCCGTTCTTTCGATTCAAATTTTATTTACTAATGAGGAGGATGGTAGCACCTCAGCGCGTGTGCCCGCAAGAAACCGCGACTGCGCTCAGACTACAGTTTATATCCGGATGTTTGCTCCGGTCTTGAAGCACGTGGCGGAGGCGGCTTGGAATGCGAGGCAGCGAGGCATTAGACTTGGGACACAGCATTTTGTTAATTCCGAATTTAAATTTCCCTTTGACAGGACTTATCTATGCCAGCTTCATTTGATGATCTCGTCTCGCTGATGGTGCGTTTGCGCTCGCCCGAAGGGTGTCCATGGGATCGTGAGCAGACTTATGCGACGCTCGCGCCGATGCTGCTCGAAGAGGCTTTCGAGGCTTTCGAGGCCGTCGAGGAGGCGCGCGAGGGCAATCCTTTAGAGTTGCGCGACGAGCTTGGCGATCTTCTCTTTCAGATAGTCTTCTACGCGCAGGTGGCCGCAGAGCGCGGCGACTTTACCGTCGGGGATGTGACGGATGCCATTCATATCAAGATGGTGCGTCGTCATCCCCATGTCTTCGCGGATGCAGAGGCCAGGGATTCGGCGGAAGTCCTGCGCAACTGGGAGGCGATCAAAGCCGAGGAGAAACGCGCCGCCGGGGGAGACGCGCGCACAAAAAGCAAGTCGCTTCTCGATGGCGTGTCCTCAAAAGCACCGGCGTTGATGGAAGCGCACCAGCTTTCGACCAAAGCGGCACGCGTCGGTTTCGACTGGAAGCGCATCGAAGATGTTTTCGACAAGCTTAATGAGGAGATAGACGAATTGCGCGCCGCGATGCGCGAGAGCGACGAGGCGGCGGCGAAAGGCGAGGCGGCCTCTCAGGAAGAACAGCAAGCGCGCGTGCGCGAAGAGATCGGCGACCTGCTGTTCGCTGTCACCAACATCGCTCGCCATCTCAAGACAGAACCCGAAGCCGCGCTCAAACTCGCCAACCGCAAGTTTCGCCGCCGCTTTCACTTCATCGAACGCGACATGGAGGCGAAGGGTCGCGCCCTAGATACTGCCACGCTTGCTGAGATGGAAGCTCTCTGGCAGGAGGCGAAAAAAGAGTAACAGAAGCCATAGACCATTCAACCGACAAAAAAAGGAGAGGCACACAAGATCAAGTGGCCTCTCCTTTTATCTAACCGGGCGATGACGCTTTAACGTCCGCGCACGTTAGTCGTTGAGCTGGATCGAGTTGAGAACGCGGTTGAACGCGCCCTGGAAACTACGATAATCACTCTGCGGTGCGACCGCGATCATGTAGAACAGGCTGCCATCGCGCAAGAGCGTCGTATAGACCGTCACGATCTCCGGTTGTCCCGTCGCCTCGTTAGTATTTGAGAGCGTTATCGAGAGAGCGTTGTGGCGATCAATAGCGCCTCTTTGATAGCCGCTCTGCTGACGCAGGTTACGGCTGCCCTGAACTAAGCGGCTCAAGTATGCGTCCGTCGCCTGTCGCAGATCGTTGCTCTGCGCCTGCTCAATTCCAATGGTCACGCCGTGCGTGAAAGTGTTTTGCCCGTACCCGCCTTCTGGAGCAAACCAGATGGAATTATTGCCGGGCAGTTCGCGCCAGTTGTCCGGGTAGCTCACGCGGAAAACATTGCCGCCCGAATAAGTCCTGTAGCGCGACGAAGGATATGAGACTCGTCCGATGTTGCCGCCGTAACTGGGTGATTGTCCTTCGCCGCCGCCGCCCTGCTGCGGATTGCGCTGGCCGCTGCGCGCGATCTCCTCCATGGTCTGAGCGCGGCCCATACCTCGCAGACGGTTTTGCACGCGACGAAATTCCGCCGTGTCCTGGATCGGATTTCCGTTGACGCGAAGCAGTGCGGCTTCCTGATTGATACGCTCGTAACGGCGTCCGGGGTTCGGGTGGCTGCTCATCCATTCGGGGCCGCCGCGCCCGCTGCCCTGCTGCTCGATGGTGCGGAACATGTTCGCCAGATCGCGCGGGTCATAGCCTGCGCGCGCCATGATCTGTGCGCCGAGTATGTCGGCCTCCGTCTCAAACTCGCGGCTGAATTTTAAAAAGTAAGCGCCGACGGCCATCTGGCTTCCCTGCCCGACGACCTGGCCGAGGCCGCCGCCGATGACCGAGCCGAGGATGGCTCCGGCGATTGCTCCGTACTGGTATTTCTGTGCCTTGGTCGCCTGCGCCGTGCCGTGCCTGAGTGCGACGTGGGCCAACTCGTGGGCCATCACGCCCGCCATCTCACCTTCGCTGCGTGCCGCCTGGATCATGCCGCGATTGACATACATGGGCCCACCCGGAAGGGCGAAGGCGTTGATGTCCGAGGCATTGACGACCTTGAAGTAGTATTGAAATTCAGGATGCTGAAACTGCTGGGGTATAGCATTAACCAGTCGCTGGCCGATTTGCTGGACGTAATAGGTAGTCTCTTCATCGCGCAGGATTGGTAACTGTTGCTCGGCCTCTGCCGCCGCCTGCCGACCGACTTTGACATCATCGGCGACGCTGTACTTATTGCTGCGATAGCTGATCTGTGTCTGAGCGAAAGCAGCCATTGGCGCAACGAAGATCGCAACCGCCATCAGCCATGCTATGAGAGCTTGCGCATAACGTTGATTAATAGTTTTCATTCTCTCCCTCCTCCGTAAAGACACGCTCTTCCTCAAGGCTTAGGTCTCAAGCACGTCCTTTTTCCAAATAAACTAAAAGAGCGACGCCCCTTATTGAATCGAAGGGACGCCGCTCTTACTCACAAAACGTCTCCCCCGAACCCTTTTCTTGCAAAACCCGGCTCGACTGCAAACGCGCAGGGGGAGAGAGAGCGTCAATCTCTACTAAACACTGGCCGCTAAACACTGGCCGCCGCCACATTACTCTTCTGGCGACCCTTACTTGCTGGCTCTGTTTTGATGAATCCTAGCACAAACGGGTTGGCCTAGTCACCCTACCCGATGTTTAACCTCTTCTCCTGTAAATCCTGCGCCTTCTTTTATTTCCTGGCTTAGGGGAAAGATTTTGCCGTTGATTGTCCACATTATCGGCAAACTTTATAAAGCTCGCTTCGTGCGGTCGCGGAATCGAGACGGCGACGAAGGGCGAAGTCAACGCCTGTGTCGTGATGTCTGTGCGCCCCGGAGCGATTTCATTCGCGCGCGCGATCAGGTTTCGTCCATCACGACGAATCTCCGCAATCGAAATGCTATAGCCGCCGGTGGGCTTCTGTCCCTGAAAGGCGACGACCACGGCGCGCGTATTGAAGCTAACATCAGGTGCCGGTCGCCCACCGCCGATGATGCGCCACATATTCGACCATTCGTTCTGATTCATGACGAGCTGAACAGAGCGCGTGCCCGTGTAACTGCTATACGCGCCGGTGGCGAGCACGGAGAAATCAATCGTGCTCGCATTATCCGTATTGTCCGTAGAGTTGTTGCTGGCGGAGGAAGCCGAGCCGAGCATGGCCTGGCGGATAATCCTGATGGGCGGCATTCCGTAACTGAGCAGGCGATCATGAAACTCGCCAAGATTGAACGCCGTGCCCATACGGCTTCTCCACTCTTCGCGCAAGCGAAGGATTTCCATCTTGCCGAGCGTATAAACAAGATAGGTCGGGTCTGCGGTTCCACGCCTCGCCTCGCGTTCGGCGTTGACGCGCACCTCGTAGCCCTCGCGCATAAAAAAATCCACCGCCTCGTTGTAGGTCATGCCCTGCGTATGCAGGCGTAAACCGACCACGTAACGGCAAAGCCTGAGCAGCGCGGCATTAACCTGCGCGAGGCGGAACCTGGGATTATTGCCGCCGTAACCCTCGTCCAGCATCATCTGCTCGCAGTAGTGCGCCCAGCCTTCGACAAAGCTGGCCGCCCCTAAGGTCTTGCGAACGCGCGAGGGCTGTTGCCGGAGCTTGAGAAGCTGATAATAGTGTCCCGGATAGACCTCGTGAATAGACGTTAGGGGAAGGCTGTAACGATTGTAATGGCCGAGATGCTCTTCCCTCTGGCGCGCATTCCAGGCTTCGTCGGGCGGCGTCAGGTAATAATAGGCTTCTGTCGCGACCCGCTCGAAAGGCCCGGGCGTGTCCATCGAAGCGAACGAGAGCGAGCGCGCATATGCCGGAGTCTCGGCGACGATCAGGTTCTCGCTTGGGGGCGGCGTCAGAATATTCTGCGTCCGAACGAAGGCGCGAATGCGGTTCAGCTCAGAGCGCGCATCGCCGACGAGCCCGTCCGCAGTCGGGTGCTCGCTCGCCAGTTGACGCAGTGCGAAAGTGACGCCACGACCCGGCGCAATCTCTTCGGCGAGGGAGCGCATCTGTTCCTGTGTGCGTCGCAGCTCCCGCTCCCCATTCGCGAGAAGGTGCGCGAGCGGCGTATCAATCATCTCTTCATAGAGAAGCTTGCGGCGATAGCTTTCCGCTCCGATGGCGAAGCTCCCGGCTGAGCGCGGCAGGAGGTCGCGTTCGAGCCAATCACCGAAGGAGCCGAGGGCTGCAATGACGCTCTCGTTCGAGGTTTCGATTTGGGCGCGCCTCACGGCGCTCAACCGTCCTCCACCCGCGCGCTCGATCATCTGCGGGACAACGCGCGAAAAATAATCGCGGCTTCCGCGCACCTGGGCAATCGCCATCTCGGTGTAGATGCGCGGCGGGTTATCCAGATTGGTCTGCGCTTCATTGAGGAGCCGCGTGATCTCTCGCTGGCGCGCGAGCAATGCATCAAGGCGCTGCTCGATGGGCGCGTAATTTCTCTTCAGGATATTGTCAATGCTTGAGGCAGCCAGACGATTATAGACGTTCGGGTCGCGCTGCCACATGCGCACCGTTTCAAGCTCCAGCAGTTGTGCCTGCGCGTGAGAGACAAGCACCTGATAATCCAGACGCGCATCCGCAGAAAGCGCGCCGTCCCAGATACGCAGCAGCGCAGAAAGCGCAGCGCGCAGGCGACGCACTTCTTGCGTGACCGCCTCAGGGCTGCGCGATTCGAGCTGAGCATCATACTCATGTAGGCCGAGAGCGGTCGCCTCAGACGGATTGAAAGCGTAATAGCCGCTGAGGTATGCATCCGTGATCTGATTAAAACGCGCATTGACCGTCTCAAGACTGACTCGCGGGCGTGGGCCCACGCGCCGCGCGCCGCGTCTCTGCGCGAGGGCTTCCGCCGGCAGAAGCAAAGAGATGACGCATGCGAGAATAAATAGGAAGCCGTAAACTTTCCTCTTCATTAGACTACCGATTCCGTTTCATTATAGAGCCGGGGAAAGCCCTGCTTTTGAGAAGGGAGATGATCACGGGCACGAGCTTAACACAGAAGCGAGGGGGGAAGGCGCGCTACTTACGCGGCTCGATCTTCTCGTTAAGCCAATTAGTGGCGTCGTCAAGCGGGCCGACGCGAAAGTCGTCGCCCTTCCAGACTTTGATGATCGCGATGATGAAGAAGATAAGCGCGGCGAGCGTGAATAACGTAGAGGCGATGCCGAGCAAAACGGAAGCGATGCCGCCCAGCGTACTGCTGACCATATTCGAAGCGAAGCGCAGGAGAAAACCTATGACGAGTATGGTCAGATGCAGCGCCAGCCCCTGTGCGGCATGAAAGCGCGTGCGGGCTTCAGAGCGCGGCACTAGGAATAGTTCGACTGCTCCGAGGATCGCGCCGATGTAAAAAGGGATGTAAGGGAGAATCATCGTCACGTTCTCAGGCAAATTCATGCCGGGAATAGTGCGCGATGAAGGCGGCGTGGTCGGCATTGTCGCGGCGGCAGGTATCTGTGACGCTACGCCGTAGGCCGCCGGGGGATGAGACGGAGGCTGGGTGAATACGGAAGGATAAGAGGCCGAGAGCGGTTGATCATAACGGCGTGTTGGAGCTTCCGATTGTTCATTTTGCCGCGCCTGCTCGTTGGCCGTGCGAGCCATCTCGCGCGTCGCACCGCTCATATCCTCGGTTGGCGACGAGGTGCTGCTGCTGCCGTCGTCGTCGCCGCGCGTTGCGCCCCAGACATCTTCCGTGCGCCGCGCGTAATCGGGATCGAGCGGATTGGTATCGTACTTGCTCTTGTCAGCCATCACAAACTCTTTCTACGAATGGCGCTACCGTTTGGTTCAACGATTCTCACGCTTCGGTGATCATATACTCGATCCGTTCCCAGTGTCCTTCACGCTCCCGTAGCTTGAAAGCTCCAAGCGCCGCCTCACTTCCGCTCAAGCCAATAATAAAGTAAATCGCCGCCGGATAATAGGCGAGGCGCACGTCACTTTCCGATGGCACAGGCTCAGTCGCGCGTGGATGGGAATGATAGATGGCCAGTAGCTGCTCGCCTCGCTCGCGCATACTCCGCTGCGCGGCGAAAAGTTCCTGGGGTGCGGCCTCGTAGGCCACGCGCGGATCGGAGGCTACGTTGCGCAGGCGGTAAACATTCTTCGCCTGCCCTGTCTCGCCGCTTGTGCCGCCGATCAGTCCGCAACATTCGCGCGGCGCCGCCACGCGCGCATGCGCGTACATCTCTTCAACATGTGCGCGCAGAAGCGTGATCATCTCTTTTATGCAACCTACAGCTTGAGATCGGTCGGCAGCAGAAATTTAGCAGGTTGCCCTTCCTTTTCGACCGCACTGGCTTTTACGCTTCGACAGCCTTGGCTTGCGGTTGCCCGGCGGCGGCCTCTTTGATCAGGCTGCGACCGATGACGAGGCGCTGAATCTGGTTCGTGCCCTCATAAATCTGCGTGATTTTGGCATCGCGCATATATTTTTCAATCGGATAATCTTTGCAGTAACCGTAACCGCCGAACAGTTGCACGGCATCGGTCGTGACAGACATCGCCACGTCCGTCGCAAAGACTTTACCCATCGCCGCCATCTTCGAGACGTTCTTTGCGCCGGCATCAATGGCCCGCGCCGAGGCATAAACAAGTTGCCGCGCCGCTTCGACCTTGGTCGCCATATCTGCGAGCATCCATTGAATGCCCTGGAAGGAGGCGACACTTTGGCCGAACTGCTCGCGCTTCATAGTGTACTGGACGGCGAGGTCGAGCGCGCCCTGCGCCAATCCGAGCGCCTGCGCCGCCACGCCCGGACGGGCTAGATCGAGCGTCATCATCGCGTGCTTGAAGCCATATCCCTCTTTGCCTCCGAGGATATTTTCCTCCGGCACGAAGCAATCGCGAAAATGCAGCTCGTGCACGGGCACGCAGCGTATGCCCATCAGGTCTTCCTTTTTGCCGATCTCAAAGCCGGGAGTTCCCTTCTCGACGAGCAGGGCAGAGACGCCGCGCCCTCCACGATCCGGGTTGGTCGAGCAGAAGATAGAATAGAGCGTCGCCGCGTTGCCGTTCGTGTTCCACTTCTTATCGCCGTTGAGGACGTAGAAGCCGTCGCGCTTTTCAGCGCGTGCCTTGAGGCTTCCGGCATCCGACCCGGAAGCTTTCTCCGAGAGCCCGAAGGCCATTAAGGTTTTGCCCGCCGCGATGTCGGGCAGATACTTCTGTTTCTGCTCTTCCGTGCCGCCGACAATGATCGGGAAAGACGCCAGGGCGTTGACGGCGTAGGTAACGCCCACCCCGCCGCAAGCTTTCGACAACTCTTCAACGACGATACACAGATTCATCACGCCGCCGCCGCGCCCGCCGTACTCCTTGGGAATCCACACGCCCATCAAGCCCGCGTCCTGCAACGCGCGCACGACAGACCACGGATACTCCGCCGTCCTGTCCAGCTCAGCCGCCACGGGTCGCACAAAATTATCCGCGATCTCGCGTGCCATCGCGCGGTATTCAAGGTTCTCTTTCGTCAATAATTCGTCCACTGTTTTAATCTCTCCTTATGAAACAGATGTCAGATGTCGGATGCCAGATGTCAGTGGAAGCCTTTAACCGGCATCTAACATCTAATATCCAGCATCTGCTCTTTCAATCTTCCTTCTTAATGACAAGCCGTAACTCTTCCAACTGCCGTGCGTCCACTTCGCCAGGCGCGTCAATCATCAGATCAGCGGCGGAGGCGGTTTTGGGAAAGGCGATCACGTCGCGAATATTTTCCGTGCCCGCGAGCACCATCATCAAACGATCTATGCCGGGAGCGATGCCGCCGTGCGGAGGGGTTCCGTACTCCAGCGCGTCCAGGAAGAAACCGAAGCGCGAGCGCGCCTCGTCTTCCGTCATTCCGAGCGCCTTGAAGATAAGGCGCTGCACGTCGCGGCGATGAATACGGATTGAGCCGCTCGCCATCTCAACTCCATTGATGACCGGATCATAAGCTTTCGTGCGAATTTGTCCGAGCAGGTCTGTCTCGCCCGCTTCGACCGCGCGTTGTAATAACGTCAAATCTTCATCAACCGGCGAGGTGAACGGATGATGCATAGAATAGTAACGCCCGTCCTCATCGTGAAACTCGAACATCGGAAAATCCGTCACCCACAGCGGCCTGTAAACATTTTCGGGGATCAACTTTTCGCGCCGCGCAATCTCATTGCGAAGAGCGCCGAGGCTCGCCGCTACCGTCTTGCCTTTACCGGCGACAATCAGCACCGCGTCGCTTTTTTGGGCCAATGCGGTCTCGGCAATGCGCATCACAACATCCGAGCCCAGCGCTTTCAGGAGCGAAGAGGTTAGCTCGTCGCCGAGCTTGATCCACGCGAGCGCGCCCGCCCCATATCGCTTTACATATTCTTGCAGCTCATCCAGGCTTTTTCGCGAGAGCTGTGCGCCGCCGCTCGCGACGATCCCCTTCACCTGCCCGCCGCCTTCAAGCGCGCTCATGAATGGCGGAAAGGTCGTGCCTTCCAGGGCGGGCGCAAGGTCCCGCAGTTCCATCCCGAAGCGCAGGTCAGGCTTATCCGAGCCGAAGCGATTCATCACTTCCGCATAAGAGAAGCGCGGGAACGGGACGGGCAGCTCGACACCAACCAGCTTAAAGACGCGCGCGAACATGCCTTCAGTAACATTGTAAATCTGTTCAAGGGTGGCGAAGCTCATCTCCAGATCGAGCTGTGTGAATTCCGGCTGGCGGTCGGCCCTCAGGTCTTCATCGCGAAAGCAGTGCGCTATCTGAAAATACTTGTCGAGGCCCGCGATCATGCAGAGCTGCTTGAAGAGTTGCGGCGATTGCGGGAGCGCGTAGAATTTGCCGGGCTGAATACGCGAAGGCACTATGTAATCGCGCGCGCCTTCCGGCGTTGACTTGATGAGGATCGGCGTCTCGATCTCGGTAAAGCCCTGCTCGTCCATATAGCGGCGAATCTCTGCGATCACGCGATGGCGCAGGCGCAGGTTCTTTTGCAGTTGCGGTCTGCGCAGATCAAGATAGCGATACTTCAAGCGCAGGTCTTCGCTCGCGAGCGCGTCCGACGAGACGGTCTCAAGCTGAAACGGAAGCGTACGCGCATCGTTGAGGATAAGCACTTTACTCGCCCTGACTTCGACTTCGCCCGTCGCGATCTTCTGGTTGCGCTGTCCTTCCTCGCGCAAGACCACCTCGCCCGTGACGGCGATGACGTATTCGCTGCGCGTCGTCTTGGCTCTGGCGTGCGCTTGCGCCGCGTTCTCTTCATTGACGACGACCTGTGTGATGCCTTCACGGTCGCGCAGGTCAACAAAGGTGAGCGGGCCAAAGTCGCGGCGGCGCGCAACCCAGCCCATCAGCGTCACGGTTTGTCCGACAGCGGCGGCGCGCAGTGCGCCGCAGGAGTGCGTGCGCTCAAGATTTCCTAAATCGTCAAGCATGCTTCTCAACTATTTATCGGTTTCAGAATCACTAATAAAATCCAGCGGCTCGTCAAAACGACTGCGCCTTATGGAACCATCTGTCCCGCTCGCCGCAGTCTGCGACAGGTACTTATTAAACTCGGCGCTACGGTTTCGCGGAATGCTCAAGGTTTGCCACTCTTTTGAGCGCAGATGCTTGGCGAGGAAAATGATCTGCCCAGTGTGAGAAGCGTAATGCGTCAACTGGCGCGTTATCGCTTCCACGACCGTGTGCGCTTTGCCGCGAATGAAGACCTGCCGCGCGAGGTCTGCCGGCTGCAAGGGCTCTATGGCCTCAAAGAGCGTGGCCCAGCCGCGTTCCCAGTATGAGATAAGATCGTCTTTCGTCGTCTCAGGTGTGAGCACAAACTCCATATCGCGGTTGCGGTCGGGTTTTTCGCCATCGCTGTTAAGAAAATCCGTCCAACGCGACAACATATTGCCCGTCATGTGCTTGATGATAACGCCGATGCTATTGCCTTCCTCATCGAGCGTCACGAAAAACTCTTTTTCACCAAGCTGCGCGAAAGCCTTTTCCGCCAATCGTTTGTAATCGCGAAAATTCGCGAGCGCATCATCCAGGTAATTTCGTCCGACCGCGTCATCCATCCTCAGGTCAACCTCCGCTCATCTTTTCCTGCACCGCCGCTGCCACGCGCGCGCGAGGCAGGCGCATCTGCTCGCCCGTACGCATATCCTTGAGCGTCACGTCTCCAAGCTCGCGCTCTTCTTCGCCGATAACAGCGACAAAACTTATGCCGCGCGCCGCAGCATACTTAAATTGCTTGCCGAGCTTATCAGCCTCAGGATAAAGATCAACGCGCAAGCCAACCTCGCGTAGCTCACTGGCGAGGCGGAGCGAGTCCGTAATTGACGCCTCGTCCCAGATCGCCAACATCACTTCCGCCGGAGCTTCCAGCAAATTTTGAGGGAACATCTCGCGCTCGGTCATAACCACGATAATGCGTTCGAGGCCCAGAGAGAGACCGCAGGCCGGAACTTCCTGGCCGAGAAACATTCCGACCAGATTATCATAGCGCCCGCCGCCGCCGAGACTGCCCGACAGATCGGGTACGTTGATCTCCATAATCGTGCCCGTATAGTAAGAGAGGCCGCGCGCGAGGCTCGGATCAATCCTGACCTTCGCGCCAGCGCCTGTAGCCGCCGCAAACTCTACCACTGAACGTAATTCGTCTATGCCGCGCGCCCCGGCTTCGTGGTCGCCGACGAATTCCAGCATGCGCCCGATCACCGCTCGGTTCAAAGCCTCTTCGCTCCGCTCCGCAAGATTGTCTGCCGCAATCTGCGCAGCATGCTCAAGCGCATTGATCGCTTCAAAAAAGCCCAGGAGTTTTTGCCCCGCATCATCCGCGATGCCGCGCTCGGCCAACTCTCCGGCGACGCCAGGACGACCAATCTTATCCAGCTTGTCCAAAGCAACGAGCGCGTCCAAATGGCGTTCAGTCGCGACACCGGCGGCGTCCAGGATACCTGTGAGCGCCTGACGATGATTGAGGCGAATGGTGAAATTCGTAAAACCCAATCTCGTTAATGCATCGGTGGCCGCCGCGCATAGCTCCGCTTCAACCGTCATCGAGCGCGAGCCGAGCACGTCAACGTCGCACTGGTAGAATTCGCGAAAACGCCCGCGCGCCGGTCGCTCGGCTCGCCACACGGGTTGTATCTGGTAACGCTTGAAAAATTTCGGAAGTCGCTCTTTGTACTGCGCGACGACGCGCGCCAGCGGCACGGTCAGATCATAGCGCAGCGCGAGGTCTGCTTCGCCGCTTTTTTCATGCTCACCGCGCTTGAGTATTTTGAAGATAAGCTGATTGCCCTCTTCGCCGTACTTGCCAGAGAGCGTCTCTATGTTCTCGACCGCAGGGGTTTCAAGCGGCTCGAAAGCGTAACGCTCATAAACTTCTTTGATGACGGAGATCACGTACTCGCGCCGACGCACGTCCGATGGCAGGAAATCGCGCATGCCGCGCGCCGGTTGTGTTTTAACTGCGGTCATTTGATCTCTTGAGTTCAAATATAGAGAGCTGATCTATAGGACAGTTATCATAACCCGAATCGCTCGTCTCCAGAAGGCGACCCGACTCTTGACTTGCCGATTGGACAAAACAGGGATTTTAAGAATAATAAACTCGACGCAAGCGAGTGACCATTCTATCCTGAAAAATTTTGGCCGACGCCCTTTAGCCGCGATGAGTTCTTTAGCAAGCGCCGAGAGGCTGACAATTGAGCAAGCGCCAGCGCAGACGAGCATGGCGCTGCGCAATCTTGGCCTCACCTTCGCGCTGACGATCACGACGCTGGCGATTTTTGGCCTTGCGTGGGGAACGACCGGCTACGAAATGCTCATCGTGTCAATGGGCTGGCCGCACATTATCCTCGGCTTTCTTTTCTATTTTGGCAGAGTCCTGCGCGGCGAATGGCACGCCCGCCCGTCTTTTTTTATTCTCGCGCTGCTTACACTCTTTCTCTGGGCCACGCATTACGCTTATGCGATCACGGGTTTTATCTCCATCTATTTTACTTATCATGTTTTCCGCGACGAGGTTTCCATCTATTTTCAGACGCGCGCGCGCCATAAATTGAGGGGCGCGGTCTATGTGGCGGGCTTCGTTCCGTTTCTCCTGTTGATGTTTATTATCACCGATCCGCGACCGCAGCACTACAGGCAAGACCTGCGGCGCGTTGAACTCAACGAAGCGCAGTTCTCAGCCAGCAGTTGGACGCTTATTCGCTTCGCACCGATCTCCTATTCCCAGGGAAAAGACTTTTACTTCTACATGCGAGCGTCACGCGCGGAGGGCACGGGCGCGAAGTACAACACGCTGGCGACAATCGAAGACACACGCGGCGACGGCGAAATACGCATCTCCGATAGACAGTGGGATCGAGCGCATGATCTGGTGTTCAAGCCGTATTATTCGAGCGACGAGAGCGTCAATCAGGAAGAAATCCCCATCCCTGACCAGACAATTCCCATCGAGCTTACGGGCGGTTATCCGGTCGGGCAGATATTTACAGCCGAACGTAATGATCTGGCGGGCATCTGGATTCCCACCCGGCGCATGGCCGGGACAACAGCAGCAGCATCGGCATCAGGCGAGCCCGCGCGATTCGTGTTCCATCTCACACCGGATACATCCTTGCCATTGCCGCCGCTCTCATCAACATTGAACGCCATCCGATGGGCTCTGGTCGCGCTCCTGATAATCGTCGTGCTCTGGAAGGCACTACCGCACCTCAAACAAAATCGCACCTTCTGGCTCTACTTTTTGTTCCTGGGCGCGATCTTCGCCGTGCTGCAAGAAGTGATCCGGGTGGGCAGTGGTTCCGGTTACGAGTTTCCGATCATGTTTCAGTTGGTCGTCGTCTTTCATTACTGGAGCTGGTATGTCTTCTCGTTCGACAAACTGAATACGCTGTCTCATGTAAAGACCGGCACGCTCCCAACAGCTTCAACCGCTTATGATCGCATGATCGGGCAACTGCGAGGCACGGGCCGCTTCACAATGCTGGTCGTCGCGCTCAACCTGATTTCCATCGCGGGAGTCCTCTGGTATTCCCACCTACATGAGCCCGCCGCGCTGCGTTACGTTTTCGATTACAGCTACTTCCTCTACTTCCTGGTCTTTCATGTCACCTTCAGCTTCAGCCCCAGGCAAAAGCCGCGCGAAAAGGGCGTGCGAACATCAGCGACGAGCGTCGCCAATGCCGCGTCGGTTTAACGATCAGATCAAGGTTGAGCGCAATCGGGTCACGCCTGTGGTGACCATTACTTGAAGATGGAAAATCCCGCATAGAAGATGAACTGATTGAGGCCGCGATTCGAGCCCGAGCGGTCGCCGTTCGAGATGTGATGAAACCTGACGCCGAAGCTCAAGGCGCGTCTCTCCGAAGTGAAAACGCGCAGGCCCGCACCCGTCTCGCCGACGTATGCGAACCTTCCGGCGTCGGGTAGTGGAACGGGCTTATTGAAGACCAGAAAGCCGCCGCCGATATGGACGAAGGGCTTGACGCGTGAACTATTGGCGAAATCGAGTTGGAGGCCGAGCGGCGTCAGTCCCGCCCCGTAGGCGGATTCGCGCCTGAAGGTCGTCACCGGGCCCGTCGGCGTCACGACCGTTGTGCTTTCGGTGATGTTGCCTGTTGCGACAGCAAGCGGAATCACATCGAGCGTGTACTGCAATGCCAGATTCTTGTTTGCCGCGAGCGTTCGCCCGTAACGGAACGCAGCGATGACGAATTTGCGATCTCTGGCTTCGTCCTCTCTGAGTCCGGCGAAGATGGTCGTCGCATTAAACGCGATGCCGCCCCATCCGCCAAACTCGTTATCGCCCTTCTTTAACCTGTAAGGCGAATCGTTCTGGGAGGCCATCGAGCCTGTGACACCGCCTTTTGTCAAAGCAGCGCCGCTTAGTGAGGCATGATCGCCTGCGGCCGCCTGCGCGCATACCGACATCGCGCAGGCGTATAGGAACATGATGATAGCGATAAATCTAAAGGCACTGGGCATCCTCTTTGGTCTCCTTCAATCTGTTAGTCGGTCAAGCGTGCATGAGCCAGGTATTCCTCTTTGTATATCTTTGTATACTCAATGTAATTCTTCCAGTAGATGTCGAGCCCACTCACTTCCTCGTCCGTCAATGGGCGTTTGACTCGCGCGGGTTGGCCCATCACGAGCGAGCGCGGCGGAATCTGAGTGCCGGGCGAGAGCAATGATCCGGCGGCGACGAGCGACTGCGCGCCGACTCTTACACCGTCCATCACGATTGAGCCGATACCGATCAGGCTTCCTCTTTCGATATAGCAACCGTGCAGCGTCACGTTGTGGCCCACCGTCACCTCCATTTCGAGGATGGTGGCATGCGTGCCGTTAGAGACGTGTATGACGGTGCCGTCCTGTATGTTTGTCCGGTCACCGATGCGTATATGAAAAACGTCGCCGCGCACGACGGTGTTGAACCAGACGGAAGCTTGTTCGCCAATCCAGACATCGCCGATGACCTGCGCGCTCTCTTCGATAAAGGCTGTCTGAGAAATTTGCGGATGCACGCCGCGAAATGATCTGATCATAATTTCAGGTGGATAAATAAAGATTGCTGATCCGGCTTCGGATGAAAGCGGGAACGGTAACATGACGAGCAAAGGAGGGCAAGCAAGGCAGCCCTAATTGACAGCAATATGCCGTGCGTGAGAGAGTCGGAAGCGTGTTGGGTGGATCGTCAAAATACGAGCTGCGCCAGTGCTTAATGTGGTGCGTAATCTTCGCCGTAATTCTTTCGATGATGGGTTGCGGCGGCTCGCTGTACCGTGTGAGCCCGCGTGTCGAAGCGCCCATTTCCGGGAACGCGGGCGAGGCGCGAGGCGGAGGAATTACCCTGCGCGCCGTGCCGCTTCGCACCGATGAGGAAAGCCAGCAGTTATTCGAAGCCAACCTGCCGCTCGGCGGCCTGCTGCCGGTGCGCGTAGAAATAAGAAACGAAAGCGGAGCCCCAATCGAACTAAGGCGCGCACGCTTTCATTTGCGCGACGCCGAGGGAAAAGAGTGGAAAAGGCGTTCGGCCAAACAGGCCGTCTCGCGCATCCTCGATGCTAACGAGGTGACCTTCTACAATCCTTTATCACGCAAAGAGTTTGAGGAAAGGTTTCGCGCTCATGCGCTCGATGTGGAGACGCCGCTCGCGCCCCTGGAAGGTCGCCAGGGCTTGATCTTCTTCCAGACGCCGCGCAAAGAGCCCGTCGAAAGCCCTCGCGGTCTCGTCCTCACAATCGAGAAGTTGCCGCAAACAATTGAGTTACGGCTCAATTAAAAGATAATCCCGGCCGCCTGCAAAACAAAGATATTGACACCTCCCGTTTTTATCTTTATAACTAGAGTATCGGGCGTTCATGCCCGTTCATGCCCCGTGCAGGTGATTGCGGTCTCACCCGCTATAAGCACCTTTAAGCCCCTAAAAAAAAGACGAGCAAACGTCCACCGAAGTTGGTGAACAATGGCGAGAGCCTTTGTTATTCCTTACAACGTCGTAGCAGCAGGTCATAAGCTGTAGTTTGAGCTTGGCCTCCTGTTTCATCTGCGTCTTACCTTTAATAAGACGTGGGCATCACCGATTAACGGCACACCCGTAGCAATGCGGGGTCGCAAAGCCAGGAGTCTCAAAGTCAGATTTGAGATCGTCCGGCTACCGAAGTGAGGTTCCACAATTGACAAATAAATCGAGGCCCAAGCGCCGCACCCTTCCGTTTTTCCCTTCAATCCTTCGTTCCACATTCAACTCCAAAGCCAGCAGCACAAGATTGCTGTTAGTCGGTCTGGCTTTCCCATTGATTTGCCTCTTCGTGAGCCTTCAAACTGAGGCACGGACATCCCCCGCCTGTGAATGCAACCGTAATGCGCCGGACATCGTGAGCGCACGCTGGTTGCCCAATTCGACCTTGCGCGTGATGTTCGCGCGCGGTGATTTTTCATCAAAAGAGATCGCCGCCTTTCAGGAAGCGATACGCTTATGGCAGGCCGCGCTGTCACGCTCGACGACCGGAATAGATCTTCAAATGGGCGGCGAGATCGCCGCTGGCAACACCTGCACCGGCTGTATCATCGTCAAACGCAAGCCCAATCTTGGAGGAACCTTCGCGACTCTCTCGATGGCGGCCAATAATGGTTTCTACAGCAAGGCGAGCATCAATATCAAAAGCGATGTGCATAAGACCTCGATGCTGCGGATGCTGCTGACACACGAGCTGGGCCATGCGTTCGGACTAGATGATTGCGCGGAGTGTAAGGGCGACACGACGGTGATGAACTCCGTCAATAAATATGCGTTCGGCTCGTTCTCATTTCTAGCGCCGCGCAATAAGATGGCCTCCGCGCCGACCCCCTGCGATGTCGCGCGCGTCGCGGCGGGTTACGCGGGCGCGACCGAGGCGCTGCGTGCCGCCTCCGCTCGCAACGTCCAGTTTATTCTGGCTCAGAATCGCTCTCAATCAAGAAGCATCGGCTACGAGCCAGTAAACAGAGCCAGTTCTGTAGGGACGAGCCCAAGGCATCACGCGAGTCGCAACCCCGGTCAACCTCAGCGATTTGTCAGGATCGAGCAACTCGCGTTGATGGACGCCCTTGGAGGCCGCGATTAAAGGAAGACTGAGGTTAGGCTTCGCGGGTTTTAATCGAGTTTGGAAAGAAGAGGTTTATTTTAGCCAGGCAGCCGTTGAAATGTGACGTAGCTGCGGGGGCGGTTTTGTAGGAGCGATCAGACATGGTCGCTCCTTTTTTTTGTCTCTCTGCTTCGCATGCCTGATTTGTTGAATCGAGAATCAATGTTCTATATTTGATTACGGCTTTTAAAAAAATCTACGCCGTTGGAAGAACGCATGCCCGTTGATCCTATCCCTGCTGCTGTTGCTGTCGTCCTGCGCCCCGTCCGTTCGGGAGACGAGCCATTCCTGCTCGAAGTTTATAAGAGCACGCGCCCTGAGATAACGGAGTTGGGCTGGGAGGCTGCGCAGCAGGAGGCATTTTTCAAGATGCAGTTCAACGGTCAGCAGCGTTCCTATGAGATGCAGTACCCGGAGGCCGCGCATCAGGTCATCCTTTTCAAAGACGAAGAGGTCGGCAGGCTTATTACTTTTATAACAGAGCATGAGACTCGGCTGGCCGATGTCGCACTACTGCCGCAATATAGAAATCTTGGGATCGGCGCTTTATTAGTCAAGGAATTGTGCGCCGAAGCCGCGCGAATGAATTTGCCCGTGCGTTTACAGGTATCGAAATTCAATCCGGCCATACGCCTCTACGAACGCCTCGGATTCTACCGCATCGGGGAAAGCACTACTCATTTTCAGATGGAGTGGCAGAGGCGCGACGGCTTGCAATCATAACGAATATTTACGGGTCGCATGCCCGGTTTGACGCACGTAATCCTCACACTTATCTTGCGGGACGCGCGGGCCGACTTTATACTCGCACGACCCACTTCACCTGCTCGGACGGGCGCGCAGGCGGCTCAAAAGATTTCGGAACGCATTTGTAGGATTGCGAGGTTGACGATAAATGGTGGAAAACATGACGCTGGAGAATTTTTCTCCGCACCTGAACTCGAAGTTTACGGTCAAACGTGAACCCGAAGGCGCAGTCGAGCTACAACTAATAGAGGCTCAGGACCTTGGCTCGACGCCCAGGCAGGAACAGTTCTCGATAGTTTTTCGCGGCCCTCACAACCCGCGACTGGAACAAGCCATCTATAGTTTTGAACACCAGGAGCTTGGCCCATTTGATCTCTTCATCGTGCCCTTCAAGCAAGACAAGGACGGAACATATTACGAAGCCATTTTCAATCGCCCGCTGTAGGCCGGAAGTTCTCGACCGTCTAACGAAGATAAGGCAACGGTCGAACAATGCGAATTTTATGAAAGCCGGGGCCATCGTCTTTCTTATAATCTTCATCGTCGCCTCCTGCGCGCAACCGTTACCGGCACAGCAGACGCGCACGCCGCCGAAGAGCAACAGTAGAGCGAAGCCCGTTTCGACGCAAACGCATCCCGCGACCTCTCCACAGAACGAGGGCGAGGAGGTCGGCGACGGCGATGTCGTGCGGGTGACGACCACTCTAGTCTCTATTCCCGTCAGCGTGATGGATCGTGATGGCCGTTATATCTTTGATCTCAAGCAGGAAGATTTTCGTATCTACGAGAACGGCGTCGAGCAGCAAATATCTCACTTCAGCAGCGTCGAACAGCCTTTCTCCGTTCTGCTCTTGATGGACTCAAGCTCCTCGACTCTCTCTTATCTGGATCAGATCAGAGAGGCGGCCGCTGCTTTTATCACTCAACTGCGCCCCAGAGACTCCGTGCTGCCCATCACATTTGACGGAATACTTCACCCGCTCCTGTACAAGGGGACGAGCGACCGTGCCCGTTTGAGCGCCGCGCTTCAGAAGATGCGCACAGATGACGGCAATAACGGCACGAGGCTTTATGATGCGGTTGATTTCGCTTACCAGTTGCTCAAGCGCATAAGGGGTCGCAAAGCGATTATTCTTTTTACAGATGGCGGCGATACATGGAGCAAAGCGACTATGAAAAGTACGCTGCGCGACGCCACGGAGTTGGACGCGCTCGTGTACACGATTCATTACGGCGAAGCGCCATCTACTGATTACCTCGGCGCGCTGGCGGAGAAAACCGGCGGCCATTTTTATCAGGCGACAGATATAGAGACGATCAAACAATCGTTTGTCGCTGTGGCCGAGGAGTTACGTCGTCAATACAGCATCGGTTATTATCCCGCGAAAGAGGTACGGAGAGGCGCGGCGCGCCAGATCACGGTCAAAATCAACCGCCCGGGCGTGGGCGTCAGAATGCGCAAGTCTTATTTTTATTGAGAGTGGAATTAAATCGTTTGAAGTTCCCCGCATCCGGGCGGGGGCGGAAAATCAGCAAAGGAGTTGCACGGGCGATTCCTGCCAGCAGATCGAAAAGACAATCCCTTCTTGCCATCATGTCAATAAACTTTCGCCCCGCCGAGCCCAGTGATGAAGCTTTCCTGCTCAAAGTTTATGGCAGCACACGCGCGGAAGAATTAAGGGCTGCGCCCTGGAACGAGACCCAGCGCGAGGCATTCCTCAAAATGCAGTTTGCCGCGCAGCATCAACATTACCATCAGCTTTATCCTGAGGGCGATTACCTGATCATCCTTGATCATGATCGAGCGGTCGGACGACTCTACGTTGCGCGCCTGAAGGAGCAGATTCGGATTATTGACATCACGATTCTGCCGGAAGAGCGCGGGCGCGGCCTCGGAACATCTATTATTGGAGACCTGATGGCGGAAGCGGCGCAGGCGGAGAAACCTCTGCGCATCTACGTGGAGAGCTTCAACCCTTCGCTCCGCCTCTTTGAGCGTCTAGGGTTTTCCAAGATAGAGGAGAACGGCTTTCACCTGCTCATGCAGTGGCAAGCGGGCGGGTGAGCGTGCAGAAGACGACGCCTGCCTCGTTAGAGACAAGCGCCTTGGGCCCAAGGGACGATCATGCAAGGGCCGAGAGCGTCCGGGCACAGTGTGCCCGAACGCTTCGGCCAGCAGTGAGATTGATGAGGTTAAAAAAAGCGTGAGAAGGGAATTTGATCGCAGCGCCGCTGGCGTCCTCTGGATCAGGAATTGAGACGGTTGATCACAGCTTCGTAGTATGAACCCTTCTTATCTTTGCCAACGGGAACTAGAAGCAGAGAAAACTTTCCGAGCGCGGCATGATCAATCGAATATGTAGCCTGCCGAAGCCTGGGCTGACCAGTAAACAGAAGGGAGAAACATTCCTTGCCGGACGCTTGCTGGTCAGGAATGGGCCCAACATCTTTGACCTCGATCAGTTTCACCTGGGCGGGCTTCTCTTGCTTTGATTGAATGCGAAACATCGAATTGATCTGGGCCGTGAAGGTTGCTTTCGTGTAGCTCTCCAAGCCCCCGGGACGCGCCGTAGCAGTTGAAGTTTTGGTATCTCCCTTGGCTGAGTTCTTCTCCGGGGACGCCGTAGCGGCTGGCGGCTGTTTGGCCGAAGTTAAAGCATTTTTCAAGGGAAAACTCGCCGCAAGGGCAATTGCAGACCCCGCTTGGAGAAATTTTCGTCGCGAAATAAACATGGGGTGACTCTCCTCAGAAATGAGTAATTCGTTAATGCTGGTCAGGCGAGGTATAACTTTTGGTGAACTGGAAGACGGCCCGCGACACTTGAACTACACCCGTAGTGTCAGATGGCCAGGTTGGTACGGTCATCAAAACCCGGGTCAAAGGGGATCCCCCTTAACACTGGAGGGTGACCGAGCAGAAATCTTCTAACAGCAATTCACATCTTAGTCAATTCAATTTTTTGATTTGCTCATCCATAAAGCTTACAATTGATCCTCCTCTTGAGCAGAGTCGCATCAGAAGAGCCGCACGGGGCTCTTGAAAACGGACGAACGGACGGCAACCGAAGTCAAATCTCCAGCGGGGCGATTATCACAGCCCTGCCGAATCTCAAACGCACAGGAGAATTCTTGATGTTTTACACAGGTAATCGAAGAACGTTATCTTCACCGGCAAGGGAAAGAGTCAGATTCAGACGACCACTTCTTTTTATCTTGCTAATGGTGATGATAACGCTGGCGGGGGCGACGATCTTTGCGACAGTTAAGCGCGAATGGGTTATGAGCAAGTTCAATGATCAGTTTGCGAAGAGTCGCGACGGGCAGGCCGTGGGGGCGCAGAAGAACAGTCTTTCGCCGAAGGGAGAAATTCTCGTCGGCTCTAACTTTCGCATCTCGCAAGTTTCTGCCCTGGGCCCAGAGCGTGACGCAGGTTCTCCCGATACAGCTTACAACGCGGACGATAAGGAATACCTGGTGGTGTGGGTGGGTAACGGCCTGAGCGTTGCGGAATTGCGTGGGGTGGACGAGATTTTCGGTCGGCGAGTCAACGCCTCGACCGGCGCGAGCGTCGGCGCAGACTTCCGTATCTCAAACATGTCGGATGGCGGTAAGGATCGCGCCGCTTATGGGCCAAAGGTCGTTTACAACAACACTTCTCACGAGTATCTGGTCGTGTGGCACGGCCAGGGGAGCCCCGCTTCGCCCGACGCCATGTTTGAGATTTACGGTCAAAGACTCAGCCGCACCGGCGCTGAGATAGAAAAAGACTTTCGTATCTCGACGACGACTGACCTGGGCAAGATCATGGGCAGCTTCGTGCGCGCGAGCGCGCATGCCGACGTTGCATGGAACAGCAGCAACAATCAGTATCTGGTGGTCTGGGACGCGATGGGCCAACCGGACGAAATTATCAGGACTGAAATTTTCGGACAGCTTCTGAACGCAACGGGCGGCGCGATTGGGAAAAACTTTCGTATCTCCAACACGAACGATCAGGGCGCGGAATTCAACGCGGGGCTCCCGGCAATCGCCTACAACAGCACGAACAAACAGTACATGGTTGTCTGGGCTGGCCCTTTCAAGGTCAAGTCGCAAAACGAGGTTTGGGGTCAGGCGCTGGATGCTTCCGGCGTGCTGGTCGGCAAGGGTAACGGCGACTTTCTCATCTCACAGATGACGACCAAAATTGGAAGCGACCGCGATTCGAGCGCGCCGCAGATCGCCTACAACAACAGTAACAATGAGTATCTGGTTGTGTTCCATGCCACCGGAGTGCCGGGCGTTGATAACAATAATATGACGGAGGTTTTCGGCCAGAGGATCAATGCCGCGACGCGGCTTGAGATTGGCCCAAATGACTTTCGCATCTCTAATACGACGGGCGGCCGCATGAACGGAGCGGACAATCCGCGAGTCGCATTCAATGATCGAGGTCTTGAGTACTTGATTGTCTGGAGGGGCATTCGCACCGATGTCCCGTTCGAGATTGTCGGCCAGCGCGTCAGTTTTGAGGGGAGCGAAATCGAAGGAGACTTTCAAGTTTCAAACGTTGCTGCGGTCGCGAAGGATCGAACTGTCAATCTGGCGGCACTCGCTTACGATAGCGCCAACGGCGAATACTTAACTGTCTGGGAGGGCGATGGCCTGCCAGGCCCGCGCGGCAGGGGCATCAATGAAATCTTTGGTCAGCGGATCAAATCTCCTGCTCGTCGCCCGTGAACGCGTATGGTGTGGGGTACGCCACTTCTTAGCAGACAAACATACGCTCGAACATAAAGCCGGGTTAAGCCGGGGCGGCATCAATCAGGCTGTTGCTGATACCAACGGATGCATTTACCCATCGCCGTAAGAGTCTATAAAATGTAACATTCATGTTACTTGCAAGAAGAAGCGCAAATAGTTCTTGACAAGAAATAGAGACCTGCTCTATCGTACGCTCGCTTTCATAGTGTGAACCTCGTGGGATTTACTGTCCGTCTTTTCTCGTTAACCAATCTGAAAAGGACAGAATCAACTTCGTTATTAAGTGCATGCAGGATATGCACCAGCCCGGCACAGCCGGCGTTCGTCCTTCATTTCATTAGCCTATCAACTTCATCTGAACTCTAAACCATAAAGGAGAGAGGATTATGGCCGAACCTTTTCTTAGCGAAATCAGAATCATGAGTTTTGTTTTCGCTCCCAAGGGCTGGGCGCTGTGTAATGGTCAGTTGTTGCCGATCAACCAGAACCAAGCTCTGTTTTCGCTTCTCGGAACAACCTACGGCGGCAACGGACAGACTACTTTCGGGCTCCCCAATTTACAGGGGCGGGCACCGATGCATGCCGGCGGGGGTCACACGCGGGGGGAGACTGGTGGTGAGCAGGCGCACACGCTGACGCAATCGGAGCTGCCCGCGCATATCCATATGGTGAGCGCTTCGCAAACTACCGCGACAGAGGTTCTCCCGGCCGGTAACGTCCTTGCCAACAGCGCGCCGAACAATATTTACGGGCCGGTGCAGAACCTGACCGCGCTGAGCGCTTCGACGATTGCGCCTGTTGGCGGGAGCCAGGCGCACCAGAACATGCAGCCCTTTCTAACCTTAAGCTTCTGCATCGCCCTTCAAGGAATATTCCCGTCTCAAAACTAAGGAGATAATCATGGCACAACCATATGTAGGTGAGATCAGAATGTTCGCCGGTAATTTTGCCCCGGCGGGTTGGATGTTTTGCGATGGGCAGTTGCTGCCGATCTCCGAGAACGAAACGCTCTTCCAGTTGATAGGCACGACCTACGGGGGTGACGGGCAAGAAACCTTCGCCCTGCCGGACTTGCGTGGACGGCTTCCTATCCACCAGGGCAGCGGGTTCATTCTGGCTGAGACGGGAGGAGTGGAGGAGGTTACGCTCTCTGTCCAACAGATGACGGCTCACACTCACGCCTTTTTGGGGAGTGCGGATATAGCCAACTCGCCGAATCCGGGACAGAGTGTGCTGGCAAGATCGGGCACGGTCAACATGTTCATCAACGCTGATGCGACCGTGCCGATGTCCCCGACCATAG
>JBKKAL010000163.1:0-2765 GCA_046714695.1 Pyrinomonadaceae bacterium
CATTTTGAAAACTTTCTGAGTAGTAGTTGCGTGTTCCGTCTTTGGGAGTTAGTCTTAGGTATCGGAGCCGCTCAAGCATTATGTGACGGGTCAAAGGACGGAAATCACCGCCACTTTGCGAGCGGCCCCGATAGGACATATACTAACTTACGCGGCTGTAATTACACAACCGCGACTCATTGAAAAGGACAACATTCCAATGGCAAATGAACCAATCGTTACTCTTATCGGAAACATCGTTGCAGACCCCGAGTTGCGGTTCACGCCGTCAGGATCGGCAGTAGCAAACCTCACCATCGCGTCAACACCACGCACCCGCAACACTGCAACCAACGAGTATGAAGATGGGGAAACCCTTTTCATGCGCGGCTCTGTCTGGAACGATCTTGCAGAGAACGTAGCCGAAACACTCCAGAAAGGCCAGCGCGTCGTAGCGCAGGGGCGGCTGAAGTCCAGGTCATACGAAACCACCGAAGGCGAAATGCGAACAGTAGTCGAAATGGAGATTGACGAAATCGGTCCTTCCCTCCGTTTCGCTACAGCCGTAGTGTCCCGCGCACCACAGAAAAAAGAAACTGCGCCCCCCGTAGTTTCCAAACCAACGGCTAAGGCGAGCGCTTCACGTACCCGCCGCTAAACCTCTCCGCATGTTAGGCGGGGCAACTTACTGGGAGTTGCCCCGCCTTTAGTGTCTACTAAGGAGGTTCCCCGGTGGCAAAAAGGTTATGGAGTTCACTAGCTCCCACCACAAAAGCGCGGTACAAACGCAACGGCATCACGCCCGCCATGTACAACAACCCAACCAAGCGCAAAGAGAACGTCGATCTATTCCGTTCAGCGCAGGGTAAAGCGCCACAGTCATACGCTACACAGCGCGCTAAGCAGCTTGGTATCAATGAAGTTATTCCCAAGTTCTACTCACTCCCGCGCAAACAGCAGGAGCGGCTTACCGACATGTATTCCAGCGAGTTGTACTCACGCGCGGAACGTGAACGGGTAATCAAAAAGGCAATGGGTTTCGGGATCGATGGGGTTATCCCGTTCGACGCTATGACTAGTACAGATCAGCTACTAGCCGCCGAACTATGGAATAACGTGATGGATACCAAGGATGCTAAGACGGGGCATCTAACCAGTAAAGACGATTTTTATTTTGCCAAGCTTCAGTTTCTAGGATTCCTTGACGACAGGGGATACGACGATTCGATTGAAGATTGGCAGTTCTACAAAGAAATGTATCGAAACTCATTCTAAAGGACGATTAGAATAATATGGCTGGGGTCGCATTTGAGCTACCCGAACCACTGATAACACCGGTACACCAGTTGCGCAGGACTCACCAGGGCATCATGCACTTGCAACAAACTGGAAGATTCAAAGAGTACATGCAAGAAATTGTAGACTCCAAGAACAGACCATTTATCAGTTGGGACGGCGAAGGCTGGACAGACACTAACGGCGAACACCGTTACATGCTTTTACAAAATTCCTACGGCGACAACATATCAGCGCCACAACTCAGCACTGACGAATGCCTAGAGTTCATGCTGAAATCAGCAGCTAAATACCCAAAACACATTCACGTCATATTCGGCGGCGGGTACGACACAACCCACATACTCCGCGACCTACCACTGAAGAAGCGCCAGGAGCTAAGAGACAACGGCGTCGTACACTACTACGCCAAAGACGAACGCGGCGTAGTAAAGAACCGCTACACGATCCAATACATACCGCACAAATGGCTGTTGATCACCGGGCGACTATGGGATCAACACAAAAACTACACCATGAAAATCTTCGACGTTATGACCTTCTTCCAATCGTCATTCATGAAAGCGCTGGACTCTCGCCAAATCGACGTACCCGAAATCATCGTGTCCGGTAAAGCCAACCGCGCAAACTTCACCTACAAAGACCTTGACGAAATCTCCGAATACTGCCAAATGGAACTGGAACTCTTAGTGATGCTGTGTAACAAACTACGCGGAGAGTTCCAAGAAGCGGGCGTCTACGTCACCCAATACCACGGGCCAGGAGCCGTAGCATCAGCCGTATTCAAAGAACACGGCGTCAAGGATCATATGCAACGCCCACCGATTCATATTGAACGAGCAGCGCAACGCGCATACTTCGGCGGACGGTTCGAACAATTCAAGGCAGGGCATCACGAAGGAAAGGTTTATCAGTATGATATCCGGTCTGCTTACCCCGATAAGATTCGAAATCTACCTAGTCTACGGGGAGCATCATGGGAGTTCACTGCTGACTATGACGGTTCTGCTGGACTATGGTTCTGTAGTTTTGACAATGACAGGGATTCAGATATCTCACCCTTTCCCACACCGTGGCGCGGTAAAGGCGGCGTGGTTGGATTCCCTGAACATAATAGCGGTGTCTGGCTCTGGCACCATGAAGCTAAGTTCGCAACAACCGTTCACAAAGGGTACAAACTCATAACCCCCGACGACACCAAACCGTTTGAGTTCGTCGGCAAAATGTACAACAAACGGCAGGAATGGAAAGCCGCTAAGAAAGGTGGGGAACGTGCGCTCAAACTCGCACTCAACAGTCTCTATGGCAAAATGGCGCAAAGAATCGGTGGGAATGAAAAGAATGGCGGTATCCCACCCTGGCACCAACTGGAATGGGCAGGGATGGTTACATCTGCTACGCGAGCGCAGATGTGGGAAGCAATATCACAGTCGCCGGAAAATATCATCGCGCTTGAAACTGACGGTATTTTCTCGCTAGTACCCCTAGAC
>JBKKAL010000164.1:0-31181 GCA_046714695.1 Pyrinomonadaceae bacterium
ATCATCAGGAACAATATCATCAGGCATGTGGGAGGAGGGATCAACATGTTGGGGAGGGATGATAATTATGCGAGCGAGCAGATGAGTGGAGTGAGGATAGAGAATAATCTGTTTGAGGACGTGAGCGGGGCGACTTGGGGCGGCAATGGCAATTTTATACAGATGACGACGACGGCCGGTGTGGTCGTGGATCATAATACGGTGATCCATTCGGGCAGCATTATAAATGCATACCCGACGACGAATAATCCGGGGCAGAGCCCCGGATTTGTAATGAAGAATAATATAGTGATACACAATGATTACGGGATATTCGGAGGAGGGCAATCGCCTGGAATGGCGAGCATCAATGTATATTTCCCCGGGAGTGTGTTCCAGCGGAATGTGATGGCGGGAGCGGAGGCGAGCCGGTATCCGTCGGGTAATTATTATCCGGGGAAGTTGGAGGAAGTGGGGTTCGTCAACAGTGCGGGAGGCGACTACAGGCTCGCTCCTTCGAGCGCATACAAGCTGGCAGCGACTGACGGCAAAGACCTCGGCTGTGATTTCAACGCGCTCTATGCGGCACTGCCTGCGGGGGAACCGAACCCGGCGCCTGCTCCGTCACCGACGCCGACCCCGTCGCCATCTCCATCGCCGTCACCGTCACCTTCACCTTCTCCGTCGCCATCGCCTTCTCCGGCGCCGCTCGTGTCACCCAAACTTGTCTCCGAAGCGCTGAATCGGGCGACGACGCTCGCTGCCGCTACGAGCACTACGGTGGCACAGATCAGCCCTCTAGTGATCGAGATAGAACAGTGCTACGCTGCGTTTCTCAATGAGGCAGATCGTTTCGGTTCATCGTCGGGCGAGATAGATAGGGGATTGCGTGCATCGCTCTACTTCGCGCGCGCGGCCATGGCGCTGGCGGCGAAAGAGTCCAACGCGGGTGTGCAGAACCGCCTGCAAACAGTTGCCTACCGTCTTGAACAGTCGAAGAACTTGATAGCGCCGAATAGTACGATAACGGCCAATATACAGACAGCACATGCTTCCGGGCTCAGCCCGGCGCTGATCATCGGTAATGCCGATACGCGCTCGGGCGCGAGCCTTGCGCCGGTGCTTGCTCCGGCAAGTATCGGCGTGATCCTCGGCGATCCGACGCAGAGTCCGCTCGCCGTGCAGACAAGTACGGCCGAGCCGTTGGCGGATGGCACATTACCTTACATGCTGGCAGGTGTGAGCGTCACGTTTGGCGGGCAGGCCGCTCCGCTGCTCTCCGTCTCTGCGTCGCGGATTACCTTTCTCGTCCCGTCAACCTATGTCCCGGCAGGGCAGACAGGCAGCAGCCAGGCAGAAGTGATCGTGACCTTACAGGAGGGTTATGTCTCGCGTGGCACTGCCAGCGTGATGAGAATCGCCCCGGCACTCTTCACAGTGGATGGAACTGGGGCGGGGGCCGCGCTCGCTTTGAATGCGACCAGCTTGATGCCGGGATCATTCAATGTCACGACCGAGCAGAATTTGAGCACGGACAAACGAACGCGTCTCATCATATATTCGACAGGTTTGAGCAGTGGCGCGGCTAATAGCCAGACCACCAACGACATCTCTACTAACAACGGTGGGATCGCGAACTTCTGTGAATCTGTTGCCGTCGAGGCGCGGACACGCGATGGGCGCGTGTACCTGCTCCCGGTTGAGTTTGCGGGCGCGATGGGGTCGGTTGCCGGACTCGAACAGCTAAACATCATACTTATCCCGGAATTGAGCGGGGCTGGCACGGTTGATCTGACCCTCATCGTCGGTGGACAGCGCAGCAACGGCGCGACCATCTCCGTCCGGTGACCCTTGCGCAGATAGAGAAAGCAAGAGAGAGGCAGGGCGAAGGGCTCTCATCCCTGGATGAAAGCCCTTCGCCCTGGCCTTTAGCCCTCAGGGTTATCTTGACAGTGGACCGGCTTCGTCTGTAAATAATTGTTTCTTCAAGGGAATCTTTTGCTTGTCGCCTGAGCATTATTGCGTTAAGCTTAAACGTGTGGCGCATCCGGTGCGGGGCTGCGCATCCAGCTACGGTTCCTGCATACAAGGTTTATGTGCGCGAGACGCACCTCCTGCCAAAATTAAAACCGCCAATACGATTAAGCTAAATGAGTGCTCTGGCCCCCCGACATCTCTGGAAACCCGTCGTCATCACCGCCGCTCTGGTCTTTGTCTATGCGGGCGTCATCCGTAAGCTCGGCTACGACTGGTGGGTTGACGAGAACTATTCGCACGGGCTGCTGATCCCTTTTATCATCGGCTATATCCTGTGGAGCGAGCGTGACCATTTGCGCCGCGTGCCTGCGCGCCCGTCCCTTTGGTTAGGCGGGGCTGCCGTTTTGTGCGCGCTGTTTGCCCTGTGGGCGGGGACGGCGGGTGCGGAGCTTTTCACGCAGCGCATGTCGCTGGTGCTGATGCTCCTGGGCGTCGTCGTCTATTTCTGGGGCTTGCGTCTGCTGCGATTTATGGTCGTGCCGCTCGCGCTATTGATCCTGGCGATTCCGATCCCGCAGATCATCTTTAACAAGATCGCTTTCCCCTTGCAGCTTTTCGCCTCGCGTTGCGCCGTCTGGGCGATGCGGCTCTTCGATATTTCGGTCTTGCGCCAGGGAAACATCATCGAGTTGATGCCCTTGAATGCCACGATGCCAAAGCGGCTGGAGGTGGTCGAAGCGTGCAGCGGCATTCGCAGCTTGATGACGCTCATTACACTCGCAGTCGTCTTCGCCTACTTTACACATCCCAAGAGTGGCGCGGGCACGGGCGGGAGCGTTGGAAGCCGCGCCGTTCGCACATTAAAGGGCTATGGCTTCTGGCGCTCGCTCATACTTGTACTCTCGGCAGTTCCGATAGCCATTCTGACTAACGCTCTGCGCGTGAGCGGAACGGGCATCCTCGCTCATTATTACGGAACGCAGGTGGCCGACGGCTTTTTTCACAGCTTCTCCGGCTGGGTCGTTTATATCGCCGCTTTCCTCCTGCTGTTTGCCGTCGGCTGGCTGCTGGATCGAGCCGGCAGGTTCGGTCGAGGCGGTCGAGGGGGCGGCCACGCCGCACACGCGCAGAAGGATGGAGTAACAGACCCGGCTGACTCTGCCAGGGAAACCAGGAGCAAGAATCCTTCACCGGTCGGTGTAGCCTCTGTAAAAGGAGTCGAGTAAGAGCAGTCTGATGTCAAATTCTAAGTCAAACAGATCGTGGCGTTTCTTCGCCCTGCTCGCCGTCCTGGTCGGCGGCGGTATTTTTATCAACACCTGGGCGCTGGCCGGAGACGCGCACGTCGAGCGCCGCCAGTTAAAAGAGTTCCCGACGCAGATAGAATCCTGGAAGCGCGTGGGAGCGGATGAGGTGCTGGATCAGCAGACAGCCGATGTCCTGCGCGCGGACGATTTTCTATCGCGAGTCTATCAGCGGCCCGACGGTGGCTACGCGAGCTTTTATGTCGGCTACTTTGCGACGCAGCGAACGGGCGCGACATACCATAGCCCGCTCAATTGTCTGCCCGGCTCCGGCTGGACATTGAATGATCCGGCGACAACCAGGATCACACCCGCCGATGGCTCAGCTCCTTTCGAGGTCAATCGCTACATCGTCCAGAATGGTAATGAAAAACAGATGCTCATCTACTGGTATCAGGGACGCGGGCGCATCGTGGCGAGCGAGTACTGGGGCAAGATTTATACCGTGCTTGACAGCATTCGCCTCCGCCGCTCAGACGGAGCAATAGTGCGCGTTATGGTTCCCGTAGGAAAATCCGAGCAGGCCGCCCTGGACGCCGCCATGACCTTTGCCGCACAGGTTGCGCCCGTCCTTCCCTCCTTCGTGCCGGACTGATGGCGAAGGATGCTAAACCCATGAATGAGTGAGGTTAAAACGTGAAGCGCGACCTTCCCAGAGAGCATCTGCGGCGACCCTGAAACCGCACGGGGCATTTTCAGGAAGCAAAGCGCCATTCGCCTTTTCTTTATGATGTATGTCAACATTCCCATGAGAGGTCGAACAAAGCGTAAGCAAGAACAGGCTTTTTGATATTCAACAGACGCAGCCAGCGGCCTGAGGCGACATTGCCCGTCGCCGGAAACCAACGGAAGCGTCAATAAGAGCAGCTCAAGCGAGAGCGACCATTGCCCGGTCACTGGCCATGAGTTTGCAGGGAGTTCCAAGTAGAATGAGACATCAAGAGTGCACCCGCTATCGTTATCTTTCAATCTTACTCTGCGCGTTGCTCGTCGCCGTCAGTGCGATGACCGGCTGTAAGAACGCCGAAGCCTCCAAGGCCGAACACCTCAAGCGCGGCGAAGCTTTCCTCAAAGAGAAGAAGTTTCAGGAAGCCAGCATCGAATTTCGCAACGCTATCCAGCTTGATGAAAATTTCGCGGCGGCCCACTGGGGGCTTGCGCAGGCTTACGAGGGTCTGGAGCGTTGGCAGGAAGCCTTCGATGAGATGAAGCGCGCCGCCGACCTAGACCCCAGTAATCTGGATGCGCGCGTGCGGATCGGCAACTATTATCTGCTGGGGAAACAGACGACAGAAGCCGAGCGTTACGCCAGAGAAGTTCTTCAGAAAGACCCGAACCACATCGAAGGCCACATCCTGATGGGCGGCATTCTCTACGCGCAGGGACACAAGGACGAAGCGCTGGCCGAGATAAAGCGCGCAGTCGAGATTGATCCCAAGCGCGTCGAGTCATATCTGAGCCTCGCGCAGTTCTACGTCACCATCAAGGATGCGGGTAAAGCCGAAGAGACATATCGTCAGGCCATTTCGATCAACAGCGCTTCGGCGCTGGCCCATGCCGAGTACGGTAAATTCCTGATTCAGGCGAATCGGATGGATGAGGCCGAGACGGAATTTCGTCGCGCGGTCGAGTCCGAGCCTGCAAGCCGCGACGCGCGACTGGCGCTCGCCACCTTCTACCTCATGACCAAGCAGATGGACAAGGCTGAAGAGGTCTATAAGGCGCTCGCCGAGATTGATAAAGGCAGACCTGAAGGGCGCGCGGCGCTCGCAGACTTCTACTCGTCCATCGGGCGTCAGGATGAGGCGATCAAAATCTATCAGGACATCCTCGCCGGCTCGCCGGAATATACAAAGGCTCGTTATCGCATCGGCGAAATGATGCTCATGCGCGGAGACACGAGTGGCGCTTCCGCGCAGGTGGAAGGTTTGCTCAAGGCGAATGCTCGGGATATGCAGGCGCTTATGCTGCGCGCGCGCGTGCGTCTTCAGTCGGGGCAGCCTAAGGATATCAAGGACGCCATCGAAGACCTCAAGGAAGTCCTCAAGCAGGAGCCTAATTCGCGCGCCGGTCTCTATTTCATGGCCGAGGCCAACTACCGCGCCAATCAGATGGAACAGGCGCGCATCTACGCGGCTGAACTGGAAAGGTATCATCCCGATTATCTCCCGGCGAAACTGATGCAGGCGCAGATCAGTCTCGCGTCAGGCGACGATAAAAACGCGCTCAATCGTTCGACCGAGCTGTTGGAACTGATAGCCAAGGCCGGGCCTGACCGTAATATCTCGCCACAGCTTCTCGGCGAGCTGCGCTTGAAAGCTCTCGCGACGCGCGGCTCAGCGCATCTTCGCGCGGGCAATACGAAGGCGGCGCGCGCAGATATGGAGGCCGCGCGCGACCTCGCGCCCAACATGCCGGGCGTCTATTCCAACCTTGCTGCCGTGGCTCTCAAAGAGAGCAAACGGGACGAGGCCGTCGGACTCTATGAACGCGCACTCTCTATTGACAGCGCGAACTTCGATGCGCTAAATGGATTGATAAATATCTACGTCAGTCAAAACCGGTTGGACCAGGCGCACGCCAGGGTGGATCAGGCGCTCGGCGCACAGCCCAACTATGCTTCGCTGCATTACCTGAAGGCGCAGATTTACGGTCAGGAAAGAAACAGCGCGGGCGCTGAAAGCGAATTGCGCCGCGCGCTTGAGATCGAGCCTAATTATCTGCCCGCGTACTTTTCGCTCGGCGCGCTCTTCGTCAACATGAACCAGCAGGAGCGCGCTATTGGTGAGTATCGCAAGATACTTGAAAGGCGGCCCGACGATGCGAGCACCTATACTCTGATCGGGATGCTCGAAGACAGCCGTCAGAATTACGATGCGGCGGCAGCCAGCTACAAGAAAGCTCTTGAGCTGGACCCCAATGCGGCGATTGCGGCCAACAATCTGGCGTGGCTCTACGCATCGCGTAACATGGGCAACCTGGACGAAGCCGTGCGCCTTGCCCAGCAGATTGTGCAGAAGTATCCTGACCAGATCGGGTTCGCGGATACGCTCGGCTGGGTCTATTACAAAAAGAATCTTTATGCGGCGGCCGTCGAGCAGTTGCAAAAGGTCGTAGCTCGTGACCAGAACAGCGCCGTTTATAATTTCCATCTGGGGATGGCGCTGGCGGGCAATGGCGACAAGGGGGGCGCGCGCCGTGCGCTCGAACAGGCGTTGCGCCTGGGCGAGGGTAAGAATTTCGCCGAAGCCGAGGAAGCACGACGGACTCTGGCGACGCTTTAGAGCAAGCGAGTTTACTCGGTCATTTGAAAACTTGGATTCTCACTGCGGCGGCGCGCATGCGAACGCTTGCCCCGTTCGAAAAAGCGAGCTGCAGGAGAATTGTTGAAAGTGGAAGCCGCGCTCTCAAGTGATTTTGAGCCAGCGACGGCCATGCCACCGAAAGCTGCACGGGAAGCGCGGCAGCAGCAACAGCAGTAGTCTTATACGAGACGCAAATTAAGGAGTGCCGTTCTATGAGTGTCGAATTCCGCCAGCGCAATCCGGGCGAATACGCGCGGATCATCTGGAAACGCAAGTGGCTTATTATCCTTCCGACCATCGCCATTGCGACCGCCGTCGCCCTGGTCGTCCTTCGCTTACCTGACGTTTACGAATCCGTCACGCTCATCGTCGTCAAACCCTCGACCATCTCCACCTCGGTCGTCCCCGTCGTTTCCGACGATACTCTGACCAGGCAGCTCAACAATATCAATCAGGTCGTCACGAGCCGCTCGTCCCTGCAACCGCTCGTCGAAAGATACGGCCTTTATCAACAGGAGCGTCAACGCGGCGAGCCCATGGAAACCATCATTGACGAGATGCGCAAGGACATCGACGTCGAAGTCAACACGAGCCGCAACGACATCACCAACGGCTTCAATATCACTTATCGCGGGCGCGACCCACGCGCGACGCAGGCCGTGACGGCCGAGCTGGCGAGCAAATTTATAGACGCGCAGACGCAGGCCACCGTCTCCTCTTCGACACAGACTAAACAGTTCTTCGAGCAGCAATTGACCCAGGTCAAGCAGGAGCTTGATGAGATAGACAAGAAGCGGCTGGAGTACATGCAGCAGAACATGAACAACCTGCCTGCCAGTGCGGCTGCGCTGCTCGGCCAGTTGACGGGGCTCAGAGAACAGCAAAAGGCGCTCATCACGGAGCTTGGTCGCCTGCGTGATAGCCGCACCGCTCTCGGCACACAGCTCAACGCCCTCCAGCAGCAATTCGAGATAGACAAACAGGAGGTCGAAGAGGTTCGTACCGACGTTAAATCCACCCTTTCCTACGGCCAGCTCGTCCAACGCAAAGCGGCGCTCGATTCTGAACTACAGAACATGTTGACCACGCTCAGGCCGCAGAATCCTGACGTCAAGTCGAAAAAGGCCGAGCTTGATTCGATTGTTAAAGAGATGGCGCAGATGGTCACTGACGCGGAAGCCAAGAACGAGGAGATCAGGAGAAGAATAGCGGATCGCCCCGACCTGCGCATCAGCGGCATGACCAGCGACATCCAGCGGCTCGATAACGAGATCAAGCGGCAGGAAACAACGCTCGCTCAATCTGAAGGACAGATCAACGATATTAGCCAGCGCATCAACAGCGTGCCGGGCACGGAGATCGGGCTCGAAATTTTGAATCGCGAGTACATGACGAAAAAGAGTAACTATGATGACCTGTTAAAGAAATCGCAGCAGGCTGAGCTGGTCGCCAACGTCGCGGCCAATGCGCAGGGTGAAACTATTCAAGTCATTGACCCGGCCAACCTGCCCGCGCGCCCCGTCGCGCCGAAGCGCTTTTTACTGATGGGTCTCGGTCTGGGTTTCGGTCTCGCCGTCGGACTGTTTTTGGCGGGCGCTTTCGAAGTGCCGCGACTCCTGACGATTCAAACGACGGAGGATGCGGAGCACTATACGGGTTTACCCGTTCTGGTTTCCGTTCCTGAGCTGCTGACTCCGCAGGAGGCGCGCCGCCTGCCTGCACGTCGCAGGCTGCTCCTGGCCGCCGGTATCGTCGCTACACTCGTAAGCATTCCGGCGCTCGCGCTCTTGTTACGCGCCAGCCATATTTTCGACAGGTTTTTAAGTTAGCGACCGATCACTCGCCCCCAGAGGAGCGCAGTGATCATCTCTCTCTCTCGTGCCCGCATGGGCCAGGCGTCGCGGAGGATAAACAACAGAGTGTACAGAGAATTCTACGGTTTAAAGGAGTTGCCATTCGCGCTGACGCCCGATCCGCGCTTCATCTACTTCACGCCTTCCCACAAGGAGGTGATGGCGAATCTGCATTACGGCATCGAGATGGGCAAAGGTTTGATCGTCGTCACGGGCGAGGTCGGGACGGGAAAGACCACCGTGCTCAGGTGGATGATGCACAGGCTGGAGCGCACCGTGCTGGTCGCCTACATTTTCAACCCGCGCCTGACCGTGCCGGAGTTTTACCAGCACGTGACCACACTACTGGACGTGCAGCAATGGGAGACGAAATCAGAACTGCTGATCGCGCTCGGCCGCACCTTAGAGTCGCGTCACGCGCGCGGGCTTCGCACCGTTCTTATCATTGACGAGGCGCAGGGGCTCACCCCTCATGTGCTGGAAGAGATACGCCTGCTCTCAAACTTTGAATCCGACTCGGCCAAGCAGCTACAGATAGTTTTGACCGGACAGCCGGAGCTGCGCGGCGTGCTTAACAACACGGAGCTGCGCCAGTTAAAGCAGCGCATCGCTTTGCGTTGCGAGATCAAGGCGCTGCCGAATGTCGAAGAGACGAGCCACTACATCTTCGCGCGCCTGCTGGTTGCGGGCGCGGAGCGAACAGATATTTTTTCGCCCGGCGCGATTGATTTTATCTTCCGCTGCTCGGAGGGCATTCCGCGCAACATCAATAATCTTTGCGATAACGCATTGCTCACAGGTTATGCGGCGGGCGAGCCCGTCATCGGTCGCGCCATTATTGAGGAGGTCGCAGAGACTTTCGATATGTTGCCGCGCTCGGATCGCGGTCGCCAGATGGGCGAGGAACGTGAAGCTCCGGCGCGTATCTTTACCGCCGCCGGACGCGCAGAGTTATGGGCAACGGGCGCAGGAGGAGGAAGCCAGCAGCCGCAGTCAGCAGTCGGCCCAATCGCGGACACGCTCGTTGAAAGCACACAGCCAGGCACACAGCCAGGTTCGCCGCCTCGCACAACGCCCGCGCCCGTCGCCGATAATGAAGAGTTTAAGACACCCAGTGCCGAGGAGGTCGGCGCTGCCTTTCGACGTTCAGGTCTCTTGAGGAATATGTGATGGGTAGAGTTTACGATGCCATGAAACGCGCGAGCACCGGGGAAAATAACGGCGCTGGCAAAGAGAAATCAGGCGCTACAGCAGCAGCAGCAGCAGGGCGCGGCAAAAAAGGCGCAAATAAGAAGAAGACGCCGAACATTGCCGCCGGGGAAAACGGCAGCGAGCACCCCTGGGATCGCTCGCCGCTCTTTGCCGGGCCCGCGAATACTACTACTGCTGCTGCTGCGCACAGTTCAGCGTCCACTGCGCACACCGAGGAACGCGTCGGGTCGGCACTCCCCGGCGATCAGGCTTCGCGTGCTGCTGGGGCAACTTTGGACGCTGCCGGGTCGGCGCGCGCTTCGGTGGAGTTTGTCTCTGAAGACATCTCCCCGGCGCGCGTCGAACCACATCTCATCGCCGTCACTCAACCGCGCTCGGCCTACTGCGAGCAGTTCCGTAGCCTTCGCACACGCGTGCTTCAGGCCGGCGAGCGCAGGAAGATGCAGGCCTTCGTCATCACCAGCGCAGGCGTCGCCGAGGGCAAAACTCTGACGGCGCTCAATCTCGCGTGGCTGCTCGCGCAGACGGACGGCGTGAGAGCCCTTCTTATTGATAGCGACCTGCGCCAGCCGTGCGCGACCGACTACCTGGGAATGGAGCCCTCTGTCGGTCTCTCCGAAGTGCTCGGAGGCGAGGCGACGCTGGAAGAGTCTATTATCCGTTTGGAGCCCGCGGGGCTGCATCTTTTGCCCGGAGGTGCGGCGCGCGACGATGTGGCGGAGTTGCTCTCCGGGCCGAAGTTCGGTCGCATACTCTCGGAAGTGCGGCGTATGTTCAACTACATCATCATAGATGCGCCGCCGCTCGGCATCTTCACGGACGCTACCGTGCTAATCAATCGCGCAGACGGGGCGCTGCTGGTTGTGCGCGCCGGAGCGACTCGTTATGCGGCTGTAGATCGGATGCTCGAACAACTACCGCGCGAGCGCATGCTCGGCGTCGTGCTCAATCGTGCCGATGAGCAACTGGACGAAAGCTCCTACTATTACCAGCGCCGCTACAACCGCCGCGGTGATGAGATTGTGCCTCCCGGAGCGAAGACGACTTTGAAAGAGGGAGAGGAGGCGGTCGTAGTTTCTTGAAGATTCAGCGCATCAATACACGAACCGTTCTGTTGATCATCGTCGAAGCGATGCTGCTTTTTGTCGCGATGATCACGGCCGTGTATGTGCGCCTCGGAATGATCGGCGCTGAGGAACAACTTCTGCGCAGCTACGGGTTCTACAAGATCGCTCTGGCGACCATTTTTTGTCTGACGGCGTTCTATCTTTACGACCTTTACGATTTCGTCGTGATGCGCGACCGTCGCGAGCTGGTGCTGCGTTTGATACAGGCGCTGGGACTCGCCTGGGTTGCACTCGCTCTGGTTATCTATGCCGTGCCGCAAATGCTGATCGGGCGCGGCGTCTCTTCCATCGCGCTTCCGCTTGCGCTCACGCTGGTGATAACGTGGCGCGTGACGATCCACTATTTTCTGGGCCACCCGCAGATCGGCGAGCGCGTGTTGATCGTCGGCTCCGGCGCGACTGCCATAGAGGTTGCGCGCGAGGCTCTGGAGAGACGCGATGCCGGTTATCGCATCATCGGTTTTGTGGATACAGACCCGCAAATGATAGGCCGTAGCCTGATCAACCCGCGCGTCATCGGTCTCACCTCGGAACTCGAAGCGATAGTCAAAAGGGATAACATTGATCGCATCGTCGTCGCGATGGGCGAGCGGCGCGGGCAGTTTCCCACGGATCAACTCCTTGACTTGAGCCTTTCCGGCAACGTCTCGATTGAGGAATGCGCGTCATTTTACGAACGCCTGACGGGACGCGTGCATCTGGACATGATGCGTCCAAGCTGGCTGATCTTCTCAGGACGCGGGCGGCAAAAGCGGCTCAATGCTTTGGCGCGCGCAATCATGCACAGGGGCGTGGCGCTCGTCGGCGCAATACTTTCGCTTCCCCTGGCAATCTTGACGGCCCTTTTGATCAAGCTGGATTCGCGCGGGCCTGTTCTCTACAGGCAGGAGAGAGTGGGGATGAACGGCCAGCCGTTTACGCTTATGAAGTTCCGCTCGATGCGCACGGATGCGGAGAAGGATGGGCCCATCTGGGCGAGCCAGACGGACGAGCGCACGACGCGCGTCGGGCGCATCATACGTGTGATTCGCATAGACGAGATACCGCAGTTCTGGAATATCCTGAAGGGCGAGATGAGCTTTGTCGGCCCGCGTCCCGAACGCCCGCACTTCGTCAGCCAGCTCGCGCAGGAGATTCCCTATTACGAGCAGCGTCACCTGATCGCCCCCGGCCTCACAGGCTGGGCGCAGATCAAATACCCGTACGGGGCATCCATCGAAGATGCGCGACAAAAGCTGCAATACGATCTTTATTACATCAAGAATCAAAGTCTGGCGCTCGACGCAGCGATATTGTTCGAGACCATCAAGACGATTCTGTTCGGTCGCGGCGGGCGTTAAGGTTTTTCTCGCCGCGCTACGCTTTCTGGAGGTTTTAGTCAAATGAAGTTACAAGCAAAGCCGGGCGCTCTCGCCCTTTTGTTGATGGCGACCATGGGCGCAGCCGCTGCCCTCGCGCAGGATGCGCCGTCGAAGACGCCTAACGCGGATGTGCCCTCCGTCATATCAACAGCTCCGGGGACGGAAAGGCTGGAGCCGGATGATGTCAACAAGCCTTCGACGGATGTCTCTCCGGAGATGCAGGCGAATCGCCGCGAGGGGTTATCGGAAGATATTGCGGCTGTGCTGCCTTACTACAACAACTATTTGACGACTTACCACCTCGGCCCCGAAGACGTAATCTCCGTGACTGTCTTCGGTCAGGATCGTTATTCAAAAACGGGCATCACCATCCCGCCGGATGGAAAGATCAGTTATCCTTTAGTCCCCGAAGGCATACGCGTTGCGGGCATGACGACCGAGCAGGTCGCCCAAGAGCTGACCCGTCGTCTGGACGAATACATCATTGATCCCAAGATCACCGTGGCGCTGGAAAAGGCGCAGTCGGCGCGCTTCAGCGTCCTCGGCGACGTGGCCCAGCCCGGCATACGCATCATGACGCACCGCTTGAGCGTTTACGAGGCGCTGGCCGTAGCGGGCGGCGTGCTCGACACGGGCGATAAGAGCAAGGTGATGATCCTGCGCCGCCAGGCTGACGGAACGGTGCGTCCGATTCGCGTCAATATCAAAGAGATCGAGCGCGGGCGTGCCAAGGAGATGGCCTACCTCGTGCCCGGCGACCAGGTCATCGTTCCCGGGAATACCTTTAAGAAGTTCAAGGAAGTTATGAATCTCATTCCGATTCTCAGCTTCGCTCGTATCTTTACCGGAGGATTTTAAGAAGGGATAAGGGATGAGGGATGAATAAGGGATTATTCAACTTGAATCATCATTCTTTCATCCCTCATCCCTGCTTTTAGAAAGGCTGGTCAATGGTAAAAAGAGGAGTGTGCCCGGCGACGCCGTTAGCGCAATTCATCACCGACAGGCTGAGGGAACTGGGCATTAAGCAGGTGGATTTCTGCCGGCAGACAGGCTTCGATCAGGGATTACTCTCAAAGTTACAGACCTCCGTGATTACTCAGATCAACCTGGAGAGCGCCCTGCGGCTGGCCGAAGGATTAAAAGTCCCGCCCGGCGAGGTCTTAACGCTCCTTGGCAAAACGGACGCTCACAATCTCTTACAAAAACTGTACGGCAACGACCTGTGTGCGAAGTGCGCTAAAGAGACCGTCACGCCTGAGCCCGTGCAGTGGATTACGAGGGCGGCGCAACAAGCCCTCACGCTGGGCCGCGATGTCTCGCCCGTGCTTACGCTGCTACGCCACCTGAGCGCCATACGCCGTCCAATGCCGGACGGAGACCACATGCAAATAAAAGAGATGAGGGCAGAGGGATGAAGGGTGAATAATTGAATCACTATACAAGTGAGTCAGTTACTCAATTCCTTTTCATCCCTCCGCCCTTATCCCTTATCCCTTATATGCTCTTCGCCTCTCTCAAACATCGAATTCGTTTATGGGCACAGGCATCCTTGCTGCTGCTCCTATTCTTGTTGTGCCAGATGGCCGTGCCCGCTTCAAGCAATTGGAGCAGGCAGTCATCAGGCACGTTTGCCTGGCTGCACGCGGTCTATTTTCTGGACGAGAACAGGGGTTGGGCTGTGGGCGGCAATGGCGCGCTCGTCGCGACGCGCGACGGCGGAAAATCCTGGGCCGCGATGCGACGACCGACGGAAGATGCTTTGCGTGATCTCTATTTCGCGGACGAGCGACAGGGATGGCTCGTTTGCGAGAGAAGCATCTACCTGCTTAAAGAAAAGGACGAGCCGCGCACGTACCTGATGAGGACGACGGATGGCGGCGCGACGTGGCAGCGCGTCAACGTGACGAACAAAGATGCGGATGCACGTCTGGTACGCGCTCTCTTTACGACGAAGGGGCGCGGTTGGGCATTTGGCGAGGCGGGGGCGCTCTACACGACGCGCGACGGTGGTGGAACGTGGGCACGCCAGCGCGTGCCGACACAGCACCTGTTGCTCGGCGGTGCATTTCACAATGCGGACGAGGGTTGGCTGGTCGGCGCGGGCGCGACCGTTCTACAGACAGCGGACGGCGGGGAAACATGGCGCGCGGGCACCGTAGTTTCCGGCGTGCGCAGCATGCGCTTTACGGCGGTCTCTTTTGTTGATCGGATGCGCGGCTGGGCCGTTGGGATGGGGGGGCGTGTGTTTGCGACCACAGACGGCGGGCGCAACTGGCGCGCGCAAACTTCAAATGTACGGGCAAACCTCTACGATGTGAAATTCCTGGACGCGCGCGAGGGCTGGGCCGTCGGCGCTGAAGGGACTGTGATTCACACAATGGACGGCGGCCAGCATTGGAGCGTTGTACTGAGCGCCACGACGCATCCGCTCGAACGATTGTTTTTCGTCAATCGCGAGCGCGGCTGGGCGGTCGGCTTCGGCGGCACGATTATCAGTTACGCTCCCACCCGCGCGCCGAGAGCGCCGGAATTAAAGAGTCGAAGCTAACTTCGCTCGCAAGGATTTATTATTTTCGTCTTGAACCTGTGGAGGCAATTATGGCAGAAGACACATCACAACAATCATGCGCTTGGCCCAATACTTATCTTCGGATACGCTGCGCCCTGGGCTACTTTGCGAGCGCCCTTCTGTTGCTCACCTTCTGCTGTGTCGTCGCGCACGCTCAGATGGAGCCCGTCAACGCCACTACGCCCGGCGTATCAACGTCCGGTGATGCCCGGACTCGCGCCCGCCGCGTGGCGGAAGCAAGCGATTCCACGAGCGCAACTTCGCCGCAGGAGGCTCGTCAATCTTCGGAAGTGAATTCGGAAGACCCGCCTGTAGCCGATCAAACGCCTAAGACTGATCGCGTCAGTGCCCTGCGCGCGCAGATCAAGGATGCGACGAATAAGGACGACCGAGCGCGTTTACAAAGAACGCTCGTTGATTACCTCATCGCATTAAAACGCCAGGGCGAAGCCATCAAAGAGCTGCGCGCGATGATGCGCGAGGAGCGGATTGACCCGGTTGGCTTCTACAATATCGGCAACGCGCTGGCGCGTTTGGGTGATACTCCGACAGCGATAGACGCTTACCGCAAGGCAATTGATCAGCGCCGTGGAAACTACGCGCGTGCGCTCAACAATATGGGCGTCCTGCTTATAAGACAGGAGCGATGGGAAGAAGCGCTCCAGGCCCTTTCGTCGGCGCTCAAGCAGGAAAATTTCCGTTACGGCGAAGCAAGCTATAACCTTGGCCGCGTATATGCTGCGCGCGGCGAAACGAAACTGGCGATCAACGAGTGGACGCGCGGCCTCGCAGCGCAACCCGATCACCTCGACGCCGCGCTTCTTCTGGCACGCGCGTTGGCTGGTACTGGTGAGGTCGAGCGCGCCATCGCCGTGATTGATGCTTTCGTCGCCCGGCAGGGGCCGAACAAAGTTTTAGCTGATACCCGCAATCAGATTCTCGCGGGCGCGGTAGCCGGAAAGCCAGCACCAGCCGCACGCGCTAAGCCATAAAAGCCCCGAAGGGGCTTCATAATTCCTCCGGCTCTCCGTGCGCTTCTCAGATTGCTTATTCCTGTTCGCCTGTCTCTTCAACTTGCTCATCCCGCTTACGTTCGGGCCGCATGTGCGGGAACAGTATCACATCACGAATCGAGCGCTTATTCGTTAGCAGCATCACCAGCCGGTCAATCCCGATCCCGATCCCGGCAGCGGGCGGCATCCCATAAGACAGCGCGCGAATATAATCCTCATCCAACACCATCGCCTCCTCATCGCCCCGCTCCCGCTGTACCATCTGCTCAAGGAAGCGGTCTCGCTGCTCCACGGGATCATTCAACTCCGAAAAGCCATTCGCAATTTCCATCCCCGCGACGAAAAGCTCGAAGCGTTCAGCGATGGTTGGATCAGATGGTGAAGCCTTCGAGAGCGGCGAGATCGGTTTAGGGAAGTCAGTAATAAATGTTGGATTGCGAATCATGGGTTCAGCTACCCGTTCAAAAATCTCAGCAATGACGCGTGACGTTAATGCATTCTCACTTTCTGAATGATTCTTACTCAGAGACTCAATGTATCGTTTAGTAATTAGTTTAGGAGCTTCAGGATTTTCTGCTGAAACATCAACCCACTCGCTTTGTCTCCCATCAATATTACCTGTCAATATGCCCGGCAGAAATGTCTTGTCACCAAGGCCAGGTGTCTCTGTAGCTTGTAGAAAAGCCGCAAGGTAACGCACTTTGTATGGGTCGTCGAGCCAGCTAAGCTCCATACTGCCTTCTGTCATAAGTCGCCATCCGTCAGGCCAGTATTTATGAATAGCTTGCTTCATCGTTAACCGCTCAAACTTACACCCGAAGTCGATCTCTTTATCTCCGAACCGAGTTGTTGTGCTTTCTGTAATCTGCTGGATCGTGTTACGTAGCATCCCCTCGCAGAAATCCATCATGCCGTTCACGTCCATGTAAGCGCAGTAGAACTCAAGCATCGTGAATTCGGGATTGTGGCGTGTGGAGATGCCCTCGTTTCTAAAATTGCGGTTGAGTTCGTATACCTTCTCGAAGCCGCCGACGACGAGGCGCTTGAGATAGAGTTCGGGCGCGATGCGGGCGTAGAGCTTGATGTCGAGCGCGTTGTGATGTGTCTCGAAGGGCCTGGCGACTGCGCCTGTTGCCTTCGGTGTGAGCATCGGTGTTTCGACTTCGATGTAGTCGTGGTCGTCGAGGAAGCGGCGCATCTCTGTGATGAGTTTCGAGCGGCGCTGGAAAACTTCACGCGGGCTGAGTTCGTCGCTGTCCGTGTCATCTTCGGTCTTTACTTTGAGACTTCCGGCGATCAAATCGGCGTAGCGTTGACGCTGGCGAATTTCTGGGTCGCTGATGCCGTGCATCTTGTCTGGCATGGGCAGGAGCGCTTTGGCGAGGAATTGCAGGTCGCGGACGTGGATGGAAAGCTCGCCCGTCTTGGTGACGAAAAGGAAACCCGCGACGCCTATGAAATCGCCGTGGTCGAGGAGGTGGAAAAGCTCCCAGCCTTCCTCAATCGGTGAGCCGTCGTCGTTGCGAATGCCTTTGACATCCGCCTTGCGCACGTAAATCTGAAGGCGCTGCTGGCCGTCGGAGAGATGGACGAAGGCCGCTTTGCCCATCACGCGCGGCGGCGTACTGATGCGACCGGCGACTCGCACTTCGATCTTGTTCAGTTCGGCGTTGGCGCGCTCGATCTCTTCCGTGCCGGGGCGCTGCTCGCCCTCTTTGACCTGAGGCTCAAGCGCGCCGTAACGCTCGACGAGAGCGGTGATAGTATCTTCGCGGCCTGTCTCGCGGCTGCGCTCGAACTTGTTCGGATAGACGTTGCCGACCATCTCGCGCAGGCTTTCGAGGTGCTCGCGGCGCGCTCGCGTCTGGTCGTTATCTTCGATAAATGGGGTGCTCATAAAATTATCGTAAAGGGTAAATGGCAAATGGTAAATAGACGAGCAGCCCTTTTACCATTTATCATCTATGATTCAAACCGATGAGCGGAAAAATAGTTTCGAGGGAAGAACTCCGGGCCGAGCGGGCGCGCCTGCGCGCGGCGGGCCGTCAATTGGTTTTCACTAACGGCTGCTTCGACGTGCTGCACGTAGGCCATGTGCGTTATTTGACGAGGGCGCGCGCCCTTGGTGACGCGCTGGTGGTCGCCATCAACAGCGACCGCACGGTGCGCGAATTGAAGGGCGCTGACAGGCCCGTGATGAACGAACGGGAGCGCGCGGAGATGCTCGCGGCCCTGCGCGCGGTGGATTACGTAATCATCTTCGATGATGTTTCGCCGCGCTCTTTGATCGCGGAAGTTTTGCCGGACGTGCTGGTCAAAGGCGGCGACTGGGCGCTCGATGAGATTCACGGGCGCGAGGAGGTCGAGGCCGCGGGTGGCCGCGTCCTCCCTTTGCCATACATCGAAGGAGCATCAACCACCGGAATTATCGAACGAATCAAGGAAGGGATGACGAAGGGATGAGGGCGGCAGCGATGAAGGATGAAAAATACAGAAGCTTTTATTTCATCCCTCATCCCTCCGCCCTCATCACTCTAAAGTTATGAGCAGTACTGTTGAATCCATATCGGTCGTGCAGAGCGTGCTGCGGCGTGTGATGGCGAGCGAAGAGTATGCGCGGCTGGCGAGAGAGATCAAGGATGGTGCGCGCATCGTCTCGATCAGCGGACTGACGGGCGGGCCTTCGCGTGCGCTCGCGCTCGCCGCGTTGCAGCGCGAAGCGGGCGTATGCTTCGCTCTTGTGACGCAGGCCAATCGTGACCTTGAGGCATGGGAGCGCGATGTGCGCTTCTGGTATTGCGCGCTGCGCGGAAGATCAGAGTGTGACGACACGGTATGGACGCTGCCCTCGTCGGAGAGCGATCCGTACGCGGGCGCGTCGCCGCACCCCGAGACGCTGGAACAGCGCGCGCTCACTTTATGGCGGCTGGCGCATGGGCCGCAGGATTTCGTGCTGTTGACGGCGCGTGCGCTGGCGCGGCGAACCGTAACGCCGGAAGAGGTCGCGCGCGGCGGGGCAATGCTCAGGCGCGACGAAGATCAGCCGCCGGAAGAGCTGGTCGAAAGATTGATCGCCTCCGGTTATATGCGCGAAGAGCCTGTGGGGGCAGTGGGCGAGTTCTCCATACGCGGCGGTATCCTGGACGTGTGGTCGCCGTGCAGGAGCGCGCCTGTGCGTATAGAGTTCTTCGGCGATACGGTGGAATCCATACGCGAGTTCGATCCCGAAACGCAGCTTTCGACAGCGCAGTTGACGGAGGTCGCCATCTCGCCGATGCGCGAGCTATCGGTGCGAAGCGAAGACTTTCGCGAGTGGGCGGAGGTCGCGCGCGAGCGTTGGAGCGATGAGCGTTATGAGCGTGCGCTGCGTGATCGAACGGTGTACGCCGACGAGGGCGAATCGTTCACGGGCTGGGAATGGTTGATGGCCCTGGTGCGCGAGAGACGCGCGAGCGTCTTCGATTACCTGAAGGACACGGTGCTCGTGGTTGACGAGCCCGCAGCGGTTGAGGGGTATCTGGGAAGCGTCTATGAAACGCTCTCGACGCGATATGCCGAGATAGAAGCGGCGGATGAACTGGGCCTGCGCCCGGAAGAGCTTTATTTGACGGCTGAAGAGTTGCGCGCGAGGCTGGAAGGCATACAGCGTGTTGAGATGCGTGCGCTGGGGCGCAGCGCCGCAGTCGTAGATCAGCAGTTCGCGCTCGATGCTGAATATCCAAAAGTCTCTCTAGGACGTGCGCGCGCCGCCACGTCACAGCCGCTCTTTCTTTTCCCGGCGGTCGAGGCCGCTGTGGAAGTGGAATGGGCGGCTCAATCCGCGCGCCGTTATCACGGGCGGCTGCCCGAGCTTGCGAGCGATGTGCTGCGCGCTTTCGGGCAGCGTCGCGCCGTCACATTGTTCGTCATGCCGAGCCTGGGTATGGCCGAGCGAGTTGCGGAGATTCTTGACGACTACGGAGTCGCAGCTCGCCTTGCGCTGACGGATGAGGGCAGCAGCAGTAGCTCAAGCGTAGTCGCAGAAGAAACGGGCAGCGCCGTCGTCACGGTGGGACGTATTTCGGGGGGCTTTGAGCTGCCCGCTTCAAACCTCGTCGTCCATGTTGAGAGCGATCTTTTCGATGAAGCGAGCGACCCCGCGTTAGAGAGAAGACGCGCGCCGGGTGCGGACGCAAACAGATCGAAGGAAAAGGGTAAAAGGAAAAAGTCTCGGACGGCGGCGTTCCTCTCGGATTTCCGTGATCTCAAGGTGGACGATTACGTGGTTCATGTGGATCACGGCATCTCTCGTTTCGCTGGATTGCAGGCGCTTGAGTTAAGCCCCGGCAGGCGCGGCGAGTTCATGCTGCTTTACTATGCGGATGATGCGAAGCTTTATGTGCCCGTCGAGCGGCTCGATCTGGTTCAGCGTTATTCGAGCGCCGAAGGTCATCAACCGCAGCTTGATCGTCTGGGCGGTTTGGGCTGGCACAAGACCAAGGCCAAGGCCAAGCGTGCGATGCGCGATATGGCAGATGAGCTTCTGCGGCTCTATGCGGAGCGCAAGCTGGTCGGCGGATACGCCTACACCGCCGATTCACCCTGGCAGGGAGAGTTTGAAGACGGCTTTGAGTATGTCCTGACGCCCGATCAGGAGACGGCGATTGAAGATGTCAAACACGATATGGAAGAAGGCGTGCCGATGGATCGCCTGTTGTGCGGCGATGTCGGCTACGGCAAGACGGAGGTGGCGATGCGCGCCGCCTTCAAGGCGGTGATGGAGAGCAAGCAGGTGGCGGTGTTGACGCCGACCACAGTTCTGGCCTACCAGCACTTCGAGACCTTCCGCTCGCGCCTCGCGGCCTTTCCTGTTCGTGTCGAGCTGCTCTCGCGTTTTCGCTCCGCCAAGGAACAGAAGGATGTGGCGAAGCGAATTGAGTCCGGCGATGTTGATGTCGTCATCGGCACGCACCGGCTGCTCTCGAAGGACGTGCGCTTTCGCGATCTGGGCTTAGTCGTCGTGGACGAAGAACAGCGCTTCGGTGTCGCGCACAAGGAGAGATTAAAGCAGTTGAAGAAGCGCGTTGACGTGCTCACGCTCTCGGCCACGCCGATCCCGCGCACGCTCAATATGTCTTTGATGGGACTGCGCGATATGTCTTTGATCGAGACGCCGCCGCGTGATCGCCTCAGTATTCAAACGCAGGTCGTGCAATTCTCGGAATCGGTCATCAAGAGCGCCATCGAGCTTGAATTGCAGCGCGGCGGGCAGGTCTTTTTTATACACAACCGCGTCGAATCAATCGAGACTATCGCCGCGCTCGTCCAGCGACTCGTCCCGCAGGCTCGCATGGCTGTCGGCCACGGGCAGATGAACGAGCGCGAAATGGAGCGAGTAATGCTCGATTTCGTTGATTATAAATATGATGTGCTGGTGGCGACGACCATTATCGAGAACGGCATAGACATCCCGCGCGCCAACACCATCATCATAAACCGTGCCGACGCTTACGGTCTTTCCCAGCTTTATCAGCTACGCGGGCGCGTCGGGCGCTCCAATCGCCGTGCATATGCCTTTCTGCTGATTCCATCGGAACAGGGACTCTCTCCGATTGCGCGCCGCCGTCTCGCAGCCATTCGTGAGTTCTCCGACCTCGGCGCGGGATTTCGCATCGCGGCGCTCGATCTGGAACTGCGCGGGGCTGGAAATCTTCTGGGCGGCCAGCAATCGGGCCATATGGATGCGCTCGGCTTTGATCTTTACACGCAGATGTTGGAGAGAACAGTCGCGGAACTGCGCGGCGACAGCGTAGAGGATGAAACGAACGTTTCGATCAACCTCGGCGCGGATGTCGCTATCCCCGAAGACTACATCTCGGATATGGGACAACGGCTCAGGACTTACAAGCGTGTTTCGTCGGCGCGCGATGAAGAGACGATTTCGACGATTCGCGCCGAGGTGGAGGATCGCTACGGGCGGCTGCCTCCATCGGTCGAGGGACTCTTCACTTACGCCCGGCTGCGGCGTCTGGCCGAAGAGGTCGGCGTCGTTTCGATTGATAAAACAGCGGGGGGCATCGCCATCAAAATGAGCGAGAAGGCGCGCGTCGCCCCCGAACGCTTGCTGGCGCTATTGGCAGAGCGAGAAGGCGCGAGCTTTACCCCCAGCGGCGTGCTGCGCCTTGAATTGAGCGAAGAAGAGATGGACTACTTACTCGAAACAGCCCGCCGCATGTTGCTCGAAGTTCGTGCGGCAGATTAGAATTAAAAGTAATCAGCAGTCAGGAGTCAGTAATCAGTTTTTACTGACAGACTGATTACTGACTCCTGATTGCTTATTTTTAAGGAGTATAAAAACTGTGAAGTTTAAACTGACGGGCCTCTCACTGGCGGTCTTTGCCGCTGCCGTATTACTGGCATTTATATCACCACCGGCGGCGCTCGGCCAGGAGGGCGAGGCGCAGGTCGTTGACCAGGTTGTCGTGCAGGTCAATAACGACGTGATCACTCTTTCGCGCATCAGGCGCGAGTTGAAGGAAGCTGTCAATGCGCGTAAGCAGCAGGGCGCGACGGAGCAGCAGGCGACCGAAGAATTGGCGAAACGCCAGCCGGAATTGATCGCCAGTTTGATCAACGAACAGCTTCTTTTGCAGAAAGGAAAGGAGCTTGATCTTACCGCAGATGTCGAGGCCGAGGTCAACAGGCGCATCCTCGACGAGGGAAAGCGACAGGGCATAACTTCAGTCGGCGCGCTTGAAGAGGCGATGCGGCAGGCCGGTCTTGACCCGGCGGATATCCGTACGACGTTGCGCGCGGAGATCATGAAAAGCTTCGTCATCCAGCGTGAAGTTGATGCGAAGATTTTCTACAGCCTGAGCCAGGACGAGCTAAAGAAGTATTATGAAACGCACCGCGACAAGTTTCGTAGACCGGAGAGCGTGATATTGTCGGAGATTTATCTCAGCCTCGCCGGAAAACCGGAAGCGGAAGTGAAAGCCCGCGCCCTAAACTTGATCGCACAGGCGCGCGGCGGCACTGACTTCGGGGCGCTGGCCGCCGCCAATTCCGAGCGTGAGGACAGGGGCGTGCGCATCGCGCCTGAAAACAAAGGTAAGGTCGGCGCATTCGAGGTGCCGAGCCTGCGCGCCGATCTCGCCGCAGCTATCCAGAATACAAAAGCCGGCGGGGTCACTGAGCCCATACGCACTGACGAGGGCTATCAAATCCTGCGCGTTGATGAGCGCACGCCGGGCAGCGATGCCGTCTATAATGAGAATCGCGTCCGCGAGGTGATCACCATGGAGCGCAGCGAGAAGGAGCGTGGGATGTACCTGCAAACGCTGCGCAACGAGGCTTATATCAAGATCGCGGACGAGTATCGTGACGCCGTCGAGCCTTTACTCAAGATCAATACCAAGCCCGCGGCAGCCGCCACGACCACTACTAAAAAGTCCGACAACAAGAAACCGTAAAAAGGCAGATGCTAGATGTCAGATGATGGATGTCAGTGAAATGCTTTGACTAGCACCTAACATCTAGCATCTGACATCTGCTTTTATGCGTTTGGACCTGTTCCTCAAAGCGAGCCGTTTGTGTCCGCGCCGCAGTGTCGCTCAGGAGTTGTGCGAGCGGGGCGCTGTTCTGGTCAACGGCATGCCCGCTAAATCTTCGCGCACCGTTCATGTCGGAGACGAGATCAGCATGCGCCGCCGCAACCACCTTCTTCTCCTGCGTGTCCTCGTCGTTCCAGACACTCGACAAACCTCAAGACGCGAAGCTACGGATCTTTACGAAATAGTAAGCGACGGCATTGATGAATAAGTAGATGGGTTGATGAAAAAGTAAAGACGTACACGAGCGCAGGCTAACGAAGTGTCGTGTGTTAAATCCTTAATGAGTTGTCAGGCTTCCGCCCTATCGCGGGATCGCAGATCATCCCTTAAACAACGAGTGCGCCAGACTTGCGCCGCGCTGCCAGTGTCCTCTGCCGCCTCACCGCCTGCTCGACGAGCAACCACCACTCTAATGGCGGGATTGAGCCGCCGCGCACGACCGATAGCCGTGTTTGAAGGCAACCAGTGAAGAGGGTTCGCCGTGAATAATTATTTTCCGCGCGCGCCGTATGTACTAAAGTCTGCTCCCTGTCAGGAAAAGGTGAAAGGAAGGGTTAACAAATAAACAGTGCCGATGATAAAAAGAACCGCGCCCGCGCCCAAAATTCCCCAACGCATCTTGTCGTTGCGAAAGACCTGGACGATGCCGCCGAAGAAGAGGCTGATGGCAAAGATGAGGGCGATGAGCTGGAATTTGTCGCCGATGCCGCTCTGTGCCTGCCCGGCCTTGAAAGTTTTCTCGGCTTCGTCAAACAGCGCCTGACTTTTCGCCAACATCTCTTTCTCATAGACCGCGTCGCCTGCCAGTTCGTTTTCCTGAGCTGTCTCTAATACCGTTTCCTGAATAGCCTTCTGTTTCTCTTCGGCCTCGGCCTGTTTGGCTTCGGCTTCGGGTGATCCTTCCGCAGCATCATCCGCCGCGTCTTCCTCGTCATACTTTTTTCGCAGGTCGAGCGGCAAGCCCATGGCTTTATAACCGGGCTCGCTCATCACCTTCATATAGAGATATGTCGCAATCAAATAATTGCGCGCTTCGGCCTCCGGGTTTCCGGCGGCGTCGCCTTCCTCAGTTAAACGCCACGCCTCCATCTCGGCAGTGCTGTCTCTGGACATCTGGACGATGGCGCGGCTCCGCTCGGCAGCCCCTTCGGTGGCAAGCTTGTTCGACCCGCTAAAGTTTTCCGCGCCTTTGCCGCCGTAAAGCGATGATTGATAGCTGGCGAAAGACGTTGCGATGGCTGCTAACCCAAGCAAAATAGCCGCGAGAAGTTCGAGTGTTTCAAATGGTCGCTCGACTTCGGTTTTGTTTTCGCTCACTGTCTCTTCGTTGATTATGTCTTCGCTCATAATATCTTCCTTGAGAATAGATTGAGAGTGAATCTTTCAGTTGATGTTCAAAGGGGCGGAACCAGCAGTCTGCGGTTGCTAAAGATGCGCAAAAAAATATACAAGCGTTTGCCTGTTTATTGAGGTTTGGAAAATGCACTGGGAAAACGCTGAGGGAGTAAAACTTCCCCTTGTTCGATTTTTGCCTGCTTTCAGTTTTCTCTATGCCCTTAGATTACAGGAAACTTTATGTAAGCTCAAGCACGCTTGTTTTTACTCGACACAAATTGCCGCAATTCAAATCCGATCGGAATTCTTCAAGTCAATTTTCCGAATTCCCGAAGTTGTTTTCGCAGTTTTCTGCGTAGTTTTTTTGCCTTTCGTTCGTGCTGAACCATTTACGGCAAACACAATCATTAGTAAGTGAGGAGCCTCGCCGCGAGAAAGGTTCTCCAAAAAATTAGACTTGGAGCATTACGGCATTTCGATCCGTTTTTTCTCCACGAATTTAACTTGCTTAAAATTCGTGCCTGTCCATTCGAGATAATAAATTCCGCAACGTCCTTTTTCCAAATGAAGGTCGCCGCCTTTGAATCCGCTCAAGATGAGCAGACGGCTGTCGGCTTGATAAACAATCGGCTCTGTGTCGTCCGGCAATTCACAGAAGCCGAAACCGGAGCCTTCAAGTTGGTCGGGAAAAAACACCTTGCCGTTGCGGGCGTCAATTATTGCGCTGACCGTGCAATTCGTCCCGCAACCCCAGGTCGTTAAGATGTAATGTCCGGCAAAATTCACGCCTTCTTTCGCGGCGTTCCGCAAATTAGTGCGGAAATTGCGCGCGTTTTTGTGGCTTTTCAGATTGACCTTGACGTTTCTGGTTTTCTCGACTTTGGCGGCATATTGCGTAAAAGTCGGCGTTGTTGATTGGGCAAACCCAACCGAGCTAAACGCAAAAAAGAGTGTTGTCAGCACAACTATTTTGATTTTCATTTTTCCCTTTCTAAAAACTGATCTTTCTATCAGCGTATATGCCTTTGAAGAGGCATGTCTTCGTAACGTGGTAAATCTTCCCGCTCCACACAGAGCAATTTTCCATAGGAGGAATGCTGAGAGATGGTTGGGTAATCTGCTGACAGCAATCGTCGGGCGTCCTCAGTATCCACAGTCCTTTGAAGAGGCTGTTAACAGAAGGCGTAAAGGACGAGATGCTTTGCAAGTGCAGGACGAGGTTTAGCCTGATGGGTTTTATTGAGCAGGGTGACTATATGATTAACGTGGCGTTTGAGTCAATGTCGGGTTCAGTTCATTCAAAAATTTGCATACTACCAAGGGAAGCAGCCTAACGTCTTGTTGAGCGGCGCGCTTCAGCGCGTCCGCTCGAACTACACTTAGGTGGCGGCATGATCGCCCGACCAGTCGCTTGTTCGTAACCTCGCAGCAGGCGCGCAAGTTGTGCCTTCTCCAGAACCAGCCGTTTGGTGAGGCCCCAGGGGCTGCGGCCCTTTTGGTACTTAATGTCAATCCAGGGCTTCCTGGGACTCGAATGCCGAAAGGTCTCCCAGAGCATGGGAAGATAGTCTCCATCCGGGCCAAGCCCAACGATATGCTTGATACTGATCCTCTCGGGATCGCCGCGCCGGAACCGGTACGTGATACGCAGAGAGCGGCGCTTGCACTTGCAACTACGGAGCAGAAGGCGCTGATCCCAGCCGCTCGGTGCCAACTCATCCCAGATAAAGGCCGCTATGCTGCGCGAGCGGCAGACCGTCAACCAGGCTGGTCTGTCACCGCACGAGATGCATTGCCACCAATATTTGGCCATGGACACCGCTTCCTAACGCCATATTGAATTCAAGATCAAGAAACCAAAGAGCGATGAAAAGAATGCTACGAGAGGCGTCACGCTTGAATAAGTTGTTGGATCGAAGGTCCGGCAATTAGATGAATCATTGATTAGAATCGGCTTCACAACTTATAACACTCCATCTTCCCGAATCATCTGCATCACGGCGCACTATAAGACCATCTGCCCATGCTGTATCGTCAGCGTAAATAGCAGTGAGGAGATAGATCCTTATTCGATCAAAATTGTGAAAAGCGCCAAGCTCTGCCCTCGTGTGTTGTATGCCATAGTACATACCATCAGTTAGCACGAGCGTTATGCTTTGACCGTCTTCAATGGGCTTCGACGTGAAATTCTGATCGTAAAATTTAAGCGGTCGCAAATCACGACCATAGGTGAGTGAGGCCAGAGCAAAGCGCCGTAGATTTGTATCAATGATTGGAATTTCTACGTTGACGTCTATACCCACAATGGGTTTTCCAGAGATGTTTTTTAATGTGATAGTTAAGCCCTTCAGCCAATCGTCACCTGCTATAAATGAGATGCCGGGCTCGACTGATTTTCCTTCAACCTTCAAATCAACTAATTCGACAGGCTCACTAAGGAGCGGCCCTCCTCTGGATGTCCTATAGGGAACGAAGAGCTTCTCTATAATTCGTTCTCGCTGCTCCTGCGCATTAATTATCAGAGGAAATAGCAGACAGATAAATACAACCGTTACAGCTCGGTAGATTGTTTTCGCTATCATTAGCTCGCCTCCTTCTGTAATAGTTGTCAGGCATTGCATAGGCTACTACATAATATTGGCAAATGAGAATGATAAAAATATTGACCCGACAATGCGAATATTGAGCCGAAGATTCTACAAAGCCCACGCGTGCCGCCGTCGCCCGTTCCCCTTTACCCGGTAGGACGTCTCTTCAATTTCCCCTGACAGATAATTGAAAGCATAGATGAGAAAGCGCCGGGAGAGCGTTCGTTTTCAGAGCGGCGCGGCAAAATACCCGAAGCCGAAATTGTTTCAGAAACGAACGCAGCCCGCGCCGTCTGAGCCGTTTTTCTGGGCAGTCGTTCACTGGCATAAGGGTTGCTCGTCGGTTTTTGTGAATCAGTTTAACCTCGCGCCCTATCAGGTAATTTGGGAGAGTTATTTTGAATAAAATGAACATACTGAGCAGCTTTTTCACAGATGATCTGGCGATTGACCTCGGCACGGTGAACACTTTGATTTATGCGCCTGACCGGGGCATTGTCTTGAACGAGCCATCTGCGGTCGCCATACACAAGTACACCGGGGAGGTATTATCGGTCGGCGCAGATGCTTTCAAGCTTTTAGGGCGCGAGCCTCACGATACGGAAGTCCATCGCCCGATTCACAATGGCACGATTGATGATTTCGAGGTCACGCAGAAGATGCTCAAGGCCTTTATCAATCGCGTTCACGGCGGCCATCACAAGCGCAGCCACCTGGTGATAGGCGTGCCCGGCTCTTCAACGACGCTCGAACAGCGCTCGGTGCGCGACGCGGCACATGATGCCAAAGCGACGCGCGTTGATCTGGTTGACGAAGGATTAGCGGCGGCTCTCGGCGCTGGCCTCGATTTTGAAGATGAGCGAGCGCACCTAGTGCTTGACATCGGCGGCGGCACAACCAACATCGCAATCATCGGCTCAGGGGCGGTCGTCTCCTCCGTCAGCCTGCGCTCGGCGGGCAACGTCATGGACGAAGCCATACGCGATTACGTGCGCGGCAAGTATTCAATGCAGATCGGGGAGCGCACTGCCGAAGAGGTCAAGAAAGAACTGGGCACGGCGCGCGTCGGGACGGCCGAGCCGTTTACGGAGCGATCTATGGAGGTCGTCGGTAAGGAGCTGGCGGACGGATCGGCAAAGGCCGTTGAGATCGGAAGCCATGAGGTATGCGAGGCGCTCGAGCCCGTCATTGCGGAGATCATCGCGGGCGTGAGACGCGCTATCGAAGAGTCGCAACCGGATGTGACCGCAGACATCTATCACACGGGAATCATCCTGACGGGCGGAGGCGCGCTACTCGACGGCATGGCCGAGCGCCTTCAACAGGAGCTGCATCTTCACGTGGCTGTGGCAGACGAGCCGCTCTTCTCCGTCGCGCTCGGCGCAGGACGCCTGCTCGCTCACCCGGACAAACTCCAGCGCGTCTCAATTCGTCATGACATCCCGGCCTGGCAGACGTCGGAAGAACTGATCGTCAACTGGTAAGCTCCAAGAAAAACAGGGAATTCTTTTAAGGCCGCATGAAACATTCAAGTTCATGCGGCCTTGGTGTTTTAGCTCGGAGAAAAAGCGCGCCGGGAATCAATTACTCTGGAAAACTACCCTCATCGTTCGTCCTTTCGCGCGACGATTGTCTCTTCCGAGGGCAGACCCATCGCATCGGTGGTCAGTTCTCCGTCAGTCAGTTGTAAGATCGCTTCCTCGGCTTCGACAGCCTCTGCGGCGCGCTCGCGAAGAAGCGCCGCGCGCACGCGCTCGCGTTCGGGCGCTCTAAGTTTACGGTAAGCGCGGACGAGACGATTGGTTTCATCTTCTTCCGCATTTCCCTCATCCACCGGAGGCGCGGGCGTCATGAGCATGAGAGCGCCGACGTAGAGCGCCAACGTGAAGAAGGAGATGTAACCGGTGGCGGGCGCGAACCGCTCCGCTTCAAGAGTGCCGAGCGAGACGCCCTCGACGAGCGCACCCGTGATGCGCTTGAGCCATCCGCCATCGGGCGCGTAAAGCGCCGCCAGCAGCATGTGTTTCAGGACGAACGCCGTCCCGAACAGCACCGCGAGACTGCGCACGAGCCTGCGCGCGTCGAAGGACGAGAACTGGTTATTCCAGAGCGTCCACAGAAAAAAGAGGGAGAAGAGCCAGAAAAGGAGCCCCCGCTCAGGCAGCACGGAGTTGAAAGCCTGCGCTGAGGCGAAGAAGAGCGAGAGCAGCGTCAGCCCCTGCGAGATGTTCACCAGCACCGGATGATCGCTCGAAATCCAGCGCGAGAATTGAAGCAGGTGACCGCGCGCAAACAATGACATGAGCAGCACGGCGAAGACGAGCGTAATCAGCGGCGGCGCGATAAAGATAAAGGCGCGGGTCTCTGCGTCAACACGCAATCCGCCCAGCAGCGCCACCGTCAAAAAGAGCATCGGCAGCAAAAGGAAACGCATGAGCGCGCGATTTCTTGAAACGTGGGTCGCGGTCATACTTATTTACGCTCGCGCATAACTTTGAGCGGGTTGAAATCGTCAAGGGTACGCTCCATGCCCTGCTCCAACTCCGCTTTCAACTCGGCTGCGGTGTGCATATTTAGGTCGCCGTCATCAACCGTGAGCGTCCCTTCTGGCGCGAGAGCGATGGCGCGACCAACCGCCTCCACGCCCTGACGGAACAATGCGTCGTCGTTGTAGAGGCGTCCCCAGCCCTCTCGATAAAACGCGTAGGCGATATAAAACTGCGTGCGCGCGTCGCGCGTGGCCGGGTCGGCGCGTCCCCATTCGTCGCGCGCCGCGCGATACTGCTCGCGCCTGAACATCATCAGCGCATTATCGAACTTCCCCTGATCTATCTCGTATGTTCCGGCACTAACCTGCGCGCTTGTCGCCACCTCTTTGAAGGTACGCGGCTCGGTCGCGTAAATCCAGATGATGAACGCACTGTAAAGAATCGTCCAACTGATACCGACGCTTTGGATAAGCCTGTGTTGCATTTGCTATAATCTCTGTCTTTCAGGAGAAGCTAGTTGATGCCCGCGGCGCTTGTCAACAATATGGGGAAGGAGCAGTGCGGCGAAACAATTCCGACGGGCCTAAAAGGGACGTTATGATGGATGAAGAGATACAACAACAGATCGCTCAGTTCAGGATGACTGCGGAGACGATGGGCGATGCGGCGCTTGAAGCCATGAGCCGTGGCGATGCCGGATTGGCCCGCACGGCCGCACGCCAGGCCGCTCAGTATGCGCGCGTCGCTCTACAGTTGGAGACCGGCGAGAAACAGTTTGAGCCGGAAGATACAGTGAGCCGTAGAGAGTCACGGGATGAATCTATTTCGGTCTGAAGAAATCTCTCGCCCACACGGATTTATGTGAAGCGTGTCAGTTAGCTTGAACGATGAAGCCATTTAAGATTCGCGACATAGAGATCAATCCGCCGCTCATCCTTTCGCCGATGGCGGGCGTCACGGATGTGTCGTTTCGTCGCCTGCTCAAGCGACGCGGCGGCATCGGTCTGACCGTCTCGGAGTTTATCTCCGTCGAGGGCCTGACGCGCAACAACCCGAAATCGAAACGACAGATGCGCTTCTTTGAGGACGAGCGCCCGTTCGCCGTGCAGATATTTGGCGGCCAACCCGAACGTATGCGTATGGCGGCGGAGATGGCCGAAGAGGTCGGGGCGGATATTCTGGATGTCAACTGCGGCTGCCCCGCGCCCAAGGTCGTCAAGCACGGCGGCGGCTCAGGTCTCCTTCGTGACCACGAGCGCCTGGAAAAGATTCTCACGGAGATCAGGCGTGCGATCAAAATACCTTTGACCATAAAGATACGCGCGGGCTTCTACGATCACTCGATCAACGCTGTCGAGAGGGCGCGGCTCGCCGAAGCTTGCGGCGTAGTGGATATCGCGCTCCACGGGCGCACGAAGGAGCAGGGCTATTTTGGTCTCGCCTACTGGGACTTGGTCAAACAGATCAATAAGGC
>JBKKAL010000165.1:0-5285 GCA_046714695.1 Pyrinomonadaceae bacterium
GAGTAAGTTGTTTTCTAACGCCGTAGTACTCATGCTCTTCGCCCTGTTTCCTGTTGTGTCTTGCGCGCAAACAAAGGGAGCAGATGTGGACGTATTGATAAACACCACCATGCGACACATCGGGGGAGATGATTACGAGCAGGACTTCAAAATCTTTTCTCAACACCCGCAACGTTCTACAGAGCTGTTAATAAAATCCCTGCGCCCCGTCCGGCGGGGGAAATACCGCGCCCATCCCCGTGTCGTCTGGTACATTCGCGCCCTGCGTTTTCTCACAAGGTCGGACTTCAAGGGGCGCACCGATGGACGGTTAACGGATGACGAGAAGAATTTTCTGGTTTATGACGAAGGGCGGCGGGTAAAGTTTTTCGGGACGTGGATGTCAAGGGACATCGCCTTTGTCGCGCCAAAAGACGCGCAGATAAAGATCATCAGGCAATGGAGAGACTGGTTTACCAGGAACGGTAAAACCCATAACTATTCCGATAGCACTCCCCTGGATGACTGGTATTTCTAGAAATCTTAAATTGCCTGTTGGTGGCTCGTCCGGCTAAGTTAGTTGGATGTAAGTTCTGTCGTCTTCTCCGTAATGCTCTTCTCCGCCCAGTCGTTATCGCGGCTGGATTCACCTGCGCGGAGACGTTTGGCCTGCTTCATGCGGTTAACCAGATCCATGTGAGTTGAAAAATAGGGGATGCTCTTACCGACGATCTCCTGTACGGTATCGAATGTTTTGTCGGTCATAAATTTCGCCAGACCCTCGTTCAGCTCGTCAATGATCTTGACGCCGTGCAGCATAACGCCCGTACAGAGCTGCACTGTGGAAGCGCCGAGCAGCATAAACTCAATCGCGTCCTGCGAGCGCTCGATGCCGCCGATGCCACTGATTGAAACACCATCAGGGAGAGATTGCGCGAGCTGGCTCACCATCCTGAGCGCAATGGGCCGAACGGCCTGACAGGAATAACCGCCGGGAACTGTGTAGCCTTCTACGGTCGGAAGCGGCCTTAAGGTTTCCAGGTCAACGCCGATCACGGAAAGAATCGTATTGATGGCAGAGATGCCGGATGCGCCGCCGCGCACCGCCGCCTGAGACGGCTCTTTGATATTGGTGATGTTGGGCGTCATCTTTGCCCAGACCGGAATCTTTGCCACTTCTGTCACCCACCTGGTGACCTCTTCGGTCAAATCCGGGTGCTCGCCCATCTCCGAACCCATTCTGCGCTCGGTCATTCCGTGCGGGCATGAGAAGTTCAGCTCCAGGGCATCAACGCCCGTGTCCTGTACCATCCGCGTCAACTCCTGCCAGCGAGACTTTTCGTACTCCTCCATGATCGAGGCGATCAAAACGTGCTGCGGGTACTCCTTTTTTATCTCGCGGAATTCTTCGAGCCACACGTCAATCGGTCGGTCAGAGATCAGCTCGATATTCTCGAAGCCGATGATCTCGCCCGTGTCGCGCGAGCGCAGCTTGCCGTAGCGCGGGACGACGTTGACGACCTTCGCGCTTTCAAGGCTCACGGTCTTTGCCACCGCGCCGCCCCATCCGGCGTCGAAAGATTTGGCGAGGACACGCGCGTTCGTCCCCGGCGGGCCTGAGCCGAGAACAAAAGGATTTAGAAACTTGATGCCGTTGACGGTAATTGAAAGATCCATCTCACAACCTCTCTATTGCGGATTTCGGATTTGTGGAGGCGGCGTTAGAATTTCAAATCCGCATTCCGCCATTCGATAACATTCATTTGTTTGTTTATTCTGCTACCAACTGACCATAACTCTCCGGCCTGCGGTCACGGTAAAACTGCCAGGTATTTCGTACCTGTCTGATCATATCAAGGTCGAGGTCGGCGACGACGAGCGCGTCCTTGTCGCGCGGGGCTTCGGCGACGAACTGGCCGCGCGGATCGCAGAAATAGCTCTGTCCGTAAAACTCGCCGATGTCCCAGGGCTGCTCGTGGCCGACGCGATTGATCGCGCCGATAAAGTAGCCGTTGGCGACAGCATGAGCCGGTTGCTCCAGTCGCCACAGGTATTCGGAAAGACCTGCAACGGTCGCCGATGGATTAAAGACTATCTCCGCGCCGTTAAGGCCGAGAGCACGCGCGCCTTCAGGGAAGTGCCGGTCGTAGCAGATATAGACGCCGATGCGAGCATAGGCCGTCTCAAAAGTCGGATAGCCCATATTGCCGGGCTTGAAATAGAACTTTTCCCAGAAGCCGGGCGCGACGTGCGGGATATGGTTCTTGCGATATTTTCCCAGATACTTTCCGTCGGCATCAATGACGGCCGCCGTGTTGTAATAGACGCCCGTGATCTCTTCCTCATAGATAGGTACGATGATGACCATGTTATGCTTGCGCGCCACTTCCTGCATCAAGCGCACGGTTGGCCCATCGGGAATCTTCTCGACCGCTTCATACCACCTGGTTTCCTGTTCGGCACAAAAATACGGAGTGGTAAAGACCTCCTGCATGCAGAGCATCTGCACGCCCTGGCGCGCGGCATCCTCGATCATCCCCAGATGCTTTTCGATGTTGGCGCGCTTGATCTCTTCAATCGGCGCGTCGGTCGGCCCAGCATGAGACGCCTGAATAAGACCGCATTTGACGGTACGTGCCATGATGTTTATTGCTCTCCTTTAAGATTCTGGTGACTCTTCATAAAAAGGTAGTAGAGAATAAAGCCCAGCGCAAAAGTGACGAACCAGGCGTAGGTGTACAGAGTATCAAAAAAGTTAGGGTTTGCGACAATGCCGCCGGGGGTCGTCGCTGCGCGAAGAAAACCGGGCACGACCGGCAAGATCGCCAGCACAAGCGCCAGTATAGCTCGCCAGTTAAAGCCGTTCGAATAGGAATAGCGCCCATTCTCCTCGAAGAGCGCGGAAAGATCGAGGCGTTGACGACGTAAGACCCAGTAGTCGCAGATCAGAATTCCGGCGATGGCTCCCATCAATCCCGAATAACCGATGAGCCACGTAAAGATATAAGCGCCCATCGTCGCCATCAGCTTCCAGGGCATCATCACGACGCCGATCAGGGCGGTGATGAGGCCACCCATCACATAAGAGATGCGCTTCGGACTGAGGTTGGAAAAATCGTTCGCGGGCGAAACGACGTTGGCAGCCATGTTGGTCGTCAACTGTGCGGCGAAGATGACGGCGGTGGCGAACAGAATCACGGCAATACTGTCGAAGCGCGCCATCAGGTCAACCGGGTTCGGAATCGCCACACCGTAAATCAGAAGCGTTGCGCTCGTTACGGCGACGCCGATAAAGGCGAACGCCGTCATCGTCAGCGGCAAGCCCAGGGCCTGGCCCAGCATCTGCGACCTCTGTGATTTAGCGTAGCGTGTAAAGTCCGGGATGTTCAGACTGAGGGTGGCCCAGTAGCCGACAGACGCCGTGAGCGAGCCGGGAAAGATCGTCCAGAAATTATTATGCTCCTTTTGCAGCGCGCTCGATGCCGAGAGGATATGGCCCAATCCTCCGGCGCGCCATGATGCCCAGGCCAGCAGCGCCGCGCCGCCGCCCAGCAGAAGCGGGGCTGACCATGTCTCTAAATATTTGATGCCCTCGACACCCTTCAGGATGATGAAGACCTCTATGCCCCAGAAGATGAAGAAGGCAATCCACGTATGAACAGCTACGTCAAACACCGCCGCACCACTGAATAAATTTTTCCATCCCTCGGACATCGCGCCGAACAGAGCATCGAGCGCCGTTCCGCCGATCCATGTCTGGATGCCGAACCACCCGCACGCCACAATCGCCCGGAGAATGGCCGGGATATTCGCGCCCCGCGTGCCGAACGATGCGCGGCAAAGCACTGGAAACGAGACGCCGTATTTTGTGCCCGCGTGCGCGTTCAAGATCATTGGGATAAGCACAATCGTATTGCCGAGCAGGATCGTGATCATCGCCTCATACCAATTCATGCCCGCCTCGATAAAGCTCCCGGCGAGCGTGTAAGTGGTAATCACCACGCTCATGCCGATCCACAGCGCGGCGATATTCCACGTTGTCCACGTACGCTCTTTGATCGTCGTCGGAGCAAGGTCACGATTCCAGAGCGGGCTCGCGGAGACATCCTTGCGTAGCTCCTCGAAATCACGCTGCGTGACGGCGATGTCTGCTCGATTGACGGAATCTGTCGCCATTTTTATCTCGCGCTTCTGCTTTTACGGCAAACAATCGGCCTTTCCATCCAGACCGCAACGAAAAAGCTGCGGCACTTCGCTCGTGGTCAAATCTTTTGTGTTCTTCCACACCTTTGTCTCGCCGTACTTGTCAGCCGTCCAGCCGATCCGGCTCTTATTTCTCCATACGCCTTCGAGCGCCGCCGCCTCGCCTGATCCGAATAGATGGTAAGACTCGTGTAAGAGAATAGCGGCCCTCTCCGTATCATCCTTCGCGGTATCGAAAAACTCAGGGTAGAGCGTCAGCACCTCGAAAGGAAAGTTGGTCGCGGCGTACGCATCATGATGTCCGACCTTCGTGTTCCACCAGTTATCCGTCGTGCGAAAACTGACCACATGGCGCAGCACGAACGCCTCCTTGCCAAAACCTTTTTGTTCCAGCACCGTGATCGCCCGATCAACCGTCTGCTTTTGTTGCCATTTGATCCGGTCCGAGGTCGCGAGGAGCGACAAATAGTAGATCGCCAGGAGCAGGCACGTCATGCCGAGTATCCACGAGACGCGCTTACCAAAGCTTCGCTTCTTAACAACTACAATATCGTCGGTTGCAATATCAACCGGGCCATCTTCTTTAAGAGACGCGCCGCAGCGTTTGCATTGCTCGGCAGTCGTAAAATTGACGAGCCCGCATTGCTTGCACCTGCTGCTATTGCTCATAAATCACGCGTGCTCGAATGCGAATTCGCGCGGGGAAGCTTACTTAAGCTCAAAGCTAACGACGACACGCGCCTGAATCGAGATTTGGCCCAGTGCGATGGTTGTTTCATCTGCCGACGTAGTCGCGCTAACACTGCCGCCAGCAGTGCTGGTGTTCTGCATCATCCTATTATCATATCTGCCGGGCTGTTCTTCCTGAATCGAATATGCCTTGCCGATGGTCTGGCCGATCTCGCGCGTCAATGCGATGGCCTTCTCCTGAGCGGCGCGTATCGCCAGCATCCGCGCCTGATCCTTAACCTTGCGGATTTGTGTAGAGCGGAACTCGACTCCGCGAACGTAATTGACTCCCGTCGTCAACACATCGGAAAGCAGGCTCTCAGTGCGCGAGACGTCGCTCAGGATAATGACGATTCTCTTCGAGACTTCGTAGC
>JBKKAL010000166.1:0-39756 GCA_046714695.1 Pyrinomonadaceae bacterium
ATCCCTTAAGTGAAAGGAGACGAGTTATGCCTCGTGCAAAACGTGGTAACAAGCGCCTCGAAAAGCGCAAAAAGATTCTCAAGTTAGCCAAAGGCTATCGCGGCACAAAATCGAAGCTCTACCGCTCTGCCAAGGAATCGGTCGAGCGCGGTCTGACCTTCGCTTATACCGGGCGCAAGCTGAAGAAACGCGACTTCCGCAGCCTGTGGATCGTGCGTATCGGAGCCGCCGCACGCTTGAACGGGCTCAACTATTCGCAGTTTATGCATGGTTTGAAGCTCTCAGGCATCGAGTTGGATAGAAAGATTCTGTCCGATCTGGCCGTCAACCAGCCCGAAGCGTTTACGGCGCTCGCCGGTCAAATCAAGAGCGCGCTGGAGAACGAACAACAACAACAGCAACAGGCGGCAGCCTGAGCGAAGAAGTAAAGGATTCTGGTGATGCCGGAAGCCACTGAACAAGTCGAGCCGAGGCAACAGGTGATGGCCGCACGCGAGGCGTTCGAGCAAGAGTTCGAGCGCTTTGCGCGCTTTCGCGGTGGGTCAGATAGATTTAAGGATTTCCTCAATGGTGAGGATGCTATAACCCTTAAAGATGCTGATGCCACTTTACGAGAGCTTGAAGAACTGCGGACTCAGCAGTTGGGCAAAAAAAGCACGTGGGCAGCTATCAAGAAGATGATAGGGAAATTAGCTCCCGATCAGCGTGCAGAGTTCGGGCAGCTTGTGGTGCTTGTTGAAAATGACATAAAGGACAAAATTGCTGATACGGAGCGCACACTCGTAAATTTAATAGACGCATTGCGAACTCAGCGCGAGCGTATTGATGTGACGCTGCCAGGAAAGCGTCCGCGTCATGGTCATCTGCATCCGATCACACTCCTGCGCCAGCGCCTCGAAGATATTTTCGTATCGCTCGGCTATTCGATTGAGGATGACCGCGAGATCGAGAACGATTTCTACAATTTCACGGCGCTCAATATCCCTGAAGATCATCCGGTGCGCAATCCACAGGACACCTTCTACACCACGCAGGGTCATGCGCTTCGTCCGCAGACCTCGACGGTGCAGATTCATGCCATGCAGAGACGCGGCGTGCCGCTGCGGGTCCTTGCGCCCGGTCGCGTCTTCCGCCGTGACACGCCTGACCCGACGCACAACCCCATGTTCTTTCAGGTCGAAGGGTTATACGTGGATCGAGGCATCACGATGGGGCACTTGAAGGGCACGCTGCAAGAGGTCGTCACGCGCCTGTTCGGCCCGGAGACCCGCACGCGCTTTCGGCCCTCGTATTTTCCTTTCACCGAGCCGAGCGCCGAAGTTGATTACAGTTGTTTTAAGTGCGGAGGCAGCGGATGCCGCATCTGTAAAAATTCGGGTTGGATCGAGCTGGGCGGATCGGGCATGGTTCATCCGAACGTCCTGCGCGCCGTCAAGATTGACCCTGAGCAGTTTTCCGGCTTTGCCTTCGGCCTCGGCATTGATCGCATGTGCGCGCTGATGTACGGCCTCGACGACATACGCCTGCTCTTCGAGAACGACATTCGCTTCCTCGAACAATTTAAATAGAAGTGGTCAGTAGTCAGTCATCAGCCAAAAGCGATGAAAACTGACTACTGATTACTGACTACTGATTGCTTATGAATATTAGTTATAACTGGCTTCGTGAGTTGACGGATACAAAATGGTCGCCGCAGGAGTTGCGCGACCGGCTGACGATGATTGGCCTTGCGGTCGAGAGTGTGCAAGAGGCGGGCGATGATTTCGTGCTTGATTTCGATCTCACCTCGAATCGCCCGGATTGCCTGTCTCATCTTGGCGTGGCTCGTGAACTGGCGGTGGTCGAGAACCTTTCCGTTCAAGTGCCTGTCGCGCAGCCTGCGGGCGCAACAGGGATGACGGAATCCATCACCTCTGTCGAAATACGCGATCCGGATTTGTGCCCGCGCTATACGGCGCGTATCGTGCGCGGCGTGAAGATAGCGCCCTCGCCTGACTGGTTGGTCAAACGGCTGGAAGCTATCGGCCAGCGCTCCATCAATAATGTCGCAGACATCACCAACTACGTCATGCACGAGCTGGGGCAACCGCTTCACGCTTTCGATCTCGCTAAACTGGCCGAAGGGCGCATCATCGTTCGCCGCGCAGCAGTGGGCGAGAAAGTGCGAACGCTGGACGGGGTAGAGCGCGAGCTGGATGCAGAGATGCTTGTCATCGCGGATGCGCGCCGGGCCGTCGCCATCGCGGGCGTGATGGGCGGAGCGGAGACGGAAATCTCTGACGCGACCAGCGATGTGTTGATCGAAAGCGCGTACTTCAATCCGGTATCGGTGCGCAATACTGCGCGAAAGCTTGGCCTTCACACGGAAGCCTCACACCGCTTCGAGCGCGGGGCTGATTACGGCGGCGTGCTACAGGCGCAGGAGCGTTGCGCGGCTCTCATCTGCGAGATCGCAGGTGGAACAGCGACCGAGGATATTCTGGATGTTTATCCGAACTACATGCAGACGGTAGATGTCTATCTGCGCCCCGAACGGGTGACGAAACTCACGGGATTGACGGTCTCGATGCCTGAGATCAACCGTATTCTGTCTGCGCTCGGTTTCGCGCAACGCGCTAAACTCCCCGCTTTTGAAGAAGAATGGAGCTTTCGAGACGGCGTTCCTGAAGAGGCGGCGGGCGACCTCAATCCGCGTCTGACTTATGTTGTTCCCTCCTGGCGTGTGGATGTCGAACGCGAGGAAGACCTTGTTGAAGAGGTCGCGCGCCACGTCGGTTATGAAAAGATCGCGATAGAGCTTCCGGCCTCGAATATCGCCGGGGAGTATCAGCCGGGCGAGCGTCGGCGCAGAGCAATACGACAGGTTTTAACGGCGTACGGTTTCGACGAGGCCATCAGCTTCGCCTTTATTGACGCCTCGCTCGACGATTACTTCGAGCTGTTGCCGGGTTTGGTGAGTGAAGTTGACGCGGACGCGCGTTTCGTCACCTTGCGAAATCCGATCATTGAAGGCGCGACCAGGATGCGACCGAGCCTGCTGCCGGGATTGCTTGATGCCGTCAGGAACAATTTTAATCACGGCACGCGCGATGTGCGCCTTTTCGAGACGGGTCGTATCTTTGCTACAAGCGGCGGCGATAACTTGCCGAACGAACGGGAAGCCTTTGCGCTCGTCATTACCGGCGGCGCGACCGAAGAAAGCCATGCCGGTACGCCGCGCGAGCTTGATTTTTATGATCTGAAAGGCGCGCTCGAAGCAGCCTGTGAAGCGATGCAGCTTTCAGGTTTGCAGTTTGCGCCGACTGGCAGCGCGCGTCACCTGCGCGCAGGTCAGGCCGCCGAGGTCAGCACGGGCGGGAAAGCAATCGGCACAATAGGCAGGCTTAATGAACAGGTCGCTGTTCTCTACAAGTTCCGTCAGCCCGTCTATGTCGCTGAGGTTGATTTCACATCATTACTGACGGTGAAAGAACAATCGGCCGCCTACACGCCGCTCGCGCGCTTTCCCTCGATTGTGCGAGATGTGTCCTTGCTCATCGCGCGTGATGTGACATACGCGGAGTTGCTCCGAACCGTCTCGGAGCAGCAGATAAAAGAGTGCCGCGAGGCAAAGCTGGTTGATGTATATGAGGGAGCGAGCCTCCCGGAAGATAAACGCTCGATGACGCTGCGCCTGGAATATCGCTCTGACGAGCGGACGCTGCGCGATGAAGAGGTTGACGAGATGCACGGGCGGATCGTCCACGCTCTGGAAAAAAGTTATGACGCGAAGATGAGGGCATAGGGGCCGGAGCCTGGCGGGAGGCGAAGTTTTTTACTAACCTCCGGCCTCCAACCTTTTAACTCTGCTTGATAAGTCTTGCGCTCACGCGCGCGAAGTCGCATAATCGGTCGGCTCGTATAAGCCCCGCATGTTTCGAGGAGAAGGCGATGGTCGGATTATCCGGATTAGAAAAGTTCTCACACCTTGAAGATAAAATTTACCGCACCATCGAACTGACGAAAACGCTTCGTCAGGAGAAGGAAGTTCTGGAACGCGAGATCACAGGCATCCGTCGCGAGATCGGAAGCCTTCTTAACGAAAAGGAGCGGCTCGAGAATCAGGTAGAGCGGCTGCTCTCCGAACGCGATACGGTTCGCATGAAGGTTGAGGCGATGCTTGACGCCATCGCTACGCTCGATCCTGAAATGGCAGAGGCGGTGCGTAAATGAGAGATGCTCAGAACCGCATCAGTTTAGGCAAGGGAAATATGGACGCAGGCAGCACGCCGACCATCAGGGTCGAAATCTATAATCAGACCTACAATATTCGTTCTGATGGCGACAGCGAGTACATCACACAGCTCGCGGAGTTCGTGGACGCGCGCATGCGCGAGATTTCTTCGGGAACGCTCACCGTTGATTCCCTCAAGGTCGCCATCCTCGCTGCCCTGCACATCGCAGACGAACTGCATCGCTTAAAGCGTCTGCACGAACAGGCCGATTCGCAGCTCGCGTCCCGCAGCGCCGAGTGCGCAGAGATGCTTGACCGCCTGCTCAAAGTACGCTCCACAGTTGAACAAACTCAGCCGAGCAACACCGGCAACATCGCTTTCACATAAAATGCAGATGCTGGATGTCAGATACCGGAAGTCGGGGAAATTTTTCTGACATCCGGTATCTAAAATCTGACATCTGTTCTTATCTGTGCTAGTATCTCTCCCGGCAGAGGGAATTAATTCTGCAGGGTTCGTCACCGAGTTACGATGATTGAGCCAACGCCGATAAAAAGGGAGACCAAGGCCGCCTTTAGGGCCGGTGCATTCCTTCATCGTTAAGGAACTGCCATAGGCTGCGGCTAAAAAAGGGTCACCCACCTGTCTAGTGCAGGTTCAATTTCGGCTCCGGAACGGCCATCGCGGATTTCCCTCTCGCCATTCTTTCGACAATGACAGGTGAAGAGTGACAAGTGACAAGAGAGGTAAGTTTTACTCCTCTTGTTAGTCATCACTCATCACCTGTCATTTTATTTTGGCCTGACAGCTTGAGAGAAAGTACAATCAAGGGACGATGAAAGTTTTAATGATCGGAGATGTGGTGGCGCGGCCCGGACGCCTTGCCGTGCTCGAACGCATTCAGGATTTGCGAGAGCAGCACGGGATTGATCTGGCCGTCATGAACGCGGAGAACGTGGCGGGCGGCTTCTCTATCACGCCCTCGCTCGCCGACCAGCTTTTCGATGCCGGAATAGATGTCATGACCTCCGGCAATCACATCTTCGACAAGCGCGAGGTTATTCCTTACATCGAACGCCAGCCGCGCCTGCTGCGCCCGGCGAACTATCCTCCGGGAACGCCCGGCAAGGGAATCTGGACGGGAGAAGTGCGGGGCACACCCGTCGCTGTGCTCAACCTGATCGGGCGTGTCTTTATGGGGCCTGCCGATGATCCCTTCCGCGCGGCAGATGTGCTGGTCGGCACGCTCTCGTCCGAGATAAGGGTTCGTCTGGTGGACATGCACGCCGAGGCCACTTCGGAGAAGAGCGCGATGGGGTGGTTTCTGGACGGGCGCGTCTCGGCGGTCGTCGGCACGCACACTCATGTTCAAACGGCTGACGAGCGTATTCTGCACGAGGGCACAGCCTACCTGACGGACATCGGCATGACGGGAAGCTACGCGGGCGTCATCGGCATGAAGCAGGAGGATGTCATCGCACGGTTTACCTCAGCCGTGCATCGCCGCGCCGAACACGCCGCAGGCGAAGTACGCATCTGCGCCGCCGTGATAGACGTGGACGAGGCGACCGGTCGCGCACGCGAAATCTCTCGCCTCTCTCTTCCTCATGAACGTTAAATTGAGCAAATTTTAATCGTCAGGCGCAATTTCGTCGTTGCGTTGCGCGAACTGGGGTGTGGCGGGCGACGAGGAGAGAAGCTGGTTGTAGGCTTCGGGGAATGAGCGGACGCGGCCATGACCGTCTGTGACAACGTGGCCGGTTTCGCCCTCGGCGATGACCTGAGAGTCTGAAGCGCGAACGATCTCGTAACCGAATCTGAGCGCCCGGCGGCGCTTTTCCGTGATATGAGTGCGCACGATCAACTCGTCGTCATAATATGCGGGCGCTTTGTAGCGGCAATAGCTTTCGGCGACGACGAGAAATGAGTGCTCGTTCTCTTCCATATCGCGGTAGGAAAAGCCGCGCGCGCGGCAGAACTCCGTCCTCCCGATCTCGAACCAGATGAGATAGTTGGCGTGATAAACCACGCCCATCTTGTCCGTCTCGGAATAGCGCACGCGCACACGCGTCTCGTGCCATTCCGGCTCTCTCAATGCATCTTCCTGGGTCATACTCACCATCTGATAAAAACCATTTCCCACGTTCGGGTCTTTCAACGCAGGGGTGTCTCTGGTAAATTAAATGTCCTCGGACTGTTTGAGCGGACTATAAAAGCGAAAGGTTATAGATGTCAAAGAAAATCAGACTCCAAGCGGTAACCCTGGCGGCTTTTCTCTCGATTATGGGATTGATTTTGGTCGAATCCCGTGCGACCGCGACGCGGCCTCAGAGCGGGGCAGTGGCTCCGACAAACACCAAGAGCGTGGCGGTCGCGGCGGCGACTGCCGACGTTTTGCAGGAGACGAGCGGGCTTAGAAAGCTCTCGATCCTGCGACCCGTCAAAAGCGGAGCGCAGTCGCGCGCCGAGATCGAGCGCATGATCATGAAGAATCTGGACCAGGACACTACGCCCGAAGAGCTGCACGCCACGGAAATCTCTCTCAAAAAGCTTGGGCTCGTGCCGCAGGATTTTCAGTATCGCCCTTTCCTCGTCAGTCTGCTGACGGAGCAGGTCGCCGGTTACTACGATCCGAAGGAGCAGGAGTTCTTTCTCGCCGATTGGATTGATGTTGACGGACAAAAGCCTGTCATCGCCCACGAACTGACGCACGCTCTACAGGATCAGCATTTCAATCTTCGCCGCTTCGAGAAATGGCCCAGGGGCGATTCCGACGCCGAGCTGGCCGCGCACGCTCTGGTCGAGGGCGACGCCACGCTTACCATGCAGCTTTATATAATGCGCAATCCGATGCGCGCCATCGCGATGCTCAAATCAATCGAAGCGAGCGGCTCTTCTTCCGAGCAGATAGACAAGGCTCCGCGCGCCCTGCGCGAATCATTGCTCTTTCCTTACCAGAGGGGATTGACCTGGGTGCAGAGTCTCTTCAAGCGTGATGGCTGGGCGCGCGTCTCGCAGGCTTACACTGATTTGCCGCAATCAACCGAGCAGATCATGCACGTCGAAAAGTATTTCGCGCGCGAAGCGCCCGTCAAGCTCGCGCAGCCTGACATCTCTCAGACGCTCGGCAAGGGATGGAAGCGCGTTGATTATGATGTCAACGGCGAATGGAGCTTCTACCTGATTCTAGACGAGTATTTGAAGGCAGAGGCCGAATCGAAGCGTGCGGCAGAAGGGTGGGGCGGCGACCGCTACGCTGTTTATGAGAACAAAAATAGCGGCGAGGTGATGATCGCGCAACTGATCAGTTGGGATTCGGAAAAGGACGCGGGCGAATTCTTCGACGCCTACGCCAAGCGCACAGCGCGACGCTACAGTGGAGCTGAGATGATAGAAACGCTGGACGGCTTGGCTTCCGCTCGCCGCGTGTGGCGCACGGGCACGGAGGGCACAGTCCTGATGGAGAGAAACGGCTCTCGCGTTATCATCCTCGAAGGTGTGCCGGTGAAGGCGGATACCAAAGCGCTTCTCAAAAACATCTGGCCGAAAGCCTGAGGGTGAAGGATAGTGTGCGATGGCCGCAAACATCCGACAAGCTTCTCTGAGCGAAGCGACGCAGTTGACTGAACTGGCGCTGCGCTCAAAGGGGCATTGGGGCTACGATCCGGAGTTTTTGCAGGCATGTCGTATTGATCTGACGCTGACGCCTGAATATATCGCGTCCTGTCCCGTCTTCGTCATCGAAGAACAGGGAAGCATCGCGGGCTTTTACAGCATGAGCGGTGAGGGAACAGAAGTCGAGCTGATGCACCTCTTCGTCGAGCCCGCCATGATCGGGCGCGGGTGCGGGCGTCTTCTCTTTCTGCACGCGGTGGAAACCGCGCGGGCGTTCGGATTCGAGCGGCTCTTGATCGGCAGCGATCCCTTCGCACTGGAATTCTACGAGGCGATGGGCGCACTGCGCGTCGGCGAGGTCGCTTCTATCGTGCGGCCCGGTCGAATGCTTCCACTGCTTCATTACGCTTTGCTTTCATCCCAGGAATACAAAAATTCAAAAGAGGACGCTTCGCACGCTCTCCGATAGCAGATGCGCACATTGTTTTGCATCGCTCTCTTGTGCTATTTTGGGGCCACCTTAAAGCTTTTAGAGACAAATAAGTGAACGGCTCAACCGGAAGCGCTGGCGGAGCGAGGCTGTAAGCGCGGTCGGTCAATATCGAAATGAAGTCTGAGGCACGACCGGCTTCCCAACAAACACGTACGCGCCTGCGCTCTCTGGTCGCAGACCTACAGCGGCTTGAAGCCAAGCTACGGCGCGGCGGCGGCCCCGATAAGATCGAGCGCCAGCATCAGCAAGGCAAGCTGACGGCGCGCGAGCGCATCGCACTGCTCCTTGACAAAGAGTCTTACGCGCAGGAGATCGGCCTGCTCGTCGCCTATGATCAATATAACGGGGGGGCTCCGGCTGCGGGGGTGGTCACGGTCATGGGCCGCATCAATGGGCGCGAGGTTGTCGTCATAGCCAATGATGCGACGGTTAAGGCCGGATCATGGTGGCCGGAAACGATCAGAAAGATTCTGCGCGCGCAGGAGATTGCGATGCGCTCGCGCGTGCCGATCATTTATCTGGTGGATTCTGCCGGAGTCAATCTGCCCTACCAGGGCGGAGTGTTTCCGGGCCAGTACGGCGCATCACGTATCTTTTATTACAACTCGATCATGCGGCGCTATCTGAAGATACCGCAAATCTCCGCGGTGATGGGACCATGCATCGCCGGCGGCGCTTACCTGCCGGCACTGTCCGACATCATCGTGATGGTCGAAGGAACCTCCTTCATGGGGCTGGGCGGCGCAAATCTGGTCAAGGGCGCTACGGGTCAGACCATTGATAACGAGACTTTGGGTGGGGCGCGCACACACAACGAGCTGTCCGGCGTCGCGCATTACCGCGTTCCGGATGATGCAGCCTGCGTGGCTAAAATCAGAGAGTTCGTCTCAGAGCTTTCGGTCAAACCCGCAAGCGTCGTCTCGATCACGGAAAGCGTGGAAGCGGCGCGCCCCGCTCCAGAACTCTATGATCTCATACCGGAAGATCACCGCCAGCCTTACAACATGCGCGCGGTGCTCGAATGCCTGCTCGACGGCGGGCACCTGGACGAATTTCAGGCAGATTACGCGAAGGAGATGATCACGGGACATGCTCGCGTGCGCGGCATACATGTCGGCGTCATCACCAACAGTCGAGGGATGATTCGCGAGCCGAGCGGCGGCCCACCTAAATTTGGCGGCATTATTTATGCCGATTCGGCGGAAAAGGTCGCTTACTTCATTGAGACCTGTAATCGTCATCAAACTCCGCTCCTCTTCGTCCAGGATGTTTCCGGTTTTATGGTCGGAGCCGAAGCCGAGCACTCAGGCATTATTCGCGCCGGCGCACGGTTTGTCGAAGCGATGGCGACCGCCGCTGTGCCCAAGATCGTCCTGACCATCAATCATGCGTCGGGCGCAGGCTACTATGCTATGGCCGGGCAGGGCTTCGATCCGGATTTTATCTTTAGCTGGCCGACAGGAAGGATGGGCGTGATGGAGGGCGACTCGGCTGTGCAGGCTCTGTTTGGCACGCAATTGGACAAACTGAAGCGCGAAGGCTTGCAGCCCGATGCGGAGTTACAGGCCGAGATGGAGCGCGTGCGCGAGAGCTACGAGCAGCAGTTGGATGCCAAATATGCCGCCGCGCGGGGGCATGTTGATGCAGTCATCGTCCCTGAAGATACGCGCGATGCGCTGGAAATGGCCTTGCGCGTAGCCCTCAATTATGGCGGGCCGCATCTGGGGCAGTTTGTCCTGCCCCCCACACTTGCCTGACCCCAGAGGGTGCGATAAATACCCGGAGGTGCAAAATTTTAGTACACAGAATTCGATTCTTGTGCGAAACTGTATACCCGTTTACGCTTTATAGTATTCAAGTCCGGAATTGCCCGACACCCTGTTCATGATTTTTCACGCATGGCAGGCGTGTCCCCTGATATTTGTTTCAGGAGCTTTGATCCGAGTACCCCACTTGCTTTACCCTGGCAGCGGCAGGCGCGAGCCCCGCTCGTAGTCTGGATCATTTATTCCAGGCTGCCGCGATAACAGTATCGCGATTGAAAAAATGTACGACACTTACCGAGTACCGCGCTTCACAAAAGATTAGTGCGCGATACAACAGAGGAGGAGAAACATCCGTGAGCAAGAACAGCACCACACGCTTTATCACAAATTTGTTTGTGCTCGTCGTCTCCGTGGCTATCGTCGGCGCAGACCTGGTTGTATTAGCGCAGAATGAGAACGAAGCGACGCGCGGCGGCACAATGACTTCGCAGAACGGCAATATGTCCGGGGGGAACACCTCCACAGGCAACACGGGCCGCCGTAGAAGACAGCGCCGACGCGCTCGCGTCAACACCAGCGCTGGTACGTCCGGCGATGTGTCAGCCAATGTGTCAGGCACAGCAGGAGACACCACCATGTCGGCTGGCGCAGGAATGCAGTCCAACACCAGTATGGGTGGTACAAGCCGCCGCCGTCGTCGTCGTAATCGCCGTCGTGCTACGACGGATATGTCCGGCGGTGCGGCAGCAACAACTACCATGGGCGGAATGGGTACGACGAGTGCCAACTCCGGCGGTGAGCAGACAGACCTGTCGGGAACTTACACCGGCACTGTTAATTATCCCGAAGGCGGTTTGAGTGGGTCGGGCACACTGACGATCACCGGCAACAACTTTACGATTACGCCTGAAGGCGGCGGCACAGCCATATCAGGCCGCGTGACCGCCGTTACGACGCGCGGCTATACAGGCGTGACGATGATGTTCGGCGATCCGACGGCGCCTCCGCCGACGCAGAACCCTCCTCCTCCTCCGCTTCCGACCGTCTCCTTGCAGGCGCGTAGGGTGGGCGACCGTGTGACACTCACGAGTGTCCCCGGCGAGAGACGTCAATTCTCGTTCTCGGCAGCAGGCACAGCAGTGCGGGGAACTGGTCGTCGTACCCGTCGTCGTGCAAGACGCTCGTCGGGAATGGAACATAGCCACGCGACGCTGAAGTAGACCCTAAAAGGGTCAGTCGTCAGCGAGCGGTATTGCGCTTTGAGGTTTAAAGTGCAACGACTTGTTTTATGCCGTTCGGCGCGGGCGGCGCGTCCACTAATAAGGGATGCGCCGCCCGCGCTCTGCTTGCTTTAGAGCGCGTTCATCGCTACTGTTTTTAAAATAGACAAACAATATTATCTCGACGGTAAAGCTTTATGAGAGAAAAGATTCGCATCGCCAGCGGGCAGGGGTTCTGGGGCGACATGTTGGACGCGCCTGTGCGTCAGGTCGAGGGTGGGCCCATTGATTACATCATGCTCGATTACCTGGCCGAAGTCACGATGTCAATCATGCAAAAGCAGCGCGCGCGCGACCCTTTGGCCGGGTATGCGCGCGACTTCGTGCCGCTCATGAAGCAGATTCTTCCCCGGTGCGTCGAGCGGAATATTCGCGTGACGGCCAACGCCGGGGGCGTCAACGTCGAAGGCTGCGCCGAGGCAGTGCGCGAGACGGCGCAAGAACTCGGATTGAGCGGGCGACTGCGCATCGGCATTGTCACCGGCGACGATATAATGGCGCGCCTGGATGAACTGCTCGCGGGCGGTATAGAACTTCGCAATATGGATACCGGCGAGCCGCTCGCAACGGTTCGTGAACGCATTCAAAGCGCTAATGTCTATCTGGGCGCGTGGCCGATGGTAGAAGCCCTCAATCGTGGCGCGCAGGTGGTCATCACGGGGCGCGCGACCGATACCGGCCTGACTTTAGCGCCGATGATACATGAGTTCGGTTGGGGCAAAGAGGAGTGGGATCGTCTATCTGCCGGAACCATCGCCGGGCATATCATCGAATGCGGCGCGCAATCGTCCGGCGGCAATTGTCAGTACGACTGGCGCAATATTCCCGATCTGGCGAACGTCGGTTTTCCCATCGTAGAAGCCGCGCCGGACGGCACATTCATCGTAACCAAGCACGAAGGGACGGGCGGGCGCGTCAATGTCCCCGGAATCAAAGAACAACTGCTTTACGAAATGGGCGACCCGCACGCTTACATCACGCCCGATTGCGTCGCCGATTTCACGACGATTCAACTTGAGACGGACGGGCCGGATCGCGTGCGCATTTTTGGTGTCAAGGGAAAGCCTGCGACGGAGTTCCTAAAAGTCTCGATCAGTTATTCTGCCGGTTACAAGGCCGTTGGCACGCTCGTCTATTCATGGCCGGATGCATACGAGAAGGCAATCGCGGCTGATAAAATCCTGCGCGCACGAATGGAGCGTCTGGGGCTCAAGTTCGATCATGTTCTGACGGAATTCGTCGGCGCTAACGCGACGCATGGCCCGCTCGCTGGAAAGCCGTCGCCGGATTTGGCCGAAGTACAACTTCGCATCGGCGTGCGCGGCGAGGACAAAAAAGCGATTGAGCGTTTTACGAAAGAGATTGCGCCGCTGATCCTGACAGGCCCACCCGGCGTCACAGGATTCGCCGGAGGCCGCCCGAAGGTCGAAGAGATCGTCGCTTACTGGCCCGCGCTTATCCCTAAGGAATTGATCGAGCCTCGCGTTGAGGTGACCGAAGCTTGAGCGAGGAACGGGACGCGCCCGCGGCAATCGCTTTAGATCGCGCGCGGTTCGGCGCGGATACGCCCGCCTGGAAACGCCTACGGGCAGAGCAGGTCGCTGATTGCCGTGTCTTCAAAGTTCGCCGTGACCTGTGCGCGAGCCCCCGCGACGCGAGCGAGCACGATTTTTACTGCATCGAAGCGCCCGACTGGATCAACATCATCCCGCTTACGGCGCGCGATGAGGTCTTGATGATCGAACAATACCGGCATGGCACAAACGAAGTGACGCTTGAAATTCCGGGCGGCATGGTGGATGCAGGCGAGACGCCGCAAGACGCCGCCGCACGCGAGCTTCTTGAAGAGACAGGCTACCTCTCAAGCGAGATAACATTCCTCGGAAGGACGCGACCGAACCCGGCGATTCAAAACAACTGGATTCACACCTACCTCGCGCGCAACACTGCCTTTGATCATGTGCCCGTGTTTGAAAGCACAGAGCAGACAGCGGTGCGTCACGTCCCGCTCGTTGATGTTCCCGCGCTGATCAGTGATGGGACAATCAATCATGCGCTCGTCGTCGTCGGTTTTCACTTGCTTTCGTTGTATAAAGAGAGGCTCAATCTCTAATATCCCGGCTAAAATCGGATTTAATTCAAATGGTTGAGGCTGTTATAGAAGGCTTATGCGTATTCAATTAATCAAACTGGGGCACGCGCGTTCGGGTGATAAGGGTGATACGGCCAACGTCGGCTTGATCGCTCTGCGCGAAGAATACTACGCTCTGCTTGTCCGCGAGGTCACGGCCGCGCGCGTCAAGAAACATTTTGAAGGGATCTGCAAAGGTGATGTCGAGCGTTTTGAGCTGCCTAATCTCGGCGCGCTCAATTTCCTTCTGCACGAAAGTCTGGGCGGCGGCGGGACGCTCTCTCTGATGACTGATGCGCAGGGCAAGACTTTTTCGACCGCCCTCCTGCGCATGGAGATAGATGTCACAGACGACGAAGCACTTGAAATACAGGGACGGGTGATATATGACAAGTGACAAAATAGAACTTGTTTTCATTCCTGTCACTGATCTCTTATGAATGAAGAACTGGCAAGTCTCGATTCCTCCATCCGCCACGGTTACACGCAGGTGGGTGGAGTGCGCCTGCATTATGCCGAGCGCGGCAGCGGCGACCGATTGGTGCTGTTGCTTCATGGCTTTCCTGAATGCTGGTACTCTTGGCGTCATCAGTTGATGGCCCTCGGAGATCGCTATCACGTGGTCGCGCCTGATCTTCGCGGGTACAACCTCAGCGATAAACCGCCGCGTGTGGAAGATTACAGGATGGAACTGCTCGTGGACGATGTGCTGGGCCTCGTACGCCATTTCGGCGCGCGAGAGGCGGCCATAGTCGGACACGATTGGGGTGCTGGCGTGGCCTGGGCCGTGGCGCAAAGACATCCCGAATACGTTTGGAAACTCGCCGCCCTGCAAGTCCCGCCGATGGCCGCGTGGCGAAAAAACCTGACTTTTAAACAGGCGCTCAGAAGCTGGTACATGCTCTTTTTCCAGATTCCCTGGTTGCCTGAAACATTGATAAGGGCGGGGGATTTCGCTGCCATCGAGCGTGCGTTCAAAACGACGGTGGCACGCCCCGGCAGTTTCACGGATGCAGACATCGCTGTTTACAAGAAGGCGCTCCGCGAACCATTCGCTTTGACGGCAGCCATCAATTACTACCGCGCGAATTTCACGCGACTCTTTTTAAAGCGGCGGAAGCCTGCCGAGGAGATGAGTGATGGTCGGATACGTGTTCCGACCCTCTTTATCTATGGCGAGCAGGATCACGCCATCGTCCCTGAAACTGTGCGCAACGTCGGCGCTTACATTGATGCTCCGTATCGCGAAGTGAGGATTGCCACCAGCGCCCACTGGGTGCAAAACGAAGCCGTCGCGGAAGTCAACAAGGCGCTCGGCCAATTTCTCGACGAAGCTTGATTTCCCGCGAAGCATAAACAATTAGTTCATGCCAGACACAAGTCAAGAAGTACTCTATTCGGTGGAAGGAACGGTTGCGCGCATCACGCTCAATCGTCCCGCGAAACGCAACGCTCTAAATGACGCGCTAGTGAGCGGTCTCAAAGCCGCACTTCGCGAAGCCGAAGGTCAAGAGGCTGTGCGCGTCGCTCTGATCACAGGTGCGGGCGCGGACTTCTGTTCCGGCGCAGACCTCGCATCGCTTCAGAAAATTTCAAACAGCTCCGTCGTCGAGAATTTAGAGGATGCGCAATCCTTGATGGAGTTGTTCGCATTGATTCGCCGCGTGCGCGTGCCCGTAGTTGCTGCCGTAAAAGGCCGTGCTCTCGCGGGCGGATGCGGGCTCGCGACCGCGTGCGACATCGTGCTCGCCAACGCTTCGGCGCGATTCGGTTATCCTGAAGTGAAGATCGGTTTCGTCCCGGCGATGGTGATGGCTATCCTGCGCCGCAACGTCTCGGAGAAGCGCGCCTTCGAGTTGATCACGCGCGGGACTGAGATTACCGCCGCAGAGGCCGAGCGCATAGGCCTTATTAATCGCGTGTTTGACGATGCGGCCTTTGAGACGGAAGTGGGAACATATGTTCAGGGTTTTGAGAAGGTCAGTCGTTCAGCCGTCATGCTCTCCAAACGCCTGCTCTACCATATGGACGCCATGACCTTCGACGCGGCGCTTCAATCCGGCGTTGATCTCAACGCCCTCGCGCGTATGACGGATGATTGCCGGCAGGGAATTGCCAGATTCCTGGAGAAAAAATAGCGGCACCCCTTGCTTTTCGATCAATAAGCCAATGCTAACGAGCGCCTATGCCTCGTCGCATCCCAATCAAACGGAAACTCCACACCCTCTTGATCCAGACTCTCGCAAAAGCTTTAGAAACAGTGTCAGGAAGACTATAAAGTTTTAGAGGTTATACATTTTTTCGTATAAACCCTCCAAAATTACGAATATCTCCAGGGGTTGAGCTAATCATCGTAGAATTTGGGGGCCAACCCGAAATCCAGTTTAACGTGTGTTTTACGGGCTTTTTTTTGTATCTAATAAGCCATGCTCATCAGGCTTAGGCAAACGATTCCTCGGTATGGTTTTTGCGTTCGCTAAAAGCGCTTTACGGGGTTGTCTTTTCTCGCGGTCGTGACCTTTCCTCTGGCGTAGACATCATAAACAGACCATTACGTGCCGGAACCAGCTCGCCAGCGGATAGAAGTAATCAAGCGGACTTGCTTTTCCTTTTAACCGGTCTCTATCTTCCAACACAATAGCTGAGGAGAGTTGATGATGATTAAAGCAGCAAAGCTTCTTCTATCAATCGGGCTTTTAATGTTTTTGGCCTGTCCTGTTATGGCGCAGATCTCAGGAACGATCTCAGGGACGGTCACAGATGAAAAGGGAGCTGTCATTCCCAACGCGACTGTGACTGCCCGACAGGTAGAGAGGAATCTGACGCGCACGGTGCAGACCGACGACGAGGGTCGTTACAATCTGCTTAGTATGCCGGTCGGCGGATATGAAGTGACAGTAGATCAATCGGGTTTTGCGAAACACGTGCAAACCGGCATCACGCTTCTGCTCAATCAGACCGCCGTCGTAGATGTAGAGCTAAAGCCCGCAGGCGTGACGACAGAGGTCGTCAACGTGGTGGAAAATGCGGCTCTCCTGAATACGTCCAATGCGGAGGTCAGCACCCGTTTCGATGAAAGACGGCTCTCCGAGCTTCCGCTCTCTACGAATCGCAATGTCTTTAACGTCGCTCTCTCGGCTCCGGGCGTTAGTCAGCTGCAATCAAATCAAAGTCAGTTCGCGCAGGGCATAGGCTTTTCCGCAAACGGAGGCCGTCAACGCTCGAATAATTTCATGATTGACGGTCAGGATAACAATGATACGGGCATCTCAGGCGCTTCCGTGCAGCTAAATAATCCTGATCTTATTCAGGAAGTACGGCTTATCACTAATCAATTCAGCGCCGAATACGGACGCAACGGCAGCGCGATTTTTAATGCCGTCACGAAAAGCGGCACGAACGATTGGCACGGCTCGCTCTTCTGGTTCCACAATGATAATGCCCTCAATGCCTGTAGCAATACGGACAAGGGCGCAGGGTTCTGCAATCCGAATGCGACCAATCCATCGCGGACACATGCTCCGTTCCGCGTTGAAAACCAGCTTGGAGGAACATTTGGCGGCCCGCTGCACCTGCCGCGCTTTGGCGAAGGCGGGCGTTCCATCTACAGCGGTAAGGACAGAACATTCTTCTTTGTTTCCCTGCAAAGATGGTGGGATCGCCAGCTCGGTTCGGGTTTCACCTTGAACGGCGCGCCGACGGCAGCCGGTCGGGCAATTCTGCAAGCGGAAGCAGGTGGTCGTCCGCAGGTTGCAGCCTTGTTGCAGTTCGTTCCCGTAGCTCAAACAGCCGCCACCGGATCAGCGCCATTCTCAATCGGCGGGCGGGTCCTTAACGTCCCGATTGGCAGCGTGACGGGTACAACCTCATTCGGCTTTAATGACTGGCAAGGCTCTGTTCGTATAGATCATCGCCTGAGCGATAAGCACAATTTCTTCGGGCGTTATCTCTTCGATGATGCCGATACCACCGGTTCCGGGCAGGCAACTCCCCCGGGAAACTCAAGCAAGAACGTCAACCGCAGTCAGGGTGCGACCTTTGTGTTGAGCAGCGTGTTTTCACCGACGCTCGTTAATGATTTCCGCATGGCCTATACCCGACGCTCATCAAACACCAACGCGCAAGACCCTTCTTCGGAGACGATCCCGTCCATCGAGATTTCTGAGCTTGGGATGATCGGTTTCAACGCGGCGGCGAGTCGAACGGGCTTCGGTCTGGCCGTTAATCTTCCGCAATTCAGTTTCCAGCAGACTTTCCAGATTCAAAACAACATCTCCTATACGAGGGGAAATCATGCCTTCAAGTTCGGCGTGGATATTCGCCGCAATAAGTTGAAACAGTTCTTCTTCCCAACGATTCGTGGAAGACTGTTCTATTCTACGCTGGATCGTTTCGTCAACGACATCGCCGACGTGGCGACGATAAACAAACCACTGGCGGGCGGCGTAGATGTCTTTTACTACGACTGGCATGACTTCTTCGCTTACGCGCAGGATGAGTGGAAGATCAGACCAAACTTCACTTTGACGTATGGCTTGCGTTACGAAACTCCTGGGCAACCCATTAGAGACCTGGCAGGAATTAATACGGCGATAGTAGCTGCGGCGGGTGGCGACACGCGTTTTAGCTTTACGCCCGTCCCCAAGCGTGACACCAATAACTGGTCACCACGCATTGGATTCAACTGGAATTTGCAGACCCGCGAAGATGGTATTATCGGCTTTATCACGGGCGGCGATAAACTGGTCATCCGTGGCGGCTACGGGCGAACGTACGATTACACGTTCACCAACATTGCGGCCAATATCGCCAGCTCCTTCCCGTTTGTGGCAGCCGTCACTCTGGCGACTACGGCGCAGCCTGCGACACCTGCGACGCCTGCGGGAACTACTCCTGGGCCGGGGACGAACAATGCCTTCGCCATCCTGCCGACGATTACGGGGGCTACTGGCCTGAACCCGAATAGTCTGACGCGCACTGTAGTTGGCGCAGATTTCCGCTCGCCCTACTACGATGCGTTTAGTTTCGAGTTGCAGCGCGAGATGACACAAAACTCCGTGCTTCGCGTCGGCTATGTCGGCTCGAAGGGCGGCGCGCTGTTCCAGACGATTGACGGCAATCCGCGCTTACCGTTTTCCACAACCAGAGTTGATCCTACTCGCGGAGTCATACGCCTGCGCGCCAACGCTTCCTCCTCCATCTACCATTCGCTGCAGGTCAGCTTCGATAAACGGTTGAGCCGTGGCTTTAGCGCGGGACTCCATTACACATGGAGTGCCTTTATTGACGACGCCTCTGAAATTTTCAACCCGTCGGGTGCTGAGGTGGCCGTCTCGCAGGACTCCTTCTGCCGACGTTGCGACCGTGGGCGCTCCACCTTTGATCGTCCACATCGTTTGTCAGGTAACGTCGTTTTCGAATTACCTTACTTTAGAGAGCAAAATGGATTTATCGGCCGCATCGCGGGCGGCTGGCAGCTCAATGCGCTTTTCACTTTACAGAGCGGTGCGCCGTTCACACCCCTGTTGGGCACTGATCCGACAGGTGCATTAAGCGGTATTGATGGACTGGTCGGCAACGCTATTCGCGCGAATGTCAATACTTCGCTCGATCTTTCCAATATGACCGTCGAGGAGTTGTTACGAGCCGGCGGACGTACTCTGTTCAGCACTTTACCGGCAGGTCAGCGCGTGGGTAATGCCGGAAGAAATATCTTACGCGCAGACGGCATCAACAACATTGACTTCGGGATCGTGAAGAATACGCGAATCGGTGAAAACACCAGGCTTCAGTTGCGCGCTGATTTCTACAATCTCACGAATACGCGTGACTTCGGCATCCCCGAAGGTCGCATCAACTCCACCAATTTCCTCAATCAGTGGGGAACCAACGGTGGAAATCGCCGCGTTATCGTCGGCATCAGGTATGTCTTTTAGCCCTGGACAGGTGACATCTTAGTCTAGCTTTTAGACAGACAGGCACGCTGATAGGGCTGAGGGAGATTTCCTTCAGCCCTATTTTCTCTGAACTTGTCGGTGTTAAAATCAACTTTAACTTTCTATGCATTAAGGAGGAAGTAGAGATGAGATTCCCGATCCTCTTACTGCTGGTTATTTGTTTGTCGGTTGCCGGGAGAGCGCAGAGTACGGCAGAGATTCCAGGCCCGACTGACGTATCGGTCATAAAGTTTAGTTGGGACAAAGAGCGAATCGGGTGGGAGATTGATCCTTTTAGCACTTCGGGCGGAGATTTTGTGGCGGTGCGAAGGAGAATCAACGAGGAGAGGCAGCTTGAGCGAGCCAAAAATTCCGGGAATAGAGAGGAAGAACTCAGGCTCACGCGTGAGGTAAGACTCAGGCGGGAAGATGAGGCGAAGGCGCGGCAAGCTGTCCCCAAGCAGAGATATGGATTCAGATATAAACTGTTTATCAAAAACACCGGCGCAAAAACCATCAAGGCCGTTGATTGGGATTATTTATTCTTCGATACGGAAACAGGAGAAAAGGTCGGGCACCAGCAATTCATTAATGAAGGAAAAATAAATCCCGGCAAAGACAAGACCCTGGAAGTTTTTGTTCCATCGCCGCCAGCCCGCGTCATCAGTGTGCAGGCATTAAATAAAAAAGGTAGCGAGCGTTTATTTGGAAAAGTGATTCTGATGCGAATTGAGTACGCTGATGGCTCCGTCTGGAAACGCCCCTAAGCTTTCAGTCATAAAGGAGGGGGAAGTCTCAAGCATCACTTATTTGAAAAGCGTCTGAGCCGCTTCACACGCATCCTCAAGCACGGGATCACTGATCCGATTCACAAGGCCAATCTCCAGCGCCTCGCTGCTCGTCATTCGACGCGCAGTCAAAAGAAACTCCAGAGCACGGTGCATTCCAATCAGACGCGGCAGGCGCTGCGTCCCGCCCCAGCCTGTAATAATGCCAAGACGCGCGCCAGGATGTGCGAAAACAGCATGAGACGATGCGTAGCGTAAATCGCAAGCGAGCGCGAGGTCTAAACCGCCGCCCATACAGTAACCGTTGATGGCGGCGATGGTCAGTTGCGCCGCACTCGCTATTTTCTCAAAGAGAATCCGCCCGCGCCGTGCAAACTCGCCGGCAGTGGCAGGCGTCAACGTGCGCAACTCGCGTATGTTTGCGCCCGATGCAAAGACATCATCCGCGCCCGTGAAGATAATGGCTTTAATATCCGCGCGCTCGACGAGCGCAGACACTGCGGCGTCCAATTGATTGAGAGTTGCGATGGAGAGCGGGTTACGCTCGGCGGGACGATTGAGGCGAATGATTACCACAGGAGAGCGGGCTTCGACGATCACAGCGGCGCTCCATTGATCTCTCTTCTCTTCCGTCATTCCCGTGGATGGACGTTTTCGCGAAGGAACTTAACAATATCTTGGGTTGAAGTGCCGGGGAGAAAAATGGCAGAGACGCCTTGCTCCTTCAGACGCGATATATCCTCCTGCGGCACTATGCCGCCGACGACGACCAAACAGTCATCCATTCCCTGTTCGCGCAGGAGCGAGACGATGCGGGGGCATAACGTATTGTGCGCGCCGCTCAAGATCGAAATGCCGACAGCATCCACGTCTTCCTGAAGCGCCGCCGCGGCAATCATCTCCGGCGTTTGACGCAAACCCGTATAGATGACCTCCATGCCTGCGTCTCTCAGGGCACGTGCAATCACCTTGGCCCCTCTATCATGACCATCGAGGCCGGGCTTGGCAACAAGAACGCGTATCTTTTGTTCAGACATAAAAAGCAGATGTCAGATGTCAGATGTCAGATGTCAGATGTCAGATGTCAGTCTTTTTAACCAACATCTAACATCTAGCATCTGACATCTGTTCTTAAATTACCGGCTCTTCATACAAACCGTAAACGTCGCGTAGCGCATCGCAGATTTCGCCGAGCGTTGCATAGGCGCGGACGGCTTCGATGGTGGCGGGCATTGTGTTCTCGTTATCCCGCGCCGCCTTCCTGATTTTGTCGAGCGCGCCCGTGACTGCGCCTTTGTCCCTACGCGCGCGCGTCTGATTCAACCGCTCGTTCTGGTGATCGCGTACCCCTTCAGCGATAACGAGGAGCGAAAATTCAGACTGACCTTCCTCCATTCTGTATTTGTTGACGCCGACGATGGTTTGATCGCCGCGCTCGACCGCTTTCTGATATTGATAGGCGGAGTCCTGAATCTCGCGCTGCGGGAAACCCTTCTCGACCGCCTCGACCATGCCGCCCATCGCATCTATCTTCTCAAAATAATCAAGCGCACCGTCCTCCATCTTCTTTGTCAGGGATTCGATGAAGTAAGAGCCGCCAAGCGGATCAATCGTATTTACAACGCCGGTCTCTTCCGCGATGATCTGCTGCGTACGCAGGGCGATTAACGCGGCGCGGTCGGACGGCAGCGCGAGCGCTTCGTCATAAGCGTCCGTGTGCAGACTATTCGTTCCGCCGAGGACGCCTGCGAGCGCCTGTATCGCGACGCGGACGATGTTGTTGAGAGGCTGTTGGACAGTGAGGGAGACGCCAGCGGTCTGTGTGTGGAAACGCAGTTGCAGCGTTCGTTCATTCTTCGCATCAAAGCGCTCGCGCATGATGCGCGACCAGATGCGACGAGCGGCGCGATATTTGGCGATCTCCTCGAAGAAATCATTATGCGCGTTGAAAAAGAAGGAGATGTGCGGCACAAACTCGTCAACATCCAGTCCCGCGCGCACGCCCCACTCTACATACTCGATGCCATCGCGCAGCGTGAACGCAAGCTCTTGCAATGCGGTCGCGCCAGCTTCGCGAATATGATAACCGCTCACAGAGATCGGGTTGTACCTTGGCACGTATTCTGTGCAGAACTCGAACGTATCCGTGACCAGTTTCATCGCGGGACGGATCGGATAAATCCATTCTTTCTGTGCGATATACTCCTTCAAAATATCGTTCTGCAGCGTGCCGGAAATCTTCTTCCAATCGGCACCCTGTTTTTCGGCTACTACCAGATACATCGCCAACAGAATAGAAGCGGGCGCATTGATCGTCTGCGAAACCGTGACCTGTTCGAGCGGGATGCCATCGAACAGCACCTCCATATCGGCGAGCGAAGAGACAGCCACGCCGCACTTGCCGACCTCTCCTTCGGAAAGCGGCGAGTCGGAATCGTAGCCCATCAGGGTCGGCAAATCGTAAGCGACCGAGAGACCGGTTTGACCTTGCCCCATCAAGTATTTGAAGCGCGCGTTGGTCTCTTCCGGCGTTCCGAACCCGGCGAACTGGCGCATCGTCCACAGCTTGCCGCGATACCCTGTCGGATGTATGCCGCGCGTATAAGGAAATTCCCCGGGAAAAGAAGTGTCTCGCTCGAAGTTGATCTCGGCGGTATCGGCGGGCGTGTAAAGACGGTTGACCTCGTCGAGCGAGACCGTCTCGAATCTCTCTTTGCGTTCAGGCCGCTTCGTCATCATGGGCTTCAGAGTTTCCTCTTCCCATCTCTCGACCGCTGCTTGTTCCGGCGAAAAATTTTCTTTGATCTTAGGCATAATTTTCTCTGGAGTCTTCAGGCCGCACCGGTTGACGCGCAGCGTATTCAGTAAGTCCTACAAAGTTAATTAAGAGTTCGATATTAGTTGACCGTTCGGTAGAGTGTCAACCGGGTGTTAGTCATGAGAAATGATTGAATGGAAAGAGAGGCGCGGCTCAGGTTGGCAGACTTGAGCCGCGCACGTTTCGGCGGGGTCGGTGGTTCGGGGAAGCGGAGCGGAAAACGAACGGAAGGCAACTGGCGGAACCTTAATGATTGCTTCCTATGATAGCTTCCGCGTCGGTATAGGTCTCCGCTTCTGTATTATTCGACGGGTACGATAATCTCATTGGCTCGCACCATGTTAAGCCGCGTGCGTGCCGCCGACTCGATGGCGCGTGGGTCAGTATGCAAACGGCGAACTTCCTGCGCAAGCGCGGCATTATTGCTCCGCAACGCCTCAACTTCAGTTCCAATCACTTGATATTGCTCGGACGCGACGCGTATCTCGGCTCGCGTGCGCATAGTGATTGTTACGCAGAGCGCAAAGGTGGCGAGAATGATCGTCGAGAAGACCACCCACGAGGGGATGACTCCACCACGACGGCGAACCTCCGTACGCGTGCCGATGATCTCGCGCGAGAGATCCTGGACGGGAGCGAGCGGCGGCAGAGTGCGAGAAGCGACACGTTGAGCGCGCAGGCGGCTATCAACCCAATATGTATTTGCGGCCATGTTCAAGTAGTTCCTCCAAATTTTGATCTGATTCCGATTCTGCGTAGATGCGTACCACTGGCTCTGTGCCCGACGGGCGCATCAAAAGCCACGAGCCGTCAGCGAAGATAAATTTCACTCCGTCCATGCGGTTCACGCGCTCAACACGTTGACCGCCGATCTCTGCTGGCTCTTGTTTTAATTTCTCTGGGAGAGAGGAAACCAGCTCCGGCGTCAAACGCACGCCGATCCTTCCGGATTCAAGGCGACCCACACGTTCGTATAAAGCCGTTAGCTGCTCGCTTAAACTCGCCCCGCGCGCCGCAACTGCCTCCGCTGCGAGCAGACACGCAAGGATGCCATCTTTCTCCGGATAGTGACCTTTGATTGACATGCCCGCGGATTCTTCGCCGCCGAGAATGATTTTGTCTTCATTGATCAATTCTCCGATGAATTTGAAACCGACGGGTGTTTCATAAACAGGAAGAGAGCGTGCCTCTGCGACACGATCAACCAGATGCGAGGTCGCTACAGAGCGCGCAATACCGCCTGTCCACCCGCGTGATTCCGCCAGATAATCAAAGAGCAGCGCAATCAACTGATTCGGCGTAATGAATCGGCCGTTGTTATCAATCACGCCGAAGCGATCACCATCGCCATCCGTCGCCAGTCCCAAAGCGCAGGAGTTCTTCGTGACGACTTCTCGCAGTTCATCCAGATGACTTGAATCGGGTTCGGGCGAGCGCCCGCCAAACATTACATCGCGCCAATCATGAATAGTCTCTATTTCAACATCGCGCCTGCGTAATACTTCATCAAGATAACCACGACCTGTTCCCCACAAAGGATCGAAGGCGTAACGACCACCCGCGCGTGCGATCTCTTCAAAACGAACCTTGCTCGCAAGGTCATCGAGATATGCCGGACGCGGATCATAGGATTCAGCCTTGCTCTCGCTCGCGCTTGCTTGCTTTTGCTCAGGGTTGTCTTGAATCTCGATGATCAATTGCTCGACGTGCCTGGTAATCTCCGGCAGAGCGGGAGCGCCATCGGCGGTGGAGAATTTCATCCCGTTGTATTCGGGTGGGTTGTGCGACGCCGTAAAGTTTATCCCCCCGACAGCGCGCTCGCTGCGAATGGCGTGCGAAATGGTCGGCGTCGGCGTCGGATGATTACAAAGCAAGGCGCGAAAACCCTGGGCCGTGACCTCTTTCACGGATTCTGCCGCAAACCGTTCGCCCAAGAAACGCGTGTCATAACCGACTATGATCGTTCCCACGTTTGCCGCATCGCCTGCGCGCAGATGCTCGCAGATGGCTCGTGTGACCGTCCGCACTCCGGCGAAAGTAAACTCGTCGGCGATAATTGCCCGCCAGCCAGATGTGCCGAATCGTATCGCCATGTGTTTAAACTGAACCCGCGCTGAAATGCCGTTTTTGGCCGGAAGCCCAAGATAATGTGCCGACGAACGGCGTACACCCCAAGGTAATGCGCTTGTGGAATCTGTCAATCCTTTGCCTATCAATCATTTAGGGCCAAAGTGGCCGGACTGTAGCATGCGGGGTGTATGCTGTAAAGACTTTTCTTTACAACGAGTTGGGGGGCTAAGTTCAACGTTTACTTGAAGTAAGCTGAGCTAAGCTGTTATTGTGGCGAACAGTCGGCGAACGGAAATCCGCGAATAGGGCAATCGATCCAGATTGCTATGTGGATGCAAGAGATAGCGTCTCAAAAAAATCATCACAGGTGTGGAAAAAATTCATCGGACGGAACGTCGCTTGATTCACGCTCGCGGAATCGGTGAGATTGATCGAGTATAGAAGATGTAGCCGGTTCAGGAATTTGGCTTCAATCCCACGTTCGGCCAATGATTCGGAGAAAATATGAGCTGATTTTAAACGAAAATGCTAAATATTGTTAAATTATGTTGACAGCGTATCTTATTGTGCCTAGACTGTCGCTCACGTGGTTGGATCAACTCAGGATTCAACTGCGCCGGAGCATCCCGCCCGGATTCTCTTCAGTGACCTTGCCCTGCGATAATTGTTTTTGCGCTTAGCAGCCGCACCAGAGTTTCAGAAGGCCTCCTCCACAGCTGCCTGAAGAAATGATCTCTTTGGGAACCGCAGGTCTATGTCAAATTCGCCATCTTCCTTCGCATTTAAAGACAGTAATACTTCCGCTTATCAATTGCCGCTTGCGTCAATGGTGCGTGCCCTTTGCAAGGCAGCGACCACGGGCCCTGACCTGCTTTACGAGGTTATGCTCAAGCTGACGCTGATGATTGATACCACGGCTCAAACCTTCGGTCTGGCGACATGGACACAAAAGCTCGGAGAGCGACCGCGTTTGAAGTGGGTGGAGGGGCTCAATCAGGATGAGATTGCTGATGCGGAGATAGCTGTGACAGCCGCGCTCACAGCGCCCAACAGAATTATAGAGCCGAAGAGTGGAGATCAGGCCATCTGCCTGGTGCTCGGTTCCGCATCGGTCAATCGTGAGGGAGCAGCCATCTACGGTCGCTGTGTGCGCCCGCTCACGGCAAATCAGGCGCGAGAGATAAGAGTACTTTCGGATGTCGCGCAACTGGCCCATGCGCATGTCTTATTAAAGGGCGACCAGCAGCCGGCGATAAAAACACAAACTCTCTCTCCCGTCGCTGCCTCGACATTGCCTGCCATGGTCTTCAACAGCCGCGCGATGTCAGCCGTTGCTCATGCCGTGGAGCGAATCAAGGATTCCGAGTCAACGGTCTTAATCACAGGTGAGTCGGGGACGGGCAAAGAATTGGTCGCACGTGCCATTCATCGTTTGAGCAAGCGTTGTCTGGCAGAGTTTATTCCCTTCAACTGTACGGCAGCACCAGCCGATTTGATTGAAAGCATGCTCTTTGGTCACCGCAAGGGAGCTTTCACGGGTGCGCACGCTGACTATGAAGGAATGATCAGGGCAGCTGAAGGCGGCACGCTCTTTCTGGATGAGATCGGTGACTTGCCGCTCGCGCTACAGCCAAAGCTGCTCAGATTTCTTCAGGAGGGTGAGGTTCACACACTTGGCGAGCGCGCGCCGCGAAAGGTCAAGGTGCGCGTGGTCGCCGCCACACACAAAGATTTGGAGCGGGAGGTACGCGAGGGCAGATTCCGCGAAGACCTCTATTATCGCGTCGCCTCGCTTTCGCTGCATGTGCCGCCGCTCAGGGAACGCCCCGAAGACACTGCCGCTTTGATCTCTCATTTCCTGACACACTTTGCGCGACGTAACGACCGTGCGATTGCAGGTATTACGGCTGAAGCGATAAACATTCTGCAAAATTATTCATGGCCCGGCAACGTGCGTGAGCTGGCGGCTGAGATCGAACGGCTGGTGCTCTATACGGACGAGGGCACATACATTGCCCTGGAACATATGAACGAACGCATGCTTCCCGAAAGCGCGCGCCATGCCTTGCGGACGAAGGAATTACCCGCAGACCTGGATCACCTGCTAGAAGATTTCGAGCGCCGTGTGATTACGGAAACGCTCAAGCGTCATGATTGCAACGTCGCGCGAACAAGCGAAGCTCTGGGCCTCGGCTCGCGTCAAACGCTTTATAAGAAACTAAAACGTCTGGCGATTGATGTCGGTGATTTTCTACAGGAAGACACCGAGCCGGGACTCCAGTTGCGCGCCGAACGACAATAGAGGTTTTCGAAACCCTGTGACGCGCAGGTGTTCCTTTTCTCTCTGCTTTCGCCCTTCGCTTATCTCTCTATGCTTATCTACGGTCTCTATTTTCTCCTGGCGATAATTATTCACGAGCTGGGCCACCTGGCAGCGGCGCGCGTTTGTTCCGTTCCTGTCACAGAGTTCGGTTTGGGCTGGGGAAGTCGGGTCTTCGGCTTCCGGTGGGGCGCGGTCGAGTACAAGCTGCATGCGTTGCCGATTGGAGCATATGTCCGGCTTGATATGAGAGAGTTACAGCGCAGACCGCTCAGCCAGCAGGTGCTGGTGATGCTGGCGGGAATCAATGTCAATCTGGTCGCCGCTGCGCTGACCGCCGGGACGCGCTTTAGCGCCGTCAATCTGTTGCTGGCCGCCACGAACTTGCTTCCACTCTATCAACAGGACGGATGGAAGTGCGGCATGCTCATGCTGCGCGCGATGCTGCGCCGCCGAAGTTCGCTCGTTGAGTGGACGTTTACTGTCGCGGGAAGCTTTATCAGCATCCTTCTCTTTGCGGTCGAGATGGTTCGTCATCTTTAACGCGCGCCTTCATTTCACATCAACATAGGACGACCGATCTCTGCATAGGATCGGTCGTTTCTGTTTTTGTAGCGGCGAGAGCCGAGAGTTAGATAGAAGCGCACGGGGAAAATTCCATCTCAGATGATCGGAGAGCGCGGGGCCGTAACCTGCGGGTTAAAGCCGGTGGGCGGCTGACAACCTGTGGCGACAATGCCTTAAACCATTGATCATCATTCATTTCGCATTGCTCCAATAGCTCCAGCGTCCCCTTTGGCCCAAACACATCTGTCAACTCAAAGCGACAAGGCTAATCCCCTGGAATTCGCTTAACCTCTTTAGACAGGAAAGTTGAAGCTGAACGCGTGACTGCGGCACGGGGCTTGTAATAGGAACACCGCGTTAGCCGAAGCCACTTGGCGCTTTGTCATTGAAAGTTCTAAAGACGAGGAAGAGGAAAAGGAATTCATGAAAGCAGTCAACCCAAGGATGTTCATATCGCTCGTCGGAGTTGCGCTCGTCGTGCCTTTCTTTGTCATAGCGCTGGTCGTCGGTGCTCGCGCTGTCGCTCTCGCGCAAGGCGCAGAGGACGATCTACTGCTGATCGCTCTCGCATTCGGTGGCGCTGTCTTAAGCGTCATCAACGGCTTCGGTCATCGCGCCGGAGGTAAAGGGGTGCGCACAACGCGCTCGTTGAGCAAAGCGCCTGATCAGCCGAATCCGCGCCGCGCCTCGATGATTCATCTGGGCTATTAAATTCGTCACAGCTCTCCCGGCGCTCGTGCGAGGCAAGCGTGCGTCAAGCCGGAAAGCATAACCTTCAACCCTTCAACCACATTCTAAAGGAGCAAGCAAAATGATTAAGAATTTCCTTCGAGATGAAACAGGACTGGAATTGTCCGAGTATGCAGTTGCTGCCGCATTGGTCGCCATCGCCGTTGTCGGCGCTTTCTCAACTCTCGGCACGACCATCTCCACCAAGATCGGTGAGTTGAGCGGCCGCATCACCGCCGGCAAATAACTTAAGAGACAGGATCAGGCGCGCTCTTGCTTTTGACACAATCAGCAGCAAGAGCGCGTCGTCAGCCTTGATAAAACTTTGTCCTGAAGGCTCGGCAGGCAGTGGGGTGAAAATGAAATCAACCCTTCAACCACATTCTAAAGGAGCAAGCAAAATGATTAAGAATTTCCTTCGAGATGAAACAGGACTGGAATTGTCCGAGTATGCAGTTGCTGCCGCGTTAGTCGCCATCGCCGTCGTCGGTGCCTTCTCAACCCTCGGCACAACGATCTCTGACAAGATCGGTGAGTTGAGCGGCCGCATCACCGCCGGTAAATAACTTCCGGCAACTAGGATCAAGCGCGCTCTTGTTGTTGTTGTTTTCAAGAGCAAGAGCGCGTCATCAACCTTTGAGGCTCAAACGAGATGATCAAGAATTTCCTTCGTGATGAAACAGGACTGGAATTGTCCGAGTACGCTGTCGCCGCGGCACTGCTCGCCATCGCTTGCGCGGGAGTCTTTTCGCCGCTCGGGACAGCTATCAAAGACAAGGTCAACGAACTAAGCACCAAAATTAGTAACTAATAGCTTTTATCCAGTAAGGAAATAGATTTTTTTTGACGGAGCCGGGAAAAGAAATGTCAGCCCCTTTTGTTCACATAGTATTGCTCGTTCCCCTGGCGATCTTCATCGCCTATTACGACGTGCGTTATCGTCGCATTCCCAACGCTTTTGTCGTGGCAACGCTCGTCGGCGGATTGAGCATTAACTTTATCTTCGCCGGGTTCAACGGAGTAGTGGCGAGCCTCGGAGGTTGCGCGCTAGCTTTCTTCCCGCTCTTTATCCTGCACGTCTTTGGAGCGATGGGCGCTGGCGATGTCAAGCTCTTCGCCGCCGTCGGCGCGGTAATCGGATCTTCTTTGGTGCTGCCGACGCTTTTGATCGTCGTTATCACGGGCGGAGTGATCGCGACATATTCGGTGATTCGTGAAGGCACGGTGCGCATCACGATGCAGCGCGTACTGATGATTCTAGTGGGCCTGCTGCCCGGATGGCAGGTGCCGCGTTTCAGTGTGCCTGCGGATCGCCGCCATACGATTCCATACGGGGTTGCCATCATGATCGGCAGCCTCATCTCAGTAGCCCTCTTCCGCGCTTAAAACCTGAAGACGCGGAAGAGTTCATTCTTGAACGGAGAAAACAAGCCATGCGGAACAAACGTTTCTTGATCGTAATGGGAGGCGCGCTGCTTTTTGGAACGCTCGCGGCAGTTTCCGTGAGCCGTTATCTTTCGAGCGCGCAAGCCTACACAAAAAATCTCAACAACGTGGTCGTGGCAAAGGTCCCCATTCCGCTTGGCACAAAGATCATCCCCGAACAGCTAAGCGTCGTTCAGTTTCCGCGCGAGTCAATGCCCGATGGCGTTTACGATTCAGTGGAAAAACTGGTCGGGCGCGTCGCCGTTATGAACATCGCCGTACGCGAGCCCGTCACTGATTCAAAACTCGCTGCCGAAGGCACGGCGGGCGGTCTCTCGGCGGTGATTCCCGAAGGCTACCGCGCCATCACCGTTAAGGTGGATGATGTCGTCGGCATCTCCGGTTTTCTTCAACCGGGCGCGATGGTTGACGTTGTCGTTGTTATAGACCCGGCAGAGAACAACATCAGACAAGACCCGATCTCCAAGATCGTCTTGCAGAACATCAAGGTCCTGGCCAACGGCCAGAACATAGACCAGCCGAAGAACGAGCGTGAAGCCAACAGCGTCAAAGCCGTGACGCTTCAGGTCACGCCCGAACAGGCAGAGAAGCTTGTGCTCGCCGCCAACGAAGGCAAATTGCAGCTCGTTATGCGCAACGGCATAGACCAGGGCGATGCGCAGACCACCGGCCAGAACAAGCGCTCACTTCTGTCAGGCGAACATGCCATGCCCGCGCCGTCGCCGGGCGCGCTCAAGAGCGAGCAAACCCAACCCGTGCCGCAGCCGCGCCGCATGCGACCCGTAGTCGTTGCGCCTGCGCCAGTTATGAACGCACCCACTGCGCCGCCTCCGCCGCGCTCTTCGGTCGAGATGATCGAAGGCAGCAAGAAGCGCAACGTTGATTTTCCGTAAGTGAGTAATCAGCAGTCAGTAATCAGTTCTCAGCTAAACGCTATGGACTGATTACTGATAGCTGACTACTGATTACTTTACAAAGTTTTCGCCACCAAAGGAGCTACCCAAATCATGCAGACCCGTTCCCCAATCGCACGTATCGCCACTCTTCTTTGCGCGGCGATGATCGCCGTCACCCTCGTCTCGGCTGTTCACGCGCAGGAGACTTCCTACAGTGCATCGTTCTCCAATAACAAAGAAGCGATTCCCGTGAACGTGCTCGTGGGCCAATCACGTGTGATCAACTTCGACCGCTCCATTGGCCGCTTCTCTGTCTCGAACCCGGAGATCGCAGAGGCCATACTCGTCGCGCCGGATCAAGTCTTGGTCAACGGTAAGGCGTTCGGGCAGGTCAACTTTATCGCGTGGGAGCAATCGGGCGGAAAGTTTCTGGTTTTCGATGTTTTCGTGCGCGCCAATCTTTCTTTGATTGACTCGCAAATCCGCGCTCTCTTTCCCAAGGACGACATACGTCTGAGCCAGGCCAACGGCTCGGTCGTGCTATCGGGAAGCGTCAAAGACCCACAGACAGCGACGCAGGTGCAGAGCGTGGTCGAGGCCGCTGGCTTCAAGACGGTCAACATGCTGGCCTCCCCTGTCAAGAATGCGGCGCAGGTGCAATTGATGGTGCGCGTCGCCGAAGTAAGCCGCAATAAAATGAAAGACCTCGGTCTGTCTTACGCATACCAGGGCGGCAGCTCCGGCGCTTATGCCAACGGCGGCGGCGGGCCAAGCTCGCTGGGCTCTGTCACAAACGGCATTCTGTCTGGCACGCTCTCCAGCGCGCTGAATCTTATGGTCATGGGCGGCAACACGATGGCGATGATCCGTGCGCTTCAGCAGCAGGGCGCGTTGCGCTCGCTGGCCGAGCCGAACCTGATCGCGATGGACGGCCAGCAGGCGAGTTTTCTCGCGGGCGGCGAGTTTCCCGTGCCCATCGTTCAGAGCGGCGACAACCGAACCAGTGTCACTATCGTCTTCAAAGAGTACGGCGTGCGCTTGAACTTCAAGCCGACGATCATTGATGAAGATCACATACGCCTTGAGCTTGAGCCCGAAGTCTCGACCATAGACTTTTCAACCGGCGTCAAGTTCGACGGCTTCGTCATTCCCGCTTTGCGCACGCGTCGCGCCAAGACAGGCATCGAGCTGCGCGATGGCCAGAGCTTCGCGCTCGCAGGTCTTCTGGACAACAGCGAGCAGCGTTCGCTCTCGAAAGTTCCCGTCCTCGGCGACATTCCTATCCTCGGCGCTCTCTTCAAGTCGAAATCGTATCAGAAGCAGGAGACGGAGTTGATGTTCATCGTGACGGCGCACTTGGTCAAGCCCGTTAACCCGGACGATCTGCCACGGCTTCGCGGCGTAGATGGACTCAAGGACGGTTCGCCGCTCGGCGTCGAGCCCAACAAAGGCGAAGGCATACAGGGCCAGAGCGGCTTCTCGACAGGCAGCACTTCGCAGCAGACACCGGCGGTTGCTCCTTCAACGGCTCCTGAAACAAAACCGAAGCGCACCGCGCCGCTTCCATCTACAAACAGCGTGGTCTCGTTTATCCCACCGGGCAAAAACGAGGCATGGTCGCCTGCGTTTGGCGCTTCGCCTCTCCGGATCAAGCTGGATGTCGGCGCGGCCCCGCAAAGGTAAATCCATAAACCGAGGTTCAAAGACGTGGGAGAGGAGGCAGCGATGAATAAACAGTCCGTGCAGAATAAAATGAAACGAGATGGTGAGCGTGGATCGGTTCTGGCGACGGCGGCGCTCGGCATGCTGGCCCTCCTCTTCTCCGTCGGCCTCGGCGTGGATGTCAGCCACTTATATGTTGCCAAGGCCGAACTGCAAAATGCTGCTGATGCAGCGGCGCTCGCCGGAGCTTCCGCACTCGACTCATCAGCCGCAGGCATCACAGATGCGACCAATCGTGCAGTCATCACGATGCAGAACAAGTACGAGTTCAACCACAGCAAAGTCACGTTTCCGCGCACCAACGTTCTTTTCTCCGCGCATTTGGATGGCCCGTATTTGAAAGAAGCGGATGCATCGGAAACGGGCGTAGCTAGAACCATTCGCTACGTGCAGGTGACGACGCCGCAGTCTCCGGTCGGCATGAGCTTCGCCGCGATGATTCTCGGAGACAAACTGAATCTGGCGGCGACGGCGACCGCCGGTGCTTTTCCGATCAACACCTTCATGGATTGGATACCCCTCTCGGTCATTGATTATGACGTGCCGATGACGCCGGGCAATACCTATACGATTCGCTCCAAGCCGAACAACTCTATCTCTCCGGGCAACTACCAGGCGCTGGCTGTGGCCGGACGCGGCGGCAGCGATCTCAGGGCCGGCATTGCCAGCGGCGTTCACACGGAGGCAGGGCCGGGCGATGTCTATCAAGTTGATACCAAGCCGGGCGTAAATTCCGGCCCTGTCAGGGCAGGCATCAACACGCGCTTCGATGATTACGCCGCCGGGATGGACCCGGCACAATATCCCCCCGACACTAACGTCAAAGAGGGTATTGACTACAATACTTATCGTGCGGGCACATCCGTTACACCGCCCAGTGCCGGTCATACGGGCGTAGCTGGTCGCCGCGTCGTCGTCATCCCGATTGTCAAAAAAGATCAATACGACAATGGGCGCGATACGGTGAAGTTTGACCGCTTCGGTCTCTTCTTCCTGCGCACCAAGGCATCGAACGGCAACGGCGGCGACATCCAGGCCGAATATATCAGTGACACCACAGTCATCGGCAGCGGCGGCTACGACCCTCTGGGTGGGCCTGTCAGCACGACGATGAATATTCCTGTGCTCTTCAAGTGAGGTGGTATCCGAGATGAAAGCGCGCTTCCCCTTGATGCGTAGCCTGCGTCGCTTCGCCAGAAGAGAACGTGGCACACAACTGGTCGAACTCGCCATCGTGCTGCCAATCTTTGTCCTCCTGTTCGCTGCGACAGCAGAGTTCGGGCGCTTCTTCTACACCTACACGACGCTCTCCAAGGCCACGCGCGTCGGCGCACGTTACCTGATGAGCCAGCCCATCAATGTCATGGACAATAACGCAAAAAGTCTTGTCGTCTGCGGTAAAACGACCGTCTGCACTGATATGGACGCGGTTATCAGCGGGCTCAATGTGGGGCAGGTCAAGATTGATCGCGCGGGCGGCGCTCCGGGTCTTCCCGATACGATCAACGTGCGAATAGAGAATTTTTATTACGAGCCGATTTTCGATCTCGGCAAGCTGATCGGCAACCCTTCGCTCTCGTTGAAGATTCAGGTTGCCCCCAGCACCATGATGAAAGCTCTCTCAACGACGCCTGTCATCTTATAAGGAAAACTGGTCGAAAGATGCGTTGCAAAACTCTAAGGAAAAGCGAGCGCGGCACGACTCTGGTGGAATTTGCCATCGGCGCGACTGTTTTCTTCACGGTGATGTTCGCCATCGTCGAGTTTGGCCGCATGCTCTATGTGCATAACGGGCTCTCTGATGCGGCGCGGCGCGGCGCACGTTACGCCGTGGTTCATAGCACGGCAGATATAGCCAATGTCAAGCGGATGGCCGTTTACGGCAATACAGACGGCGGGACTCAACAGCCCCTGGTTGATAACCTGACGACCGACAATGTCGTCGTTCAATACTCAGGGGCTCCCGACAGCTTCGGCGTCAATAAGGGAACGGTGACAGTCCAAATTCAAAACTACGACTTTAACTTTAGCATTCCGCTCGTCGGCGGCAAGTTCCGCATGCCCAAATACAGCACGGCGCTTACCGGAGAGAACGCCGGCATCGTTCTCTATCCATAAGAGAGGCTCGCCTTTGTCTCAATGGCGGAAGAGAACACAACTTTTAAGGACTAACGATGACTCAACCACTCACATTCGTAATCTTGAGCACAGGGCTCAACACCTTCAAGGAGATTCGCAGCGCCTTACAGGAAGCTGAAGGCGGCGCGCGCCTGCTTGCGGGAGGCGACGACCCAGAACAGGTTTATGAACAGATTGTGCATCTACGCCCGTCCGCTGCTGTCATCACGCTTGGGCCGAATCTGGAACAGGGACTCGCACTGATTGAGCGGCTGACGAACGAGGCCGTGCCGACGGCGCTGATCTGCGCGGCCGAGGATGCTTCGCCGGAGCTGATACTTCGCAGCATGCGCGCCGGGGCGAGGGAATTCCTCAGGCTTCCGATCATCAAGGAAGAGTTCAAAACAGTCATCGCCCGAACAGCGGAATTTTGCGCGACACGCGTCGAGACGCCGAAGAAAAAGGGGCGCATGATCGCCGTTTTTTCCAGCAAGGGCGGGTGCGGGACGACCTTTATGGCGACCAACCTGGCGGCAGCGATCAACCAGCCGACCGTGCTTGTTGATCTCAACTTGCAGGCGGGCGATCTGCCGCTCTTCCTCGGCGTCGAAGCGAAATACTCCATCGCCGACCTGGTAGAGAACCGGGTGCGCATGGATGATTCTCTGCTTTCGAGCTACGTCACGCCCTGCTCATCTAACCTCGCGCTGATGGCCGCCCCACGCGAGGCCGATTCTGCCGATGACATCGAGCCGGAGCATATCTTCGAGGCGCTTGAACGCCTGCGCGAGCGCTACGATTATGTTGTCCTCGATCCGCAACACACCTTCGATGCTATTACGCTGGCGGCGCTGGATCAGGCAGACGACATCGTCCTTGTCCTGACGCTCGATATTCCTGCGATTCGCAGCGCGCAGCGTTCTCTGGAAATCTTCGATCGTCTCGGCTACCCGCGCAAGAAGGTGCGAGTCGTCGTCAATCGCTGGAGTAAACAGATAGACCTCGATCTGCGTCACGTTGAAAAATTCCTGGGCGAGCCGGTCGTCGGTTTCGTCCCCAGTGATTATCAGCCGGTAGTAAATTCGATCAATCTGGGTCAACCGCTGGTTCTCTCGGATTCGACTTCAAAGATAGCCGCCGAGATCAAACGCATCGCGGCGACGCTCCTCGGAGACGGGGCGGCGGTCGTCGAGGCGCAGCCTCAGCGGCGTGGACTACTCGGCTCGATATTCGGCGGGCAGCGCCGCGCTAGTTCACCTCATACCATCGAGGTTACTGAAACTCTTCATCCATCCATCAGCAGGTAGGCAAAGAAACAATCATGGCCCTACGTGAAAGATTTGATCGGGAAGCAAGCTCCGTTGCCGGCGCTGTTATAAGCGGCGCGGGCGAAGCGTCGAACGGCAACGGCCAGCATTCATTTCAAGAGATGAAGTCTCGGCTGCACCGTGCGCTTATCAATCGCATGGATTTAACCAAGCTGAGCGCGCTCGCGCCGGATCAGCTCAACGCAGAAGTTTCGCGTCTGGCCGAGGGCATGCTCGCGACCGAAGCGACGCCGCTCTCAACTATTGAGCGCGAGCGGCTGGTCAACGAAGTACGCCACGAATTGTTCGGCCTCGGCCCGCTTGAGCCTTTGCTGGCCGACCCGACTATCTCCGACATCCTCGTCAACTCGCACAAGAAAATCTATATCGAGCGACGCGGCAAGCTCGAAGTGACGAACGTCGCTTTCAAGGACGATGAGCATCTGATGCGCGTCATCGAGCGCATAGTCTCTTCGGTCGGACGCCGCATAGATGAGTCTTCCCCGATGGTTGATGCGCGCCTTTCTGACGGCTCGCGCGTTAACGCGATCATTCCGCCGCTCTCGATTGATGGGCCTGTGCTCTCCATTCGCCGCTTCGGCGCGGAACCCCTGCGCATGTCTGCCTTGATCGAGAAACATGCCATGACGCGCGACATCGCCGACATGCTGGAGATGTGCGTCCAGGCGCGTCTGAATATTCTTATCTCAGGCGGCACGGGCGCGGGCAAAACAACGCTCTTAAATGCGCTCTCGGCTTACATCCCTGAAGACCAGCGCATCGTCACGATTGAGGATTCCGCAGAGTTACAGCTACAGCAGCCGCACGTCGTACGTCTTGAGACGCGACCGCCCAACATCGAAGGGCGCGGTGAAGTCACGCAGCGCGACCTCGTGCGTAATGCGCTTCGTATGCGCCCCGACCGTATCGTCATCGGCGAAGTGCGCGGCGGCGAAAGTATTGACATGTTGCAGGCGATGAATACGGGACATGACGGAAGCTTGACGACGGTTCACGCCAACACTCCGCGCGACGCGCTGACAAGGCTTGAAACCATGATCCAGATGACGGGCATGCGCCTGTCGGATCGCGCCATGCGGCAGCAGATCGCATCGGCGATTCAACTGGTCGTCCAGGCCGCGCGTCTTTCAGACGGCACGCGCCGCGTTACGTCCATCTCGGAAGTGACGGGCATGGAAGGCGAAACGATCACGATGCAGGAAATATTCCAGTTCGAGCGGACGAGCGTTGATCGTGAAGGTCGCGTGATAGGGCGCTTTCGCGCGACGGGCATTCGCCCGCGCTTCGCCGAACGGCTCAAGGCTTGCGGCCTCTCAATGCCGCGCATCATGTTCGAGGAGATGTAAAAGAGATGTTGGCCGCCTTCCTTGTTTTTATCTTCTGTCTTTTTCTCGTGCTCGGCGCATATCTGACGGCGACGCGCGGCTCGGACGCCAAGCGTGCCCGCCTGCGCCAGCGTCTCTCTGAAGCTCTGCTCCATTCGGCGCATACAGAGGACGTTGAAGTCCTCCTCGCTCGCGAAGAGCTGATGAGCGAGATTCCATGGATCAATCGCGTCCTCATAGAGACGCAGGTCGCGACACGTTTCAAGCGCGTACTTGACCAGGCTGATCTGCATATCACTGTGACGCGCCTCGTGATGTTCTCGATCATGGCGGGGATGCTCGCGGCGCTCGCGGCCTCTGTGCTGACGGTCTCCATACTGATCATGATCGTTGCAGGCGTGGTCGCGGCGGCGCTGCCTTTTATCCATGTCTTCTGGAAACGTAAGCAGCGCTTCGAAAAATTCCTGGAGCATCTGCCGGACACGCTTGAGTTGATGAGCCGCGCGCTCTCCGCCGGCCACGCTTTCCCTGAAGCTCTCCATATGGTCTCGACAGAGATGCCGGAACCGATTTCGACGGAGTTTCGCAAGACCTACGAGGAACAGAACCTCGGTCTCTCTTTAAAACTCGCTTTGGAAAATCTGACGCAGCGGATTCCGCTCCTGGACCTGCGTTTGTGCGTCACAGCGATTTTGATTCAACGTGAGACGGGCGGCAATCTCGCGGAGATTCTGGAAAAGGTCGCTCATACGATCCGCGAGCGCTTCCGTATCCTCGGCGACCTCAAGACCCTGACGACCAGCTCGCGCATGTCAGCATGGTTGCTTTGCGGCCTGCCCATCTTTATTACCGTCGTCATCACCGGAATGAATCCTGACTATATGAGCATCCTGTGGAGCGATCCGCGCGGGCATAAACTGATCGCCGTCGCCCTTTTTATGCAGATCACAGGCATGCTCGTAGTCCGCAAGATTCTGAGAATAAAAATTTGAAAAAGTAATCAGCTATCAGTAGTCAGTTATCAGCTAAGAACTGACTGCTCGTACTGAAAACTGCTGGCTAATTACTGATAACTGACTACTGATTACTATTATGCTTCTCATCATCACCATCTCCACTTTCGTCTGCATCACGTTCGGCGTGATCGGTATCTACTGGCTTATCTCGCGCCCGCAGAGCGCGGCCACCGAGCGTCTGCGAAAAATGAATGAGCAGGGCACGACGGCGCATGTTGGCCCCGTTTCGATTACGCAGGAAACGGCCGCATCGGACTTCGCGGAGCGACTGGCTTCGCCGTTCAGCAGACTTGCGCCTCCTTCGGCAGCCGAGGCGCGCAAGCTGCAAAAGCAGTTGATGCAGGCGGGCTTCCGTGGCACAAGCGCACCTATCATCTATCGCGCACTCCAACTGGCGGTGATGATCGGATTACCGGGCCTCGTCGCGTTCGCGTGCGCCATGCTGGCACGCCCCCTTGGCAGCGCTATTGTTTTCATCCTGCTTGGGTTTGTCGCCGGATTTTTTGTGCCGCGTTACATCCTCGGCCGCATGATTCGCGGGCGACAGCAGAGAGTGCGCTGGGGATTGGCAGATGCGCTCGATCTGATGGTGGTCTCGATTGAGGCAGGCTTGGGCCTGAACGCCGCGATGCTGCGCATCAGCGAGGAGCTGAAGGATGTTCATCCGGACATCAGCGAAGAGTTCGAGATGGCGAATTTAGAAATACGAGTCGGTCGCGAGCGCGAGGAGGCGCTCAGGAATCTGGCGGAGCGCACGGGCGTTGACGATCTGCGCAGCCTTGTCGCAATGCTTATTCAGGCTGACCGCTTCGGTACTTCGATTGCGCGCGCCGTGCGCGTCTTCTCCGACTCTTTGCGCACCAAGCGCCGCCAGCGCGCCGAGCAGGCTGCGCAGAAGGCTGCCGTCAAGCTTCTTTTTCCTCTCGCCTGCTTCCTTTTTCCGACGCTTTTTATCGCCATCCTCGGCCCGGCTGCGCTCCAACTGATGGACACACTCAAAAACATGAATTAAAGGAGTTCTCATGAGAGCCATGCATATACGAACCATCATCTCCATCATTCTCGCCGTAACGATCTGTTTTGGCGCGACCACAATGTGGACGGCAGACACCAACGGGCGCGATGGAGACACCGACGCCAACATCATTGACTCTAACGGATCGCAGACAGGCCAGAGC
>JBKKAL010000167.1:0-7360 GCA_046714695.1 Pyrinomonadaceae bacterium
GGGTGAGCTGATGGTAGCGTTTCATTCGTGCTTCCTTTGACTTGGCGGTTAAAGCAGCACGGATGCTACCGCAGCTTACCCTCTAACCATCAAGTTCAAAGTTGCACTTACAAGTTGAATTCACGTACTGATTACTGATTACTAACGACTTATTACTTATGTTGGAAGAAAAACCGACAACCGAGCATGATGCCGCAGACGGCGAGGTCGTCTATCGGCGTGTCCAAACACCGGAGGAGCGGGCGGAGAACGCGGGCGGGAAGCGGCGTCCCGAAAACGCACTTGAGAAAAGAATTTCACCGGCGCTCCCGCCGCTTATCGTCGGATTTGCCTTGCTGCTCACGGTTATCCTTGTGCTCGGCCGGATCAGCGTCAATCGTCTTGAGCAGGTCAGCTCGGATATTCTTAATCTCGAACGGGGTTATGCGGGCAAGCTTAGCATCCTGCTGGAGTTGCGCATGGCTCTCACGAATCTCAACAACGAGGCGCGCGCGCGCGGGCGCGCAGAGGGCGAGCCGGAGCCCATCGTACCTATGCCATACGCCATCCGCATGCGCAGGGTGCGCGGTGAGGTGGAAAAGGTCTTGCCGCGCTTTGAGCATTTACCTCTGGCGCAGACCGATAAAGGGCGCACTTTTCGCCGCGAACTTGACGAATATTTTGCGGTCACGGAAGACAACACGCGCTACTCGCTCGAAGGGTTTGAAAAGTTTCGCACGGTTGACGCAACCTTAAACGGGATGCTGCGCGAGGCGACAGGCCCAGAGCAGGAATTGATTTTGCAGCAGATCGGGGCCATTGAAGATCGCGCGCTACGTTCCATCAGGCTCTGGAGCATGATCGCCCTGTTAATGGGCTTGATCGTCGCTGTGGGTACGATCTGGGAAGTGCAGCGACGTTTTCGTCAATTGCGGCGGAGCATTAGCGAAGCGCAACGCGAGAGACAGTTCAGCGCGCAGATGCTCGAAGGCATGGTCTCGGCGGTCGCCGCCGTTGACGCGCATGACCGCATCCGTAGCGCCAATGCCGTCTTCTTAAAAATCTTTCCACAGGCCACGATTGGCATCTCCGTTCATGACAAATTTGCTTCACCCGAAGCGACTAAGATGCTCGAAGCGGCGACCGCCACACGCGTCACGGAGGCCACCTATCGCGGGCGCTGGACTTGTCCCACAGATAGCCCGGACTGTGCGAATCGCGTTTATGATATCTATTCTTCGCCCCTCGCCATTGACGGCGAGCAGGGACAAATAATAACGCTCGTTGATGTGACGGAAGCTGCGGAGTCGGAGGCCGTGTTGCGTCGAACGGAAGCGCTGACGGCGGTCGGTCAGGCAGCCGCGCAGGTCGCGCACGAGATAAAGAATCCGCTGGGCAGCATTCGTCTCGGCGTTTCAATGCTGCGTGATTCACTGCATGACAAAGAAGGACTCAATACGATTGACCTGGTTGAGCGCGGTATTGATCATCTGAACAAGCTGGTGGTTGATGTCACACAATTCTCCAGCCAGAGAGAGCTTAAACGCTCTGAAGTGAATCTGCATGACCTGCTCGATGCAAGTCTCGAACTGGTCGCGGATCGTATCAGGTCAAAAAACACGCCGGTGGAAAAGCATTACAACGCAGAGCGCCTTAGCGGCGAGTGGGATGAAGATCAGTTGCGACAGGTCTTCGTCAATCTGTTAGCCAATGCGTTGGATGCCAGCGAAGCCAATACGCCGATCACCATCTCGACCGAGAGTGTGGAGGAAGGCGCGCGAAGCGACCGGCAGGGAAATGGGCATCATGCTTTGACCACTCAACGTCTAGCGCGCGTGAACATTGAAGACAAAGGTGCCGGCATGGACGAAGAGACGCGTGCGCGCATTTACGAGCCGTTCTTTACGACCAAAAAACGCGGCACTGGCCTGGGCCTCGCCATCGTCAAGCAGATCATCGAGCGACACGGCGGCACACTCGCCGTCAAGAGCGCGCCCGGACAGGGAACACGCTTCGCCGTGGACTTGCCGCTAAAAAGCAGTGATGAGGGACATGTGGCGAGTTAAGAAGCTGTTTGAATAACTGATTTGTAGCCCCTGCAAGGGGCGGCAGAATGTAGCCCACGGCATGAGCCGTGGGAGACGAGCGTGTTGATGAAAACAAAAGCCCCCGAAGTGGGCGACAGATGTTCAGCGTTGAAAGTCTTTCGCCCCCTTCGGGGGCTCTTTCTCTTTGTGCGTAAGTATTCCCAGGGCTGACGCCCTGGGCTAAGATCTGCCGCCCCTTGCAGGGGCTTTTTCAAACAGCTTCTATGAAGTTTTATCTTGTTGCACGTCACTCGTCACTGCCTTAAAAGCTCTGCGCGCCGCCTCGATAGTCCTGTCAATCAGCGCATCCGTGTGCGCGACGCTGATAAAGCCCGCTTCAAACTGCGAAGGCGCAAGATAAACACCCTCATCCAGCATCGCGTGAAAGAACTTTCCGAAAAGAACGCGGTCGCTCTGGGAAGCAGAGGCCCAATCTGTTACCGGGCTGTCGGTAAAGAATGTCGTCCACATAGAGCCGACGCGGTTCGTCACTGTAGACACGCCAGCCTCACGCGCAGCATCTGTAAGCCCGCGCGTAAGACGCTCGCCCGCCCGCTCCAATCCTTCATAAAGGGATGGGTCGCGTAGCCGCCTGAGCGTTGCGAGCCCGGCAGTCGTCGCCAGAGGATTTCCTGAAAGCGTTCCGGCCTGGTAGATGTTTCCGGCGGGCGCGATGTGATTCATGATTTGGCGGCTCGCGCCGTAAGCGCCGACGGGCAGGCCGCCTCCGATGATCTTGCCGAGCGTCGTGATGTCCGGCATCACATTGTACAACGCTTGCGCTCCGCCGCGCGCGAGACGAAAACCCGTCATCACCTCATCGAAGATCAGGAGCGCGCCCGCTCTGCTCACGAGTTCGCGCACCTGTTGAAGATAGCCTTCACGCGGCGCGACGCATCCCATGTTGCCGACGACCGGCTCGATGATTACCGCCGCCACATCCCTGTGCTGATCAAAGACCTGTTCGAGCGCCGCCGGATCATTAAAGGGAACGGTGAGCGTACTCTCCGCTAGTTGTGCAGGGACGCCGGGACTGTCGGGCAGCCCCAGAGTGGCGACGCCCGAACCGGCTTTGACCAGCAGACTGTCGCCGTGGCCGTGATAGCAGCCCTCGAACTTGACGAGCTTGGTGCGACCCGTGACGCCGCGCGCCAGACGGATGGCCGACATCGTTGCCTCCGTGCCGCTATTGACCATCCGCACCATCTCGATTGACGGCACGGCATCAATAATCTCGGATGCCATTTCGATTTCAAGTTCGGTCGGCGCGCCGTAGCTCGTGCCCCGCCCCAGAGCTTCGCGCAGAGCATTCAGCACTTCCACGTCTGCGTGCCCAAGGATCATCGGCCCCCAGGAGCCGACGTAATCAATAAAGGTGCGCCCGTCAACATCGGTCATCGTCGCGCCCTGCGCGCTGCGGATAAATCGCGGAGTGCCGCCGACGCCCTTGAAGGCGCGCACGGGCGAATTGACTCCGCCGGGAATCAGCTCGACGGCACGCGCGAACAGTTCTGTCGAGCGATCAGGTGCGGTCTTTTTTGTTGAACTCATAAACCTATTCTGTATGCCGCGCGCAGATAAATGCAAGAAGCGGCGGCCATCGTCCTCTGTGCGATGACTGCCGCTTCCTGTGTCTAGACCAAGTCTTAACTCATTCGGGGCTCGCGCCGCGTATGAGCTTTATTGACCAACTAGGCTTTCGGGATGTTCAGTTGTTGGCCCACCTGAATCTTGTTCGGGTCGTTAAGCGTTTCGCGATTAGCATAAAAGATACGCATGTAGTCGTCCGAGTCTCCATAGAACTGTTTGCTGATCTTGGAGAGCGTATCGCCCGACTTGACCGTATAGGTCTCGCCGCCGCCACCGCCGCCGACCGCCGCACCCTGAGCGCGGCTTTCATCAACGCTGATGTTGGCGTTGATGTCGCCCTGATCCGGACTGACCAACTTGATCTGATCCCAGAACTTGTTCTTGGCATCCTCAGACGGAGCAACGCCCTTGATAAAGAGCTTGTCGTCCTGAACATGCAGATTCTCGAACTGTATATGCTGCTGGTCAGCAGTGTTCAGCACCGTCTGGTATTTGCTCTTGAGCGTATTGAAGCGCTCTTGCGCATTGGGCTGCTGCTGCGCTTCCGTCGCGCCGCGTCCGAACATTTTGTCAAATAGTCCCATAGTAGTTCCTCCTCTATCTCCTAACGAGATAACGTAAAGTGATCCGACCTGCAAGAGGCCTAACGTAAAAATCAGTGAGATTCGTAAGGAATACCAGCAAGCACCGTACCAGCTTGATATAGCAGGTTTTCCGGGGATATTTCAAACCACTATGTCCGTTAATAGTTCATCCGAACGATAGTAATAGCGAAATTTTTACAAATTGAATTTTCCGACTATGCTATCCGAAGATGCTTCGCCAGGGTTTCTCAAGCGCGCTGCCAAAAAGAAACGCGCTCAAGCTAGGCTGTTCGTGCGAGCGATCATAACCGACCAGCTCAACATAGGCGCGCCCCTCGACCTCTCGCGCTTGGTGACGGCCACGCACCCTGCATGCTCCCTCCCAGTAGACGATCATCGTCGTGCCGCGCGTATCAAGCTCCTGATCCTGCATGACGGGTGTGACTTCGACATCAACGCCGAAGCGAGGCACGCGAACCCTCCATTTGCCCGGATAACGCGCGCCCGTATGTGGGCTCGTCCAGTGTGAGAGGGTTTCGAGCTGGAAGTCTTCACGCGAGAGATGCACGCTCGTACCCGCCTCGTCAACAAATGTTCCGCTGGAGAAAGGAGACGGCTCTCCCATTGAATTGCGCAGGTGATAGACCATTAACTCCGCCCCGCTCCCAAGCTGAATGCTGAACCAATCCCAGCCCTTCTGATTCTCAGTCGTGCGCCAGGTACCGAACTCCCTGTCCATCCACGCCGAGCCGCTGAATCGTTCCGTCAAGCCCTGCCAGGTAATCAAACCTTCGGCCTGCATCCGCGTCCATGAGAAGTAGCGCGAGGCCTCACCCTTATCCTTGAAGCTGACGCCGACACCTTCGTGACCGTTGAGGACATGCGGCTTCGTATTCTTCAACTCCGCTTCAAAAATGAGGTCTTCACCCAGAGTCGCGCGCAGGAGATGCGCGCCGTCCTCCGCCTCACGTACAGTCCAGTTGCCGAGCCGCAGGTAATATCGCTCATCGCTCGCCTCAGCCCGCAGGTCGAAAGCGCCGCCGGTACTCTTTCGATGCTCATAACGAAAGCGCATTCGCGATTCATCCGTAATCGCAAAGTGCGCGAGATAGAGAGGATTGGCGATAAGACGCAGTGGCACGACGCCGAACCGATCCAGGTCCGTGCGCCGTTTGAAGAAGACCAACTCGAAACCGAAGCGCTGGCCCGAACCAGTCTGCATATGACCCGTGTAATACCACCACTCTGTCTGCGCGCTCTCATGCGCGTACAGGTCGCGGGGCAACTGGACACCGGCGTGCTCCGTGCCGTCGCGCAGGCTTGATGCCTCGCCGACAATCACATCGGCCACGCGATCCAGCACGTTGGCTGCCATCTCTTCTAAAGGTTGGACCAGGTTTGTGCTCATTCGATTTTCTAATACCTCGTTTTAATCTCTATTGGAGGGAGACTACACCGAGCCTGTAACGAAAGTGTGTGGCTTTTGCGCAGGGAAGCTTGCGATATGTGCTGAAATGAATGCCTTGATCAAATGCGCTCCAACTCGTCGCGCGGCTCGACGGTGATGGTGCGGAAACTGGACATGCGCACCAGTCCGGGCGCAGCGCCTTTGGGCTTGGCGAGGAATTTGCGCTGGGTGTAATGAACGTCAACCTTTGCGTCGCGCCGGGCCTGGCTAAAGCTGGCCGCCAGTTGAGCCGCTTCGACGATGGTGCGGTGCGGTATCTCTTTGCGGGTGGAGTTGCGCACGATGACATGCGAGCCCGGATAATCGGCAGCGTGCAGCCACATGTCATGTGGCCGCGCGATGCGAAAAGTGAGATGGTCGTTGTCGCGCGCCGCGCGCCCGACCAGTATCTCGTAGCCATCCGAAGAGCGATAACGGCGCGCTCCCGGCACACTCTCCGCAGACTTGCTCGATTTTGCCCGGCGCGGCGTTTGAGCCTGCTTCGCTTCGTCGCTGTCGAAGGCGGCTAGTCCCGCTTCGTCTGCGCCCGTGATGATCTCCTCCATCTCCGCCTGTTGCGCTTCAAGCTGGGCTATCTCGTTTTCCAGTAGGGCAAGCCTTCCTGTAAGCTCCTGCGCCGCATGCTTGGCCTTCGTGTAACGAGAGAAGCGGCGAGCGGCCTCATCTTGCAGCGAGGTGTTTTCGTCAATCTCAAGCTCGATGCGCGGAGTGTTCTCTGCGTAGTAATCGGTGACGATAACAGTAGGCCCACGACGTTCGGCATTACCGATGTTGGCGAGCAGCAGATCTCCTATCCTTTTATGCTCCAAGGCATCGCCATGCGCTGCGAGGTCGCCCGTCAGGTGGCGATGAAGCTTACGACGTTGCGCAATAGCCTTGCGTAGGCGAGAGCGCGCGGCTGCGGCTCGCGTCTCGAACGCGCGTTGTGTTTCAAGCTCAAGATAATAATTATCGGCTGCTTCTGAGAGGGAAACGAAAGAGCCCTGTTCAAGCGGCGCGTGTGCTAAAGCGACGCTCTGTGGCCGGGAGGGCGGCGGTTGATATTGGTCGCCGATCTCCTGCCCCTCGCCGTGTGCTGGTTTGAGAGTGTCTATGACGCGGCCCGCTTCATCGAGTAACAGCAAATTCGCAGACCGCCCTGTAAGCTGCGCGACAAAAGAGCGTTGATGAATATCTCCCATCTCGTCTGAAACAGAGATGGAAAAGCGCACGATGCGTTCGCCATCATCCTTCGTTAAAGAGATAAGCGTCCCGCCTCCCAGATGTTTACGCATCGCGTAGATAAAAGGCGAAGAGGCTTGAGACTGTTTTTCCAGATCGCGTGTGCGTCGCGCCATCAGGTAGAGACGCGGCGCGGTGGGTTCGGTGCTGAGAAAGAGATAGCGACCATCGCTCGTGCGGAAATCGAGAGCCAGGATGAGGCGTGATAATTGGAAGACCTTGCCCAGACGCCGCCCTTCAAGCAGCGGCTTGATCTCACTAACTATAAGGTTGAGGGTTTGCTCGTCCACGACTCTAAGAATAAAAGTAAAAAGGTAAAAGGCAAAGGTAGGGACGCCCTCTACACTTTTGCCTTTTACCTTTTTACGAAGAACTTTGAGAATGCCCCACTGCTTGCGGTGGGGATGAATCAGTCTTCGCGCTTGGGTTTC
>JBKKAL010000168.1:0-34153 GCA_046714695.1 Pyrinomonadaceae bacterium
GGGGAGTGGCCGTCACGGAAAAGCCGCAGGGCATACGCGTCGCCACGCACTTCTTTAACAACGAAGCGGAGATCGAGCGACTCATCTTAGCTCTCAACGAAGTAAAGCAATAGAGCACGCCCGCTGAAAGGTTAGTTCTCTAAAAGCCCTTGCTCATTCGTAACGCAGTGCAACCATCGGATCAACTCTTGTCGCTCGGCGTGCGGGGATGAAACAGGCGAGCAGGGCCACCGCGGCCAGAATGAAGGGGACGACGACGAATGTTAAGGGGTCTGTCGAGCTGACGCCGAACAACAGGCTAGACATGAGACGGGTCAGTCCAAACGCTCCCAACAAACCCAGCCCCGTTCCGATAAGCACCAGTAACATGCCCTGTTTTACCACCATCTTGAGCACATCAAGGCCACGCGCTCCGAGAGCCATGCGAATCCCTATCTCGTGCGTTCGCTGGCTGACCCCGTACGACATCACGCCGTAGAGTCCGATGGCGGCCAGAAGCAGTGCGACCGCCGCGAAAATACCGAGCAGCAGCATGGAGAAGCGTTTTTGCGCGACCGATTCGGCGAGCACATCATCCATCGTTCTCACTCTATAAACGGGCTGGTCTTTATCCACAGACTGAATGGCACTGCGCACCATCGAAGAAATGCTCTGTGGCTCATTAGTGGTGCGGATAACCAGAAACATATTTCCCGCGGGCCACTGACTGTGCGGAGAATAGACAGTCCCGCGATAATCGGCATCCAGCGCTTTGTGCTTGATCGCCCCGGCGACCCCGACGACTTCACGCCAGATCCGCTCGTCCTTCTCATCTCGATTGTAGGAGAGACGTTTACCGATGGGATCATCACCCGGCCAGTATTTGCGCGCCAGTGCTTCGTCAATGATGACGACTTTCTGATTATCGTCACGATCACCCTCGCTAAAATAGCGACCCTTTACCAAAGGGATACCCATCGTTTGCATATACTCCGAGCTAATGGAACGACGGTCGCTGTGAAAGCCCTGTTCTCCGGGCGGAACTTCGCGTCCATCAATGGCAAAGAAGCCGCTCGTCACCCCGCCGCTCAAAGGCAAGTGTGAGACCACGCCAACCGATTGCACACCGGGCAGCGACTTGACCTTCTCCAGCGTTTGCTGGAAAAAATTCCTGACCGTCGGAGGCTCTTTGTATTTGAGGAAGGGGAGCGTGACCTGCATCGTCAAAAGATTTTCTGTCTGAAAACCGGGATTGACCTGCAACAGCCGCGCAAAGCTTCTGACCATCAGGCTGGCTCCGATCAGCAGGACGAGAGCAAGGGCGATCTCGGAGACGACCAGCAGATTACGAAAACGCGCCTGGTGCGAGCCTCCGGAAGTGCGGCCTCCCTCCTTAAGGGTTTCCGTCAGTTCGATCTTTGAAGCCTGTATCGCGGGCACAAGCCCGAACAGAACGCCTGTCAAAAGCGAGAGGCCGAAGGTAAAAACCAGCATGCGAGCGTCAACGCCTATCTCCTGCGCGCGGGGAATATTGTCCAGATTGAGCTTGATCAGCAGATCAACGCCCCAACTGGCGATCAGAAGTCCCAGGCCGCCGCCCACCAGCGCGAGCAACACACTCTCCGTCAGTAGCTGTCGAATCAGACGCCAGCGACTCGCCCCGAGCGCAGTCCGGATAGCGATCTCCTTACGACGCGCGCTGGAACGTGCGAGCAACAGATTGGCGACGTTGGCACAGGCGATCAGCAAGACGAAGCCTACGGCTCCAAGTAAAACCAGTAACGCCGGTCGAATATCTTCGACGTAATTCTCGTACAGCAGTTTGACATCAACGCCCCAACTGCCGTCTGTGGGGTACGAGTCCGGCTCGTCTTTGATTATCTGGTTGGCGACCCCATTCATGGCCACTTGCGCCTGAGCGGCGCTCACGCCCGGCTTGAGGCGCGCGATCATAATCAAAAATTCCGCTCCACGCCTGGTGGGCGACAACTGTTCCGGTGTGAGCGCAAGCGGCGTCCAGACTTCATCCTGACCGAAGAGCTGAAAACTCGCGGGCATGACGCCGACCACGTTATAACTGACGCCATCCAGCGTGATCGTACGGCCAATGATATTTTGATCCGCACCAAAGCCACGTTGCCACAGGCCCTGGCTCAGGATCACCACCTGGTGTTTACCCTGTTGATCCTCTTCCGGAAGAAAACCGCGGCCCAGGATTGGCTCGACTCCGAGCGTCGGGAAAAAAGCGGCGCTCACTCGCCTGCCAGCGATTCGTTCCGGCTCACCCTGTCCGGTTAAATTAAAGCTTGCGCCGGAGGAAACGGCGGCGCTCTCAAAAACGTTTCCACGGTCACGATAATCCACGAATCCGGGCGGCGAGACCGGGGCGATCAAATCCAGCTTGGGATAAGCATGACCGATGAGCACTAAACGATCAGGGTCTTTGAAGGGCAGAGGACGCAGCAAAATGGCGTTGACGACCGAGAAGATGGCGGTGTTAGCGCCGATCCCCAAAGCCAGAGTCACGACCGCGATGATGGTGAAGCCGGGATTTTTTCCGAGTGTGCGAACGCCATAACGTATGTCATGCCATAAATCAATAATCATGTTTCCTCTCCTCTGTGCTCCCATGACTACGGGCTCGCAAATAATCTGACGCTCGACCCGGCCCAGTTCACGCGCCAGCAATTCGCTGTCATTCAACTCTATGAGGGCCGCGACGCGGGCTTCTTCGGGCGCTAGGCCGCCGAGAGCTAACTCCTCGTAGCGATCATCAAGGTGCTGGGCCAATTCCTCGACGATCTCCGCCTCGCGCACGGCCTCAAGCTTGAGACACGCGAGCCGCCGTCTGATCTCTTCCTTCCATTCAGGCATTTTCGATTCCTGTGATGCGGCTGATCGCTTCCACAAAATCACGCCAGCTACTGCGCTGCGCCGCCAGAACTTTTTTGCCTTCGGTGGTCAACTTGTAATAACGCCGCCGACGCTGTCCGGCCTTTTCCACCCAGCGCCCCTGAATCCAGCCGCGCTTCTCAAGGCGGTACAGCAGTGGATAAAGCGACGCGACATTAAATTTCAACAGGCCGTCCGAACGGGCCTCGATCAGCTTGCTGATCTCGTACCCGTGCCGGGGATGATCCTCAATCAGCGAAAGGATCAACAACTCGGCGCTGCCCTTCTTTAATTCACGGTCGAACATCTGTGTCGTCTTATATGGCATAGCGATATATTATTAACTAACATATGTTCTGTCAATAGGTATTTATGACAGTGTAGGAAAATGGCGAGAACTGTAACCGGAATGTCCGAAGATTAGGCAGGGAAATGCTTTGTTGATTAATGACCGGCGGGCAGTCCGTCGCTGCGGCGGGGATCGCTCGCGCCCAGTCGCGCCCCCGTCTTCTCTTCAACCATCACGCCCTCCACGTCGCCCATAAAAGCCTGTCGGGTCGGCCCTTTGTATTCCGGTCGCAGCGTGAGCCGGTGGCCCAGGGACGCAAGCGCTCGCTCGGTATCAATGGATAATCCGTAAGGCTCGTAGTAAATCTCGTCGGGCAGCCACTGGTGATGAATGCGCGGCGCATCTATCGCCTGTTGAAGGTTCATATCAAAGTCTATGACGTTGAGTATCACCTGAAATACGGCATTGATGATACGCGGCCCGCCGGGCGAGCCGAGGGCAAACCACAATTGTTTGTCTTTACGCAGGACGATGGTCGGTGTCATCGCTGAGAGCGGCCGCTTGCCGGGCGCGATAGAATTGCGCGCGCTTTGAATCAGCCCGTACTCGTTGGGCACGCCCACCTTAGACGTAAAATCGTCCATCTCATTATTGAGCAGCACGCCCGTACCGCTGGCCGTGACGCCCGAACCGTAATCGTCGTTGAGCGTGTATGTATTGGCGACCACGTTGCCGTCGCGGTCTATGACAGTGAAGTGGGTCGTCTCCGAGGGTTCATCGCCAATGGGGCGTCCGCCGCTTATCTCCACGCTCTTGGAAGCGCGCTCCATATTGATCGTGCCGCGCCGCGTTGCCGCATAGCCTTTATCAATCAAACCTCGGACGGGGACGCGGACGAAATCCGTATCTCCCATGTACTCTGCGCGATCCGCGAAGGCGCGCCGCATGACCTCTGTTAAGAGATGTAAACTCTGCGAGGAATTCCACCCCAGCTTCCGCAGGTCGTCTCCTTCGAGCATGTTGAGCATCTCGATCAAGACCGTTCCGCCCGATGATGGAGGCGGCATCGAGATAATTTCGTAGCCGCGATAAGTCCCACGTAGCGGCGTGCGCTCCTTAGCTTTGTAGCCGCGCATGTCTTCGAGCGTGATCAAGCCCTCGTTTCTTTTCATATCGTCAGCGATAAGACGCGCTGTTTTACCCTCATAAAACTCGCGCGGCCCGCGCCGCTGCATGCGCCTGAAGGTAGCCGCCAGCTCGGGCTGGCGTAAAATCTCTCCCTCCGCATAAAACTCTCCATTATTCTGGAAGATGCGGCGACTCTCAGGATATTGGGCGAGCTTCGTGTTGGTGCGAAGCGAGCGCTCAAGCAGGTGACTGACTGGAAAGCCGCGCGCCGCCAGACTGCGGGCGGGCTCGATCAACTGAGCCCATGTCAGTTTACCCGACCCGTATCTCTTCAGCGCCAGTTCCATCCCGGCCACAGTGCCAGGCACACCCGCTGCGCGATAGCCGACCGTGGACGAGCCTTCGCCGCGAATCAAATCTCCTTTGGGATCGAGATAGATATCGCGCGTTGCCGCTAACGGTGCCGTCTCGCGATAATCAATGGCAGTGGTGCGCCCGTCCCTCAGGCGTACCAACATAAATCCGCCGCCGCCCAGATTTCCGTCCACGGGGAAGACAGCGGCGAGCGCGAACGCCACCGCAATCGCTGCATCAACTGCATTCCCGCCGCGCTTCAAGACATCAACTCCGATCTCTGTCGCGATGCGATTGGTGGTCGCCACCATCCCATGCCGCGCGCGCACAGGATCACGAGAAGCGGCAAGGGATGCGACAACTTTTGCCTGCCGGTCGAGCGAAGCGACTGGCCCGACCGCCAACGTCAATACCATCAAGATTGACGAGAGAAAAAGGCTGGCGCGATTCATCATAAAATTCTCGCTGTCAGTAAAGGATTGAGTAAAGCGATCATACAATAAGCTGGTCGTTATGATGTAGCATGATCCATCATTGACGCGAGAGCAACGGGCTGTAAGAGTGTGTTGATTAGACAGACCCTTGAATTCATGCGACAGCGAACCCTTCATGATCTGCCAAGACAATCTGCGCGCTGGACGGGGCCGCGCCTTCCACAGGCAAGCGCGGTGGCGGGTGCGCTTGTGTGGCTCGCGCTGCTACTACTGACGCGGTCTCGCGAGCCATTTGATCTGCGTATCATCAAGGGGCTTTTTCTGCTTGGCGCGCTCGTTATTGTTCCGCTCGGGTTGTCGCTGGTCGCGACTCCTGATCGCGATAATCGGCATTCCATATTCTATCGTCTGGCGATAATTACGCAGCCCTTTGGTGCGGCCATGGTCATCTGCTCGTATCTTTTTGAGCAGGGGTTTGCGGCTGCGGTATTGGCTTGCGCGTGGCTGATCACGACGGTGCTGATCGCTTTGTTTGGGCTTGTCCGCTTTCTGCCGAGAGGTGCAACGCGTGCCGAAGAGGTCGCGATTGATGCGGGATTGATTTATCTGGCGGTCGGGGGCGGTTGGTTTGTCCTTTCAAGATACGGTTTGCAGCCGCTCGGCTTCGGCGACACCATCGTGCTGCTCACGGCCATACATTTTCACTACGCGGGCTTCGCTGCGCCGCTCCTCATAGGGTTGGCGGGTCGCACCTTCAGCGACGCGGACGCAAGCGCGAGACGCCTGTTACGGATAATCTGCATCGCCATCATTATGGGGACGCCGATGGTGGCAGCCGGAATTACCCTCTCTCCGGCGCTGGCCTTGGTGGGCGCAGTCTTTATCACTGTGGGCCTATGGTTGCTGGCGGCCCTGGTTATCACCCGGGTTTTGCCACACCTGCCATCGCGCGTCGGGGCACGGATCATGCTGGCGGTCTCTTCCGCCTCGTCCTCAGTCGCGATGTTGCTCGCCTGTCTCTATGCTTATAGCATCGTCGCGGGCAGTTTGATTCTCAGTATTCCGCAAATGGCGATGTTTCATGGCGTCGCCAACGCTCTGGGCTTCTCTCTCTGCGGCCTCATCGCCTGGTCCTTTATTCGCCCTACAGCGCGCTCCCTTCCGCCGGGCCTGCCCTTCAGCCGTCTTTCGGGTCGCGGGTATATTGGCCCGGAATTTTTTCAGCGTCACAACGCTATCTCGAATTCCAAATCGAAGCCACGCGGGCTGGTTGACGATCTGGAAGCGTATCGCCGGGCCGACTTTGATCCGGGTAAGATTCATCAAGACGTGCGAGCCTTCTATGAGCAGACGGATCGGTACGGCCTGCTGGTCAGACCGCGTTGGAGGCGCGGCTTTCGTCTCGGAGGACGAATCGCTCAATGGCTCGGAGCGTTGGTCGGCCAGATGCGCTTGCCCGTGGCCGCGGAACATACAGAGGATCGAATTGAGAGCCGCATTCTGCCGATCAAGGATTCGATTGACGGACGTATTGGTGTCCGCGCCTGGGTGAGAACATACGAGGGGACAGAGAAGGCCATGTATGTCGCCGCCTACGCGCAGCATCGAGCGCGGGGCAATACATATATGAACATCGCCTTTCCATATCCCGGTGGAAACATCTCAAGCATTCTTCACATGAACTCTCTGGAAGAAGAAACGGAAGCGGCGCGCGGCGTTGTTCTCTCCACACTGCCCCGCGTACACGCCGGAGGCGATCAGGGCGTTTACTTCGCCAATCGTCTGCTGCCGGTTCGCCTCCCAATCAACGAGACGATCACCGTCTGGGCGGCTGATAAAAAGAATGCTCCATTCAACGTCGCGGTCACGACTGCAAACGCCAGTGTTCTTGCGCGGCACGAGATCTCGCACTACGGTATCAAATTCCTTGAGCTTGATTATGAAATATTTCCTGCCAGAGCGGTAACGGAAGTGCCTGGATGACTGGGGCAGACAACCATGCAACAAGCGTCTAACGCCCGAATCAACCGGGCGCAGCATAATGCGTTAAACTATAACGGCAGCAAAAGATGATGAAAGCAATTCAATTCGCGCTCCGGTTCAATGAGTTGTTAGATTACGCCTGCCGATTACATCTATGCCTTTGATCGAATTGCTAACTACCACTATCAAAGCCCAACTTATAAGAAATCTCTACGACCTCTACAGGTTTACCAGCCTTTCTCATTTCTTCTGCGATTAGAGGTGTATAGGGCACATGCTCCGAATGCGTTTCTTTCCCGAAAGAAAATACTATGTCGAGCAATTTAACTCCAAACGGGACAGGCTTCCTCACCAAAAGATACTTTCCGGCAGGTAGGGATTTCTCCTCAAGCCAATGTGTAATTTTGTGACTGCTCAAGCGACAGCCTAAACCATATGCCTCAAACGCAAAGAAACGCTTGAGATTTTGTGAGCGCGTTTTTGGATTACCGTATCTAATCACCCACTTTAACCACTCGATTCTATTCATAGCTTGCCCTCACATAGAGGAGGAAATCTAATGCCGTGGTTAACCCTCTGCTTTTTAAGAGCGGAGTGATTAAAAAGTCAGGTTCGGCGACTTGTTAGGCGTCCCCATCCGCTTCAAATATGGAAGCCATAATCCTGCTCTTGATAGGGTATCTGTGTCACCTCGCTCAGCACTCTTCCCAGTTTACCGTGATTAATGTACACCTTTGAGGGGCTGTTTAGTAGATGTCTGTTCGTCCCATACATGTATAAATATTGACGCCTTTTCCCCCTTACCTCCCGCTTGATCTCCAATACGATTGCTTTGATGTCACTCAAATCTATTACCTGTTTCTTCTTTCTAAATACGCCGCTCACGCTTCTTGTCATCACCTTCCCGTCGAGGTCAATTTCAATGCGTTCTCGCGTGGCGACGAATTCTAAGAAAAGCCACAGCATGAAGAGGCCAAAGAACAAGCCGAATATTTTGCCGTCGGCATCAATCCCTCCCAAGATGAGAAACAAAGAGGAGACTAGAGGGAGAAGGCCAAAGATTGCCGTGACGAACAGCAGTAGAAAGGGTAATTGCCTGACAACAACACGTGATCCGTTTCGGCTGACTAGATTCATACCTTAAAAGAAACCTCAATTGGCGCCTGACGCTGGAATTGACGCGGCGGCGCGAACACACGCAATCATGAAGGGACAAAACATCATGACAAGCACGCTATCGCCGCTCGCGTCCAATGACCTGACGGGCGGCGCGGTTGATTACTACGAGCTTCTTGGTTACGAATATCTGCCCCCATGAGGAAGCACGACAGCTTGCGCGCGAAGAATACCATTTCACGCATTACGATTGCTAAATCTGCGGTGGCGAGTTTTGGGACGGCGTAACGTTTTGCACCTGTGCTTAACGATAGCCGCCCAACAAGCAATAGGAACAAAGCTACGGTCGGTTCATTGGACACCATAATGAGCCGACTATTCGACCAGAACAGAAGTTGAGACCGGCTGGCGCGACTTATGGGGTGGCACGTCTCTTGCACCACACTCTAATTAGGCGGTGCCGGGATCGCGTATCCCGCAGCCTGTTGCCAGCTCCCGCGTAGCTTTACGCGCACAGCAATCCTGATCTTGAGCATGTTGGCCGTCGGAGCGCGTTCGGAATGTGTTGCCATCAACCCTTGCAGGTTGCATCTTTTACTGGTGTTGTCCCAGGAAAATCGCTCCCTGCCGCTCTTGATCATCTTGAATGTGTTTTCATTCGGATCTTTCCGATAAATGATTACGTCTAATTCCAAGCGCTTGCAGTCCTCTTCCACAATTGGTGTTGTTGCATTAGCGTTTTCTGAGCTGGGAAGATCGAATGCAGCGCCATGGAAGTTAACAGTTCCCCTCAAAGTCTGGCCGGTTTCGCTTACCCAAGTGTGGGAGGATCTATTCATCAGGAAATCAACCACCCAATACCGACAATCACCTGCTGGTTTGTAGGCATACGCTCCCGAGCCGCTTGCTTCTATCCGACCACTACCGAATTGTTCAGTCTTGGGGATGAGAAATGAGGCATCAGGATCAACCTCGGCGCATTTCTGTAAAATGGTCTGGCGTGTATCCGCCTCCGCGACGACTCCCGGTCTATTGATCGTAGGTTTGGATCGTTGACCAGAAGTTGGCTGCGCGCTGCTGGTCGATGCGATAGTCACGATCATCAATAGCAGCCAGAGGAATTTAGGTGTCATCCAACCACCCTCCGGATGATTTAGAATGCGCAATGCGAAATTACCGTCAACATTCCCACCGACTTGTTCAACTGATGTGGTTACCTCGGTTGGCATGATTGTTCTCCTGCTTTAGAAAAACGAACGCTTTAACCGAGCGGTTTGTCTATTTGCGCGTCCGGTTCAGCCAATAGCCGCCCAACTAAGTAATAGACTCGCTAAAAGGCGTGTTATAACACGCCTTTTAGCACATTTAATCCCTGTATGTCTGTAGATGTGCTAAGAGATTTCCTCATCTGTTCGGGATTATATGCCCTTTTCAGGTGCAATGTTGGGAGGCCAACGAGGCGGTCTCATTAGCTGATAGGCGAAGCTCAGATATGAGTGGGGAATGTGCGGTGTCAATGGCTCTTTGTCTGCTCTAATGAGTTGTCAGGTTTCGTCCGGCCATGATTACTTCTTGATTCGTATGTCTCCGTTGATGGTCTTGATACGGAGGGCGACGCCGCCGCGACCAATCCGAACGGTGGCGGATTGGCCCATCGTCCGCTTTTCTGTTTTCATCTCTAGATCATCATCCGCTTTGATCTCCCCGTCTATCGTCTCGGCCACGATGTCGGCATTGATGTCTCCGTCTAAACGCAGCTCAATGTCGCCGCTGATGCTCGATAGCTCCTGTGGCTCGCCGGGGCTCTTGTTTAGCGTGACCTTCGTCTCGCCTTTGACGATCTTGGTGCTGGCAGCGCCGCTTATGTCCTTCAGCTCTATGGATGAGCCCTGAACGCTGATGGTGATTGCGCCCGTCATCTGCGACAGCTTGACGGCAGAGTCTGCGGATTTAATCTCGACTGCGCGCACATGGCTGGGCAGCTTAATCTCGTAGTGGGTTTCGACGGGGCCGCTGCGGGTCGGGGAAGTTTCGAGCGAGAGCAGGTCTTTACTGCTGTCTAGTTTGATCTGCACGGCCTGACGATCCTGCTCCGATCCGCCCTCTTTTGTAACTCTCACTTCGGCCTGTGGCTGATCCCAGCCTTCGATTGTGATGTTGCCGGTGATATTCGTCAGCGAGACCGTCGCATCGTCGCCGAGCGGATAGCTTCCGGTAATAACGGTTTTGTTATCACTGACGCGCGCCCCATCCTCACTCATCACCGCCTGGTCGGTATGATTGTTAACCACTTTGACATGCCCGGTCGTTGGGCCGACACTTTGCGTCCCTGAACGGCGTAACATCCACGCCAATAGTAATCCCGCCAGGAGACCGCCTATGAGGCCGACCAGAAGGAGCGGAAGAAAGCGCCGCCGCAAAGACCTCTTCGGCGAGGTTGAGGCAGGGGGCACGCCCGCGCCTTGCGACTGAGGAGACGAGTAAGCGGTCGGCTGTAGAGAAACCTTATCAGTGACAGGGCTCGAAGCAAGCGGCGTAGTTAGCGTCGAAGCGCTCCCCTCTGTTTCGGGCTGTGATGGTTGCGGTAAAATATCTTTGGGAAAGGGGCGCGCGACAGGAATGCCGCACTGGCGGCAAAACCGCTGCCTCGGCAGCAGCTCCGCGCCGCACTCTTTACACTGATCCGCCATCGTCTACCCGCAACCTCTCAGATTGAACAAGACCCCTGGCCTTCGCGTTTGCTGGAAACAGGATGCTCTTATATTAACTTGATGAAACGCAAATTGCCACGACTCCTGCAAAAACGTGTCCGACAACTCATGCGCAACGAAGCCGCACCGGTGACTTCAAGGGGGACGGGAACATTTTTGTTGAGCATGTTGTCTAAGGGATTGCACGCCGCATTGACGCGCGGAAGTTGGAGCGTTGGTGATAAGCCATGCGCGTTACCACGGGAGGCTTCGCAAGGTTAAGGCCGAAAGGAGTGACGCAGTTATGTCCGGACATGACAGAGCGCACGAGCAGAAGAGATCGCCCTACATCAACGTGACGCCGTTGATTGATGTGCTGCTTGTACTCTTGATTATTTTTATGGTGGTGACGCCGCAAAAGCCCAGCCGCTTCAAGGCGATGATCCCAGATGCACCCCCTGATATTCCGGCACCCCCTGACCCGCGGACGCTTATCGTGACGATAGATAAGGATTTGCGTTTAAAGCTCAATGGATTGAGCAATGATTTAGGCTCGGTTGATGACACGAGTAAGCTCAGCCAAGCGCTCATCAAACTCTTTCAAGAGCGCAGGGATGCGGGCACGTACAGGAATGATGTCATAAGCCTGATGGGTTTGCCGGAGGAGGAGCGGGTCGTCAAAACGGTCTTCATCAAAGCTCCGCGCTCCATCAAGTACGGCGCGGTTGTGCGTGTCATAGACGGAGTGAAGGGAGCGGGCGCACAGCCAATCGGTCTACAGATTGACGATCTGAATTAACCGTTACTTCGCCCGCCCTCCTTGCGGTATATCTACGCGCCGAAAAGCGTCCTCTAACGAGCTATGATCGAGATGATGAAGAATGCTAGCCAGAGGATGAGGAACAATAAACTAAGCCCGCCAAGAGCCATGCCGGCGATAGCCATCCCCTTGCCGCCGTAATGTGCGGGATCGGTCTTTATTTTTTGCAACTGCATAAAACCAAGCACGAGGGCGGGAATCGCCGTCAGTGGCCCAAGGCAAACAAGGCTCAGCACGCCGCAGATCAAAGAGCCCAGTGCCAGGCCATTCTGTTGTCCCTGCGCTCCGAAGGGCGTGGCTGAGGCGGGCGGCAAATTCGCTCCCCAAGCGGAACCACCCTGCGGTTGCTGTAGCGGCGCCGACGGCTGCTGCCATGCTCCGGGCGAGTGGCCTCCCGGCAGATTGCCGGACCCGTAACCCGGCGGCTGGAGCGGGGCGCTCTGCGATTGCGGCGGAGGTGTGGACACAATCGTCTTCAACGGATCATAAGACGGGGCAGCATCGCTCGTCAGCGTCGCTCCATCATTGACGCAAAAGGTCTGTGAATCATCATAGGTGCGGTCGCACATTGGGCAACGTTTCATAAGGCTCTCCGGTTGGTTGTGTTTAGAATTTTCGCCACTCAGAAGGTCTGGCCGACTGCTTCTTTATTCACAAAGCCCCTGGTCGCCGCGTGAGGGCTCATCGAATCTTCATCAATAGAAGTCGCGCATCAACAGTTGGCGGCGCGCTCATTCTTTACCAATTCAATGAAGAGCGCCGGCGTTATTCCCCCGCCGTGTTGACCTAAGGTTTAAATCAAGTTTTGTTCGGCTGACCTTCCCCGGGTGCGCTTTGCGGGACAAAAGGAACTGTCCGTTTATAGATAGCAGCGGGCGCTATCATAACTGTGTGCCGCGTTGTTGTCTAGGCAAAGCCTTCGCTCCGACTTCGATTGAATGGAATGGACGAGAGAGGGTGAGGGCTCTTTCTTTCGTGATTGGCTAAAGCCGGGTGTTAATGAGTTGCAGAATCCTGATGAATTTGATTGTCGAGCGACAATGAGGGTGTAGGTTCTGGAAGATTTATTCCGGACGGTCAACCCGGCGAGTTATATGGGATTTTTTTTGCTCTGCTATTTACCCTACATGCACTTCATCATTTCTTAGACGCATGTCCGGTGAGGTGCGTAGAAATTCATCCGGGTTGATCTGATAGCGCTTCATCTTGGCATGGAGTGTCGGGACTTTCATCCCCAGCAAACGGGCTGCGCGTCGCTGGCGTCCGCCCGTTTGCCTGAGCGCGCCACGGATCAGGTCGGTCTCGAAGCGGCGCACTTCATCGGAAAGATTGATAGTCGGCTTAAGGCCATGAGAAGCAACTTGCCCTAAAGCCTCAATCTCACTTAATAAAGCCATGGCCAGCACCTTGAGGGCTTCAAGCCTGCTCGTGGATGCCGATTCAGCGTGCGAGCTTTTAGCCTCCGGGGTTTTCAGTAAGCGTAGTCTTTCACGCTCAATAGTATTTCTGTTTTGCATATTACCCGCTCCTTCCGGAACGCTTTTGTTCAGTCTATGCCATATTTCCCGGCAGATGCCGGGAGCATCACCCGAGCGCAACCGGAAAGTTTAGCCGCCAATCTGATATGTGCTCTGAACGAGAGCCCGCCAGTTGATGTTATAAGACTTGATTTTGGAATTGAGAGTGGTTGGCCTCAGCCCTAGCAGCCTGGCCGCACGGCTCTGGCATCCACCTGTATGCTTGAGCGCACGCAGGATCAGGAATATCTCGAAGCGACTTACCTCATCATAGAAGTCAATACCGCTTTCAACGTCCACCGGCTGGTCAATGCCGAGAAAATCCAGCGTTCTGATGGCGTCCATTGCTGTCGAGAGCGTGAGCGATAGCTGTTTGATTGCCTCTATGCGATCATTGACGACTGTTTCGCCGCTCGTGCTGGCCGTCACCAGCCGGTGCAGAACTCCAAGCTCTTTCATCTTTTTTTGCCTCATATAAATCTTTCAAGCCAATGCCTTACCTGAGTTTTTAGTGGGACGCGCTCAGGGCTTCTCCGCCTTACGTGGATGAAGGATTCTCAACTCGTCAGAAAAACCTCGTCCGTCGGCAGCGAATCGAGACAGATCAACAAAGACCCTTCAGGCCGCTCATGGAAGTGAATTTTCGCGGCCTCTACCCATGAGTAGATGGTGCGCGTGCTACAGCAAAGGATGGTCGCGGCCTCGTCAGGCGTGATCATCCTGACTTCTGCGTCGCATGACCCGCACCAGGCGCTAAACGGGCCGCCCGGTCGACGTATGATCCAGACGCCTTGGGTCTCGACAATGATTCTGGTTCTCCTCTTCAACATCTCGCCGCTCCTCCTGCTCCCTTCCGTCTTGGCGGATAATCCGCCAACAGCCTCAGGCGGCGAATCCCTCCTGAGCATTTGCCATCGCCGCCGGTAAAATTTAAGATGAGATGAGAAGTGCCTCCGGCATCTCATATCTCCCTAACGACATCCAAACGCCATCAGCGCCCTCTCATCTCGTCGCCGACTTTAACGGCAGAGGGGGTGACATGTCTTTAAACCGCTCTCAAATGAGTCGTAAAAAGTTCTGAAAGTTTCTTTAAAGAGGCTTTAAAGAAGGACTTCAAACCGGGCAAGAAGATGCAGGCAAAACACGCATACGAATTCGGTGAGTTCCTGTTGGACGAAACGGAGCGCCACCTGCTGCGCAAAGGCCAGCCCATTTCTCTGACACCAAAGGCTTTCGACATCCTGCTCGTGCTGGTCAGGCGGGGCGGCCATATGGTGGAAAAGGACGAGATGCTCAAGGAGGTTTGGCCCGATACCTTTGTAGAAGAAGCGACCCTCGCCCAGAACATTTTTACATTACGCAAAGCTCTGGGGCAGGGAAAGAACGGCAATGGAGACCTCTACATCGAAACCGTGCCCAAGCGCGGCTATCGCTTTGTCGCAGATGTAAAAGAGCGGGAATTAAATGGCAGGGACGTGGTGCTTGAGCAACATACCCGAGCGCAAATCCTGATCGAAGAAGAGGAGTACGAAGTAGAGAGCCTGCCGGAGAGCGCGCTTCAGGAGAAGGCTCAACCTGAAGCACTGGTCGTGACAACGATCCCCGCCGCTGCCAGCCACAGGGATCGAAGGCGTTACCTTTTCGCAGGGGTGCTTATATTAGTCTGCGTAGGCGCGCTCATTTATGTATGGAGATCAAGGACGGCAAAACAGAGCGCCGCTGATCTGACGATTAAATCCATCGCCGTGCTTCCCTTCAAGCCGCTTGATGCTGAGAGCGGAAACGAACTGCTCGGGTTGGGGATGGCCGACGCGATCATCATCAGGCTCAGCAATTTTCAAAGCCTTCCAGTCTTACCCACCAGCACTGTCATTAAATATACCGGGCGCGAGAACGATCCGCAGTCCCTGGGTAAAGCTCTGGGGGTGGATGCCGTGCTGGACGGAACGGTGCAGCGTTCTGGCGACCGCGTCCGTGTGACCGTGCAACTGATTAGCATCAGCGGCGGCAAACCCATCTGGTCTGATAAGTTCGATGAACAGTTCACCAATATCTTCGCCGTCCAGGATTCCATCTCAGAGCGAGTGGCTCAGGCGCTGGCGTTGCGTATCACGGGAGGCGAGCGCGCCCAACGGGCCAAACGTCATACGGAGAATCAGGATGCTTATCAGGCTTTTGTGATGGGGCTCTATTTTTATAACAAGAGAACGAAAGAGGGAATGGAAAAAGCCATCGGTTATTTCCAGCAAGCTATTGAAAAGGACGGTAACTACGCGCTCGCCTACGCCATGCTGGCTGATTCTTACTACCTGAGCACCTATTACGGATTTAACAACATGGGGTCGTCAAAGGAGCTATCCGAGAAAGCAATGGCGTTGGCCAGGAGGGCCATCGAACTGGATGAGACGGTGGGCGAAGCTCATACAGTGATGGCGACGATCCTATCGAATTACGGTGGCGATGGAGCGGCTGCCGAACGGGAACACAGGCGCGCCATCGAGCTGAACCCGAACTACGCGATGGCGCACCTGCGCTATGGATGGCTTCTATTTTATACGGGGCAAATGAATGAAGCGTTGATAAAGATGAGGCGAGCACAGGAGCTTGATCCGCTTTCCCCGACCACCAACGGCGCTTTAGCGGGCGCGCTTCTCTTCACGCGCCAGTATGATGAATCTATAAAGTACAGCAAGCAGGCGCTTGAGTTGGATCCAATCAGCTTTATCAATCTCGTCAATCTGGGCGATGCCTACCAGGGAAAGGGAATGTACGATCAAGCTATCGTGGAGTATCAGAAAGCGCGAGAAGTGAATAGCTCAAGCTGGGTTCCATTGGCATCGCTTGGGCATGCCTATGCGATGGCGGGACGAAAGCCCGAAGCCGAGAAGATGTTATTGAAATTACAGGTGCTCGCCAATCAGGATAAGCGCGCACTTTATGGAATAGCGATCATCTACGCGGGCTTTAACGATAAAGATCGCGCCTTTGAATGGCTGGAGAAGGGTCTGGAAGCGAAAGCTGTGGATGTCGGCAGCCTGCGGTACGACGCCGAAATGAATACTCTTAAGGCCGATCCCAGATTCGATGAACTCCTTCGACGCTACAAATTGTTTGACGCAGTCAAAGGCGGAAATTAGACGGCCTTCAAAACGATTGCTGCGTCTATGTCGCCCGGCGTTCGGCGATAATAAAGTCCGGCACACTCCCTTTGTTACGTAACTGCGTGCCATAACGAGCAGCCTCTTCACGGCTGGCGAAACTTCCCGTTTGCACTCGATACCATGTGCCGCGCCTTGGGATTTCTACTCTCGCCACATACGCCTTGATTCCGAGTAAACCGAGCTTGCCGACACGCTCGCTCGCCTCTGCCAGATCGTTGAATGATCCGACCTGAAGAGTGTAATTGCCTTGATCCGCAGAGGTGCTGGCGCTAGTCGCCTCGACGCCGGAAGTTTCCACATCGCTACTAACGGGCGTGACCGGTGCGGGCGCTGAGTGCTGCCCGGCTAATTCTTCAGCCTTATTTTGGCTGTCGGGAGTTGGAGACGGTGCCGGCGCGGGCGTTAGGGCTGCGGGTGTAGAGGATGGCTGGGGCGTTGCGACGGGCACGTTTGCCTGAACCTGCTCTTCACGAACGCTGACGGCGGTCGTCTGATTTTTCGCCGGGCTATTCGATACCGCCGGGCTCGCGTTGGTCTGCTCAACATGCGTATCCGTCTGCGCTTTTAAATCCAGAAGGAAAATTAAAGAGGCGAAAACGATTCCACAGAAGACGAGGATGATCGGCGAAGTCCGCAATACTCTCATGCCCGAGTGTGTTCGATAGTTGTTTCTCGACGCCAAGGCCGCAGGGTCTGGCATCTGCACATCCTCTTCTATGTCCTCTAAAAGGTTCAGCGTCTGTAGAGGGCTCTCCTGCTCCTCGTGCTCTATCTCGTGCGGCGAGTTTTCCCCTAAATTCATAAACGTTATTCCTATCCCTTTCTCATCGGAAGCGGCCAGTGGGTTGTGAGATTTTGTTGATCGCATTAAGTCGGTAAAGGCGAGAGCTGTAATGATTGGAATGCTGTAGAAGATTTGAAAGAGGCGAGATTGCTCTTTGAACTACCAGCGGGAAAGAAAATCAAAATGAGGTGGCGACTTGGCTTGCGGGCCACCTCATTAACCGATTCTAACCGGATACTTAGGAGCAGGCAAGAAATAATTTCGAGCCGCCTCTTGCGCTCGCCGGCATTGAGAGATGCGCTCGCTGGAAAATTCACCCGCCGGTTGTGGATTGCCCGGAAAAGTATGGAGCCCGAAATCCCCGGAAAACCGAGCGTTTTGAAAAAAAAGCTTGCTAAAACCGGTTAAACCTAATACATTTAGATCAGCGACAGCCGCCAGTTTTAACCAGGCTGTTTTTATTTGCCCTTCCAGAACGCTACGAAAGGTTAGTGCAGTTCCAGCATCCTGATCAGTTTTAAATCACGTCTCCACCGGGCAAGTTCAATTACCTGTTTAATTAAAAGGGATGCACCCGATTTTCGTTTGAGGAGTATTTGAACGTATCCCGCGTGTATGAAAGCCCAAATTGCCCTTCACTAAGAGCATCGCCTGTGCTCAACCTCGCGGATGGGTACTCATGATTCGGCTCAGCCGGCAATTCGTCTTTGCATCGTTATGGAATCCACAAACCAGCAAGATTTCACCAGATCTTACGTGTGGTTGGTCGCAGGGTTTGCCTTAGGGCTTCTACTGTTGTCCGTCCAAACTCTGCCTGCCGCGCGATTAGACCTCCCTTTTCTACTCTTTATTCTCTTAACCATCGGCGTGGGGTCGCGCCTGATGTTAGAGATTCCGCAGGGCGGCGTTGGCATTTCAGCCTCCGATGCGTTTGTCTTTCTGTCGCTCTTGCTCTTCGATGCAGAGGCGACGATCTTTCTGTCTGCCATAGCCTTTCTCTGTGTCGCTCTATACAGTCACAGGCGCGCGGGCCAGCGCCTTTTGTATATGTCTTTGCTGGTCGTCTCGGTAACGATTACGGCCTGGGCGCTGCGCTTTAGCTTTGGGCCAATCGTTGACCTGGCGCGAAGCAATCATACTACTCCCTTGCTCGCCGCGATCTGCCTGATGGCGGTTGTGCAGGCGGCATTCGTTTCTCTCTTCGTTCCGCTCAGTGACGCACCGATGGCTTCTCAGCCCGAAGCGATGCGCCGTAGCCGTGGCAGAAGATTTTTATGGGCTTTCGTTGTCTATCTGGCCGGTGGAGCGGCTGCCGGTCTGGCCGCAAAACTCGTCCACCTGGTCGGCTACTTTCCGGCGGTCGCCTTTATCACGATTCTCGTTATCAGCTACCTAATCTATTGGTCGTTCAAAAACGGCAGGTTATTGAGCCAACAGGACGGGCAATCATTGCAGCCTTCCAGGAATAGCGAGGAGCGCTTTCGCAGCGCCTTCGACTATGCGGCGATTGGAATGGCGCTCGTTTCGAAAAAAGGGCGCTGGCTTCAGGTCAATCATTCCCTATGTCAACTGCTGGGCTATTCCGAAGCTGAACTGCTGACAACTGATTTTCAGGCCATCACACATCCGGAGGATCGAGAAAACGCTCAGGCTAACATCAAGCGCTTGCTCAAGGGCGTCATGCCCACTTACCAGATGGAGAAGCGTTATATACACAAGGAAGGGCATCCGGTCTGGGTTCACTGGAGCGCATCGCTGGGGCATGACGAGCATAATGGTTCGGCCCACCTGATTTTTCAGATACAGGATATTACGGATCGTAAAAAGGCCGAGCAGAGATTGCTCCATGATGTATTTCACGATACGCTCACGGGTCTTCCCAACAGAGCATTATTCATGGATCACTTAAAGCTCACGGTGGCGCGCGCACAGCGCCGCACCGACTGTATGTTTGCGGTTCTCTTCCTTGATTTAGACCGCTTCAAGGTGATCAACGACAGCCTGGGCCATATCGTGGGCGATCAATTGCTCGTCGGAATTGCCGGTCGGCTGGAACAGCACCTGCGACCCGGCGATACTGTGGCGCGGATCGGCGGCGACGAGTTCACCGTTCTGCTGGAAGATTTGCACGGCGAGGACGAAGCCGTCCAGATTGCCGACCGAATCCAAAAGGAGCTGGCCGTCCCCTTCAGCATCAACAAGCGCGAAGTGTTTACGACCGTGAGCATAGGGATTGCGCTCAGCTCAACCGGTTGTACGAATGCCGAAGATATTTTGCGCGACGCGGATACGGCGATGTACCGCGCCAAATCGCAAGGCAAGGCACGCCACGTCGTTTTCGATAAGGAGATGCACGAGCGTGCCATTGACGTATTGCAGTTAGAGACGGACATTCGACGCGCCATCGGCTATCAGGAGTTCGATATCGCATATCAGCCCATCGTGGCGCTGGGCGATTTCAAGCTCAAAGGATTCGAGGCCCTCGTGCGCTGGCGACATCCACAGCGCGGGTTGATCTCTCCGGCCAATTTTATTCCGGTCGCGGAAGAGATGGGCCTGATCATCAAGATTGACCAGTGGGTGCTGCGCAAGGCTTGTCAACAGATGCGCGAGTGGCACGAACGCTTCCCCTCTGATCCGCCGCTCTCCGTCAGCGTCAATCTTTCGGGCAAACAGTTCGCACAGCCTGATCTGGTCGAGCAGGTTAAGGCCGTCCTGGAGGATACCGGGATTGATCCGCGCGGTTTGAAACTGGAGATTACAGAAAGCGTGGTGATGGAGAATATCGAGACGACCACGGCGCTGCTTTGGAGACTACGGGAGCTTGGCATTCGCTTGAGCATAGATGATTTCGGCACGGGCTATTCCAGTTTGAGCTATCTGCACCGCTTTCCGATTGATACGCTCAAGATTGATCGCTCGTTCGTCAGCCGCATGGTTGATAACAACGAAAATATGGAGATCGTGCGAACGATTGTCATGCTGGCGAAAAATCTGGGTATGGATGTTGTCGCCGAGGGCGTCGAGACTAAAGATCAACTTGAGCAATTGCGCAAGCTGGAATGCGAGAATGGTCAGGGCTATCTATTCTCCAAGCCGCTGGTGATGAAAGCCGCTGAGAAGATCATCTCGGATACATACGCCGCAAAATTATCTCCGGCGAAAGCGAAGGAAAACGCGCCCGCTCAACAGAGATACGTCGCGTATTCAACACCCGGCAAAAATGAAAGTGGCTTTGCCAAATCCCTTGGCCTCTCGCGACCGAAATCACGCGCCGTCATGCTCTATACCCCAAAGAGCGCTGGAGGGAACGGCAAACCCAAATCGCCATAGCGCGCCGCCGCCGTTGCCATTCGAACTATTCTCACACTCCTCGAAAGTTCCGCTTGTCCGTCAGCTTCGTCCCTCAAAATAAAAGGAAGGGCGACCCAACGTGGATCGCCCTTCCGCATCGTTTCAACAAAAGACCTACCAAATCTGGCAGCGCATATCGGGTGGACGAACCATCGGGTCGCCAGTCTTGCACGAGAACGCCTGCGCAAAGGCGGGCATATTCGAGAGCGGGCCATTGATACGAAACTGACCGAGCGGGTGGGAATCCGTCGCCGTTCTCAAGCGCGCGGCCTCTGGGCGAATGTTCTGCGCCCAGACCTGCGCCCATCCGAGAAAAAATCTCTGCTCAGGCGTAAATCCATTGATCGTGAGCGCGCGCGGTTTGCCTTCTAAAGATTTCTGGTAAGCAGCAAAAGCGACGGTCAAGCCTCCGAGGTCTGCGACCGATTCGCCGACGACGAGCTTGCCGTTTTGATTGAGGCCCGGCTCGACTTCGAAGGCGTCGAATTGTGCGACGACGCAATCGGTACGCTCTTTGAATTTCTTCAGGTCTTCGGGCGTCCACCAGTTCACCAGATTTCCTTCCATGTCGAACTGCGCGCCCTTGTCGTCGAATCCATGCGTCATCTCGTGTCCGATGACAGCACCGATGCCGCCGTAGTTGAAGGCGTCATCCGCCTGCGGATCGTAAAAGGGAGGCTGAAGAATTCCCGCCGGAAAAACGATCTCGTTCATCGAAGCATTGTAATAAGCGTTGACGGTCGGCGGCGTCATGCCCCACTCGGAGCGATCAAGCGTCTTGCCGATCTTGCCCAGGTCGCGGCGGAATTCGAACTCTTTGGCAAACACGGCGTTATTATAAAAAGCGCTGCGACTGACCTGTAGCGCCTCGTAATCGCGCCACTTGTCCGGGAATCCGATCTTGCGTGCGAAGGCATCAAGCTTGGCGGTAGCACGCACGCGCGTCTCAGGGCTCATCCAACTGAGAGTCGCCAGATTGCCGCGCAGCGCGGCGATCAGATTCTTGACCATCTCCTGCGCGCGCTCTTTCGCCTGCGGCGTAAAGGTTTTCTCCACATAAACCTGGCCCAGCGCTTCGCCGAGCGCATCGTCCGTGCTCGTCACACAGCGCCGCCAGCGCGGCAGATTCTCCTGCGCGCCCGTCAGATATTTTTTATTAAAATTAAAATCCTCTTCGACAAATTTTGAAGAGAGGTTCGCTGCCCGTGAATGGAGCAGGTGCCAGCGAAGATATGTCTTCCAGTCAGAGAGCGGAATACTGGTCAGAAGCTTATCGGCGGCCTTCAGGAACTCCGGCATGGCGACGTTGATCATGTCCGTCTTACCGAGGCCGATCTCTTTCATATAGCGCGCCCAGTTGAAATGCGGCGTCAACTGATTTAATTCCCGCATCGTCATTTTGTGATAGATAGCTGCCGGGTCGCGGCGCTGCACTCTCGTCAGAGAGTTTTCCGCCAGCCTCGTCTCGATGTTCATTACTATCAAGGCTTCGGCAGCCGCGCTCTCCGGCGTATCGCCAGCCAGCACGAACATCCTGGTCATGTGCTTGACGTACTCTTCGCGCGTCTTCTTTGATCGTTCGTCGTCCTTGGTATAGTAGTCTCGGTCTGGCAAGCCGAGGCCGCCCTGCGTGGTGGACGCGATTACCTGACGTGAATTTTTAAAATCCTGTGACGCGCCGAACCCGAAGAGGGCACGAACGTTTGAAAGATGTAGTCGCGCCACCTCCGTCTCCATATCCGCGAGGGACTTAATCTTCTCGATGCGTTTTAGTTCGGGCGCGAGAGGACTCAGCCCGGCTCGTTCTATCTCTGTCTCTGCCATACAGCTCGCATAAAAATCCGCGAGCTTCGCCTCTTTGCTGCCCTTGACGAGATCAGTCCGCTTTATCAATCCTTCCAGAATGCCGCGCAGGATTTCCAGATTCCGCGAACTAAGCTGCTCGAATCGGCCCCATCTTGAGTAAGCCGCCGGGATCGGGTTATTCGCCTTCCATCCGCCATTGGCGTACTTATTAAAATCCTGGCAAGCACCGACGCTCTTATCCAGACTCGCAAGATCAAAGCCGGGAAGAGAGCCATCATCGGAAAAATTAGGCTGCGCCCCGCCCGCTTCGTTCGACGCCGCCGCGCGGCTGGGCCAATTCGAGAGCACGGCTACACTGAACAGTATTAAAAAGAGAGCCGCCGCCAGGCGAAAAGATAGAATACGCATCGTTATCAACACCTCGTACCTGTGTGAGAAGGAGACCAGCGCAAAGGGGATTGATGATTTGGGGAACGTTCGAATCATACCAGCAAGGCCGTGATTTTCGTAGCGGACACAAGACGGCGCGCACTTCAATCCGTGCTCTTGCAATGAATGGTGAGATAAAAAAAAAGGGATATGCACGGGATCGCAGCATCCGAAAATTCGTTTGCTTCTTTTACACAACTTTTACACCGATGCAAATCCTTTCGATGATAATGGTCGTACAAACGAACTGAAGTTCTGAGTTTAGAAGTTTCCTTTTCCGAAGTTCAATCTTGTGGGTATTGCGAGCTGCTTGTAACACCCACGCCGGAAACCAAAACCTGAGAAAGGCTGCTCCATGAATCACCAAAGAATCATCGCCAAATGTCTCATGCTGGTAATCACACTAATGCCAAACCTGGTCTTCGCGCAGGGGAAGAGCCAGACCGCATCGGAGAAATCCTACACGCGCGCGCGCCAGGTATTGGAGATGGGGATCGCCGCGCTCGGCGGGCTTGAAAATCTGCGTGCCATACAGGATTTTACGCTCAAAGAATCCGGTAAAAACTTCTTCGTAGACCAGAGCCTGAGTCCCGATCCGCCTTTCGCCGATGCGCCTGTGGAGGAGACGACAACCATTGATATTAAGGACGGGCGTGTCTTCAACGAAATAAAAAATAGTTTTCTGGGCGGAGAGGCCTGGAACAAAACTTACATCAAGGGCAGCGAAGGATTCAACTTCGATCTGCTCTCAAAGACCATGACGCCGGTCGCCAACCCTTCGATTAACAATTTCCGCAACCAGATGCGCCGCCTTCCGCATCTCTTCCTGTTAGAAGTCTACGACGCGGTGGCGACCACACGCTGGCTCGGCGAAGACGAGTTTCAGGGGAAGAAGCAGAACGTCATAACTTACGTGCGCGCAGACGGTCGTCAACTGGCGCTCTATTTCGATGCTCAGACGAATCTGTTGACCAAGTACGAGTATATCTATACGGACGGCATGGTCGGCGATTCGCTGGTCGCACAGATTTACGCGGACTACAGCGATCAGGGGAAATTCAAAGTGCCGGGCCGTCGTATCCTGATGAACGCTAACAGCGTCGCGCAGGAGACAAAATATACGGAAGTAAAGTTCAACGGCAGGCCCGAAGCGAGCGTGTTTGAAATGCCGGCGACGGGGTTCGAGCGTTTGACCCCGCCCGCGCCCGCAGCCCCCGCACATGCGGCCGCCAACGCGATCAACAAACTATCGAACGACGTTTTCCTGATTCAAAGCGTCAATGGGGCGAACTACAATGTCATGTTCGTCGCCTTCACGGATCACGTGATGGTCTTTGACGCGCCGGAGCCTTTCCCGTACGGCAATGCTACTGAAACTGTGATGAAGAAGATCAAAGAGACGCTGCCGGGAAAGCCGATCAAGTATTCTGTACTGACACACCATCATTCGGATCACTCCGGAGGAGCGCGCGGCTACATCGCCGAAGGCATCTCAATCGTCACCACTGCCGGAAACCGCGGAATAATTGAAAGGCTCGCGTCCGCGCCCTTTAACGTCACACGGGATGCGCTCGCACGCAATCCTCGGAAGCCGGTCTTTGAAATGGTGACAGATAAAAAACGCATCTGGAGTGACGAACGCCAAAACGTAGAGCTGTATGATATTGGCCCAAGCCCGCATGTTAACGAGATGCTCATCGCCTATCTCCCGAAGGAGAAGATTCTCTTTCAGGCTGATCTGGTGCTGGTCAATCAGGATGGAACGATTCCGGCGGCATCCGACGCCTCTGTGCATCTGGCAGAGAAAATCCGGCAGCTCGGCCTGAATGTCGAAAAGATCATCGGCGCTCACGGTCGCCCTCTGACTATGGACGAACTGCGAGCGGCGCTCGAAAAGAGAAAGCAGATAAAACAGTCCTGATAAATGCATCTCGGTCCAGGCCGTCGCATTTACCAATCATCACAAACAAGCAAAGGCGACCATCGTTGTCGCCTTTGCTTGTTTGCGATATGAAACGGGACAGGCTAAAAGACTTGCGGGCGGGAAATTGCACCTAACCAAAAAAATGGTAGTTAAGACCATAGTCGCCCTAAATGAGAACACCACGAGCATCTATCTGATTTATAGTTGGGCGGCTGCATTGAGCAACCCTTGATTTCAGATCACTTCGGGGATAAAGTTTTGCACCCATACTGATAAAGGTGACTGAGAGTGGCTACACAACTTGAAACCATCGAGGCGACTGAACCATTTTCTCAAACAGAACTATGCCTGAATTGCGGCGCTGATTTAAATGGTCAATACTGTCATCGTTGCGGCCAGAAGAAAATTGATCGTCATGAGTTCGGCATCAAACACTTTTTTAGTCACATCCTTCATGAGTTTACCCATCTTGATTCAAATAAAATTCTCAAAACCCTCTCAGGCTTGATGTTCAGGCCGGGTCTTCTGGCTGAAGAGTACCTGGCTGGCCGGAAAGGCCGCTACATCAACCCGATTAGAGTGTACTTAACATTCAGCGCGCTGTACTTTCTCTTCGCGTGGGGAGCGCTTTTAGAATTCCGGGGCGGTGGTATCAGAGACGCCTACAGGCAACCGCGAATAGTTGCCATGGCCCAAAAGAAGGGCGTTGAACCTCAAGCCTTGGTTGAAAAGATACATCTAAAGGCTGAGAAATATTCGGCGGCGTTGAGGTTCGCCAGTGTTCTTGTGTCTGGACTTTTTCTGACCGTCTTATACTATGGGATGAAAAGATATTACGTCGAACATCTTATTTTTTCTCTCTACTTCTATTCATTTGACTTCTTCTGTAAAAGTCTGTTTGCGCTGCTAATTATCGTCTCTGGTGTAATAGGCTTAAAATTATCAACACGTGCTTTAGACCTCTTTTATCCCTTAGCTTTTATCTATCTCATATTTGCCATCCGCAGGGTCTATAAAGAGTCCTGGTTAAGAACACTATCAAAGTCGGCCGTGCTGTTTGTGTGTGAGACCGCGTTGTTTTTCGCAGTCAACATGATTGGCTTTATTATCGCCTTTTCGACGGCTTGAAATGGTTTCTCCCCGCCCCCCAACAGTCATTCCGGCCGACGCTTCGATAGTATCTTTTTCATCTTGGTGTCCTGCGAATCTGCTTGAATGCTGCTCGCTCGGCGCGGCTGAATTCCAGCGTCAGGCAGGCGCGAGGCGCAGCCAGACTAAGCTCAATAAATTATGGCTTCTTATTGCGATTTCGCTATTACGAATTCCTTACACAAACCGTATCACGATCAGGAGTATGGGTTTCCTCTGAGCGATGATTCCGCTTTGTTCGAGCGGTTGATACTGGAAATTAATCAAGCGGGTCTTTCCTGGTCAACTATTCTGAAGAAGCGGCAGAACTTTCGTCAGGCGTATGATGGATTCGATATTGATGTGGTGGCTGGATACGATGAAGATGATAGAAATCGTCTGCTCAATGACGCAGGCATTATACGCAATCGGCTGAAGGTAAATGCTGCAATCGAGAATGCCCGCCGGTTGGTTGACCTGCGTCACGAATATGGTTCATTCGCGAAGTGGTTAAATCATCATCACCCGTTAACTAAAGAAGAATGGGTGAAGTTGTTTAAGCGACACTTCTTATTTACGGGCAAAGAGATCGTCAATGAATTCTTGATGAGCACAGGGTATCTGCCGGGGGCTCATCAGCGAGATTGCCCGATTTATGGAAAGGTTGTGGCGTCCAATCCGCGATGGATGAGATGAGCAAGTGAACGGCGAACCTGACAATTCGCTCGACCCCACCGCTCGATAGTATTCTAATTAATATTCTGTGTCGGAGTCGTTGAAGGGATGGTTGGCGAGCACGGCGCGCATTCTGACCTGGCCGAACAGGGTTTCCAGATAACAGGCGAAGCGATCAAGCACGGGCGAGAGTTCGGAGACGCTGCCCGTCGCCATCACTTCATCTACGAAACGCTCATAGACCTGCCAGTCTTTGTACATCAGGAAATGCATGCTGCCGTGACGGAAAGTCTCCAGATACTGAATGAACGTAATGATTGTTTCGAGATCGCCCCCGGCCTCTGCGCGGCGTGCGAGCTGCACGAGCGACCACAAATCTCTTCTCAGTACGATGGATTGTTCCACTCTGGCGGGTAGGTCGTTAAAGAGTTGTACGCCGGTCACTGCGGGATCGAAGACCTGTGCCAGGGTAATAAGCGATTGTTGAAAGCAATTGCTCAACAGACCGCGCGCGTGAGTAATCAGGCCGCGTACCGTTCGATCAGATTCAGTGCCGCTTATGCCAGCAAGCTCATGCTCGAAGACCATGCGCATCTCGTGTCTGAGCGCAAAGCTTATTCCATCGAGAGCATCACGCAATTGGTCGTTGATACATTCTGCACTGAGGGCTCTCTGCTCGATAAATTCGCGTAAGGCGGCGGCCTCTTCGTGTATGAGTGTAAAGAAAGCGAGATTCTCATGCGGCGCGCATTCCTGTTCGAGTGCCGCCTCGGCGAGGCGCAGGTAATCCAGCAGACGGGCGAGATCGTTAAAGATGCGCAGCATTAACGCTCGCACCATCTGATCGTCAACATCTTCGAGCAGCGTGTTGAGTTGCGTCTGAAGGATCGCCCTCGATGGTGGATTGAGAGGGGCGTGCGCCGACGCGTCGGCCGCGGCTCCGGCCGGGAAAAAAGGCTGCGCGGCGATTTCCGAGTGGGCGACTTGATTTAGCTGTTGAATGCTCATCCGTTTTTTTTTCCTCGTCCGGCAATAAAACTCGATCAAGAGTCTCGCGAGGTTTATCAATGAGGACGGGGGCGATTACTGACCCACCAATACCAGGGTTGAAGGATTTATCGTTGTGAGAAAATGCTGTCGTAGCAGGCACGCAACCTGTAGCCTGCTTTTTTATACATACCTTGCGCCCGACGATTTTGCTCGTTGACTAGCAGGCAAACCGAGGTCGTGCGTTCCAGCACTGTGCGCGTGAGCTGAGAGATACATCGTACGCCGTAACCTTTAGACCGCTCTTCAGCATTAACATAGATGCCTTCGAGATAGGCTGCTTCGGGGGTCTCGGCCACAATATCGGCTTTGAAGATGAGCCTGTCATTCTCGACCCAAACCCATGTTCGACCCATCTCGACGCGCCGCTCACAGCGCATGCGGAACCCTATCGGGTCGGTTGCCAGCGGATTGACGCGGGTCTGTTCAAAAGCCATTTGAGCGTGTGCCGGGATGACGAGCTTGAGATCATCCTTTGTCGCGAGACGCAGAGCCTCGACGGGAGTGCGCACCTCGACAGGCCATCGCTGCTCGAACAACAATTCGCGGAACATGAGGCGCGGGCGTCGTCTGTCCTCAGCATAATAGTTCCAGAACTGTTTGATCTCCTCCTGCTCGCCCATCATCATGTGCGCCGCCGGAGATTCTTGCGCCACACGGGCGAAGGCCGCCAGCGCCGCGTCCACACGGGCTTCAATGAGCGTCGCATGACCGATCAGCGCAACGCCTTTAAGACGATTCTGAACGTCGCGGTAGCCATAGAAGCTGCCGCGATTGTGCGGACTCACGAGGCCATTGTCGCGTATAAATCCGGCCATAATGACGGTATGAACGGGTCGTTCAGCGAGAAAGGCTAGAGCTTCCTGTTCCTGCTCGCCTTTGAGCTGAACAGCCTGAAGGGTTGTGTTTGAAGCCTGTGTCGCCAGCATTGTTGCGCTACTCTCAATCTTCGTCGCACTATCTAACATCGGGATTCTTCTACCAGTTCCGCTAAATCTTTAATCGTTTCTCTCAATCCATCTTTTTCTCTGGACGACCGGGAAGATTCCGTCCTCTGCGCAGCACGCGCAGTTTGTCATCATTGCAAGCCATATGCCGAATAGGCTCTGAAGCTCAAAGGCCGATATTGCTCGGAATTAGTGATGCTTTGGAGACAAACGATCAGGCGAAGCGACCGCTGCGGTCAACTTGAAGGGTATTTGACAGGTCAACTTGACAGGTAAACAGTGGTGATTGCTGTGTGAAGAACAGGGCGGAGCTTTGTTTCTTGAGCGTGCTTATCGAAACAAAGACAGCCTTTCGATGATCGAAAGGCTGTCTTTGTTTCTCTCTATATTTATGATTGCCCGGCAGCTTAAAGCGGATCGCCCGTCGCAAAGAGTTTGGCGAGATTGTTTGTCCAGTTCGGGAGGACTTCGCTGCCGAACATCTCACGCTCTTTTTCCCGGCGGATGGCACATGCCTTTCGCAGCGCCGCTTCTTCGCCGTACTCATCAATCGAGACCCACGTCCGGCAAAGCTTTCCCGGTTCCGGATTCCATGTCACCTCATAGACATTTTTTATCTTGCGCTCACCCGTCTCAGTCTTAATGATCTTGGTCTTACGCTGGACGCCCGTGATGCCTGAGCGATTGCGTGGATTGCGCGCAATCACCAGCCTGTCCGTGCGGGGTTTGCCTAACTCCTGTTCCGTTCGATTACGAAAGAGGACAGCTTGCTCTAAAGCCTTCTCGCGTCCTCCGTTCGATTCATCGCTGAAGAACTTTGAACGCTGTGTTCCATTAAATCTTACCCTGACATACCAGCCATAAGTTTTTCTCTCCGTTTGATCAATCCGACTTATACCTTTATAACCAGACTTCGCCATAGCTTTGCCCTGTGTCTCCTTGTCGGGAAATGTTTATGAATGGTGCAAAGCTACAGTGCCGTTTATCTTTTGTCAAAGCTTACCAATCAAAGCAGAGAGAGCGAGAGCGCCTCCACAGGGGCAATAGCTAGCATGCTGGGTACTGATGATTCCGTATGCCTTGGCGCAAACCCTCGGCGGCCTGCGCGTCTATATAATCTTGGGGCGGCGACAGCAGGCTGGTAAAAAAGATTTGGAGAGAGGATGACATTGAATATGGAAGAAGACGTGCAGGCGGACATCTCAGCACGCCTGGTTCGCGCGGAAGAGATGTGGGAGCGCGGCGACTTGAGTAACTCAAAAAAAATGCTGATGGAGACGCTTCTGAAAGCCAGAAGTAATCCTTACAAGGTAAAGTTTCGGACGCGGGTTCAACTGGCGTCCCTGCTCGCGGGGCTACACCTCGCTATGGATGACGTACAGAATGCGCGCTCTCTGATCTACGAGGAATCCATCTTCGCCAGAGAATTATTCCAGTTTATCCAGATGAAGGGAACTGCCGGGCAAAAACGTGCGGCGACCGGCGATTTCGTTCAGCTCTGCGATCTTGAAACAAAGATTTCCCTGATCGGCGGGGCGGCTCCGGAAATCTCGATTGAGAAATGGATCAATAGCGAGCCACTGTCTCTCTCGCGCTTGCGCGGGAGCGTCGTGCTGCTGGAATTCTGGGCGACCTGGTGTCAGCCATGTGAAGAGATGATTCCCACACTAAAACGGCTTAACGATGAGTATGCTGCGCGCGGTCTGGTAATCGTTGCTTTAACACGTCATTATCTTGCCTATCAAGGCGCAGACGAGGAGCAGGGGAAAGAACTGGAACTGATACAAATCTATATTGATAAGCATGGTATAAAATTCCCCGTCGGGATCGCGGAAGACGAGCATATCCAAGACCTCTACGGGGCAAACGGTCTCCCATCGCTCGTACTCGTTGACCGCCAGGGGCTAGTGCGTTACTCATACGGAAACGGCGAGGACGATCAATTTAAGCGTCTCCTGGACATGTCTTTATCGGAATGAATGCAAGTGAGTAAACTCATTTAAAAGGCTGGAAAAAGTCTTGCGTCCGTATGCTCATTGCTGCTAGGATGTCACCCGCTCTGGATCATATTTGCCTGGCGCCATCGCCCGTTTAATGGTTTTCAAACTATTGCCTTGGCACATTAAGGTCGCATCTTTTGTGATTCCTGCCTTTTCTATAGTTTATAGATGTTTCATTCTCCGACCCTGAGACCTTTATGGCCGCGAGGCCATGCCCATATGTTGTTCATACACGGATTGATTGTTTAGGCTCTTTTGTCTAGGCGCGCCCCTCTGAAAGAGTTAGTGAGGCTCGCCTTCCATACCCACAAGGAATGTTTTTTTCTGAAGGGAGAAGATAAATACCATGGATTTAGTAAGCATGACCCCCAACCCCATCGCGCCGCCCGTCTTCAACATCCCCGATGCTGAGCACCAGAAATACGAAGCGCTTGACATCAGGCAGATAGCGGATGATGAGCCCTTGCCTCTTGAAGCCGATGCGGCCATCAGGATCGAAGCTCCGGGGGCGAACGCGCCCGGCGATGGACTGCAAATGCGTCGTCGCCGTCTGCGCAGATGTATAGTCTATAACAGGCGCACCGGCTACATTTACTACTGGTACTGGTGCTACGCATAACCCCTGCCAATCAAGATTGCTGGCGAGAAGATAGGATACGGTCTCTACCTTCTCGCCAGTTGCTTTGATACATGTTAAGTCAAACAAATCTCCCGGGTCGCTCTTTGAGAGAGAGTAATTGTGCCTGACTCTGTGAAGCCGCCGGATATGCCCGGCCACATATCTCCGGGCGGGCCTGATGGTTTGCCCGATGAAGTCTCTGCGGGTATGCACCTTGAATATTCAGGCGTCATGCCGCAGATGATTTCAGGTGATGTGGCCGGGGGAATGCCGTTCGCCGGAATGGGAGGGACGCTGGACGACATGTCTTTTTCGGGGATGCCCGAAGGCATGAGCGCTCGCCCGTACATCGGTCGTTCCCTCAAACTTCTTGGCAATCACAGATCGCTTGTCGGACTCGCTCTACTGCTCTCTTTTATCGCCACATTGCTTCCTTTCATCTATAGCGCCGCATTCGGCCCGCTTATAGAGGCGCTTGGCCGGACAGCAGTAGAGACGGATAACTGGGATCGAGTTTGGGCGCAGACGGGTTCTTTGTATAGCAAAGCTGATCCTGAAAGTTTAACGGGCATTGAATCGTGGCTCGCAACGCCATTGACTTTCACCACGCTCTTCATTATCTGGGCCAGCGCCATGGTGCTGTCCTTTATCGCTGAATTTTTACACACATGGGCTGATTCTCATTTAGAGCGGCGAACCCTGACCGATATTCGGCAACAGGTTTATGATCACGTGCAATCGCTTTCGCTTGATTTTTTTAGTGGCGAGAAGACGGGTGCGTTGATGGAACGTGTCCTGTCGGAAACAGGCGGTGTGATCAGGCTGCTGACGCAAGCTTTGCTGACTCCGATAGTTGACGTTATCGTACTCGTTATCGCCTTCGTTTATCTGATCGGCTTGAGCTGGCAGATGACGCTGATCGCTTTCGCGCTCGGGCCATTCGCCCTGCTTATGCTGCGGTACACGAGCAAGAAACTCCAGCAGTCTTCGCTCTCGGCGATGATGAGCGGGCGCGACCTCGGCACAGAGCTTGAAGAGACCATCAGCGGTATGGCAGACATACAGGTCTTCAACGCCCAGCAGAAACGCAGCAGCCGCTTTCTCGCGGCGTCAAGGTCAGCGGCAAAATACAGCAGTGAAGTAATAGTCTGGGTTTACGCCAGCGCGAGCGGAGCGCAAATCTTTATCTCTCTTAGTACTGCCCTGGTATTGCTGGTCGGGGTAGTATGGGGAAGAGGATTGGGGCTCACGATCACGAGCATCATCGTCTTTATACAGCTTGTGCCACAGGTGTTCGGGCCGGTGCAGCGGCTCATTCGAGCTTACACGGACTATCAATCGTCTGTCCCAAGCGTCGTCATGACTTACGAGTTGCTGGATACCGAACCGACGATCCGGGAAATGCCTGATGCGCGAGAACTCGGAAAGGTAAAGGGCCAGCTTAACTTCAAAGATGTGACCTTCGGCTACACGCCGATGCAGACGGTGCTTGATAATATCTCTTTCTACATCCGCGAAGGCGAGACAGTGGCTTTGGTTGGCCCGATCGGTTGCGGCAAGTCAACCATCTTTAATTTGACCATGCGCTTTCTGGATCCGCAGTCAGGGCAGATTACGCTTGAGGGCCAGGACATCTCGGAAGTCACGCTCAACTCTTTACGCGAGCAGGTCTCCAAGCTCTCGCAGTTTCCTTTCTTCCTGAAGGACACGATTCGCGAGAATATACGACTCGGCAAGGCTGAAGCTTCCGACGCCGAGATAGAAGAAGCCTGCCGCCTCGCGCACATCCACGACGTCATTCTCGATCCGCAGCAGATCCCCAAGGGCTACGAGACAATCGTAGATGTTCAGGTTCCTTCGGGCGGACAAAAGCGCCTGATCGCGCTCGCCAGATGTTTGCTGCGCAGACCCGAAGTTTTACTCCTGGATGAGCCGACGGAGAATCTCGACGCGGATCAAACCAATCGCATGATCAGCGTGATTCGTGAATATGCGAAGGATCGCACGTGTCTGGTGATCAGCCACGACCTGAGCTTTATCGGGGGCGTCGCTGACCGTATTATCGTTCTCAATAAAGGGCGAATCGTTGCCCAGGGAACTCATGAGGAGCTTTTGCAGCAGGAAGGTCTGTACAAGACTCTTTATGAGCTGAAGAATATAGACCCTGCACTTTTGCGAGGACTTGGTGGAGAAGCGAGCGCCATGCCCCCGCCATTCGTGCCTATGGGCATGCCCGGATCATTCGTATAATCCAGGCGTCCTTCGTCGCGCCAGGACGGCTCGCGCCAGCAACATCTACTCGGACGCTTTTGAGATAGATTGTTTCACTCGTGGTAATTTCACATTCTGAGGAAAGGATACAAAGTATGAAGATAAAACAGCTCGCAGTAATGTTCAGCCTCGCAATCATCGCAGCCATAAGTGTTGCATGTGATAGCGCGACGAACACCAACACCAACACCAACACGAATACCAACAGCAACGCCAACAGCAACAAGACGGCCGCCGCCGATAGCCCGGAGACCTCTCCGATTGCCGCTTTCAAAATACTCTACGCCGCCACACAAAAGAAGGATGTCGAGAATATAAAGAAAGGACTCTCGGCGCGCACGCTCGTTTTAGTGGCTGACATCGCCAAAAAACAGGAAAGGACGATGGATGAAACGCTTAAAGAAAACCTGAGCGATCCGGATTACAATTCTCCGACCATCCCGGATGCACGTAACGAAAAGATCAATGGTAACGAGGCGACGATTGAGGTCATCGCACCCAAGACGGGTCAGTGGACGGAACTGCCATTCGTTAAGGAAGAGGGTCGTTGGAAACTCGCCTACGATAAACTCAAGCAGGATGAGCTTGCGACGATGGATAAGGAAGCGCCAGACCAGCCCGGTGCAGCGGCCTCGCCATCGCCCAGCGCCACACCGCCCAAATTCGGCGGTAAGTAGTTCTCGCGCTCTCTCGTGTAGAGTTTTAATCAACTGCTGCTCCGTTAAAGTCCTCTCTCTTCCTAGCGGGTCAGGGGGCCCCACGGTTGTACGGTGGTGGGGCGGGCCATACCCGGTTTTGCGAGTGGG
>JBKKAL010000169.1:0-4621 GCA_046714695.1 Pyrinomonadaceae bacterium
CGTATCGTAAGGACGTATGTTAGGAGAGCTGACCCAAAGGGTCTCGCCCGTCTTTTTGTCAAAGGCCATAAAGCGATGCGCGCCGCGCGATTGATCTCCCCAGCCGAAGGTCACGCCGGAGACGATCACCAGGTCACCCTCGATGATCGGAGAGACCGTGCGACCGCCGTGTGTCGTCAGAAGTCCAAAGTCTTCGCCGAGCGAGCGCTCCCAGAGAACCTTTCCATCCTTTGATAAAGAGAGCAGTGTGCCGCCGCCGCCTAAAACATAAACAACGCCTGATACGGAATCGCCCACAGGTGAAGCCCAGCCCACGCGATGCGGCGGCACGTCCGACAGGTAGATGTTGAAGCGATGCTCCCAGAGCATTTTTCCCGTATCGGCATTAAGACACACGATGCGCTCCTGAAGCGTTTCGCGGCTGCCCACGGAATTTTGCAGAAAGACGCGATCACCCATCACGATGGGCGCTGAACGTCCGCCGTAGGGAGCTTTCCAAGAGAGATTCTCTCCCGCCGGAGACCACTTCGCGGGGAGATTCTTTTCCTGTGAGACGCCGTCACGAAGCGGGCCGCGCCAGTCCGCCCAGTCGCCCGCCATCAAAACGGGAGATGAAGAGACGAACAGAAGAAGCCCTATCAGGATCGGGCCAACCTTTGAAAGAAACGCATTCATCATTCGTTTTCCTTAGACTCCATTAGAATTCTTTTGCAGGAGATAAGAAAGCAAGGATGAAGGCGGAAGGCCGCAAGGATGAAAGTATATTTGTTGATTTGAGCAATCCTTCTTTCATCCTTCCGCCTTGCTTTTCCCATAGTTTTACGAAACGAGTATGGATAAGTTTCTGCTCCTTTTGTAAAGGGGGTATTATGATCTCTTCGGAGATAAAGTGTTGTAAAAAAATAGTAAAAAGAGCCTTCCTCTGTGTTGCAGCAGCGAGAGAAGATGTACAATTCGTGCGATTCCGGATTGACTGCGAGTCAAACTTTTCCGCCTCGCCTCAGATAAGATTTACGTCCCTTCATGTTCACGGGCTTATTTTACCTGAAGAGCGGCGCGTCCCCCATTCGGAAAGGGAGTGATCGGATGTTCGAGCAAGAAGAATCAACGCCCTGGCATAGCTCTATCACGACTCTCGTCGTCGCATCAATCATATTGCCTCCCGTGGGCCTCGTCCTGCTCTGGATGCGCCGCGACATGGGCACACAGAAAAAGGTTCTCGGCTCGCTGTGCATGGCAGCGCTCATCGGCGGCTACGTTTTTCTCTTCGCGCGCAGCAATTCTAACGAGGGTCATTATACGGAGTTGGAGCGCCACCGTGCGGAGCAGCGACAACAGGCGGAAGCAGGGTCGGCAGCCGTCCAGACCAACGCGAATGCGCCGACAACAGCAACTACTGCTGATCCCGCCTCCGCAAACACGCAACAACCCGGCGTCACCCCAACCGATGCAGCACAAACGGCGCACGCAGGAGGAGAGCCGACGAGGTCGGCGGGAAACTACTGGACGGATTTTCGTGGGCCAACGCGAGATGGCCGTTACGATGAAGTGGCGATCAAAACAAGCTGGCCTGCCAGTGGCTTGCAGCAATTGTGGAAGCAGCCCATCGGAGGAGGCTATGCCTCTTTCGTCATCGCGGAAGGGCGTGCCTTTACCATCGAGCAGCGGCGCAATCAGGAGGTCGTGGCAGCCTATGATGTCGAGACGGGGCGCGAGCTTTGGATACACGGCTGGAACGCGGATTTTCGTGAATCGCTGGGCGGCGACGGGCCGCGCGCGACGCCGACGTGGCACGAAGGCCGCGTTTATGCGCTCGGCGCCGACGGCGAGTTTCGCGCTCTTGACGCAAAGACAGGAAAGCTTATCTGGAATCGCAATATCCTCAGAGAAAACGGCGCGGAGAATATTCAGTGGGGCATGTCTGCCTCACCGCTGATCGTTGACGACAAAGTCATAGTGCTGCCGGGCGGCCCTTCCGGTAAATCCGTCGTGGCTTATCACAAGATCACGGGCGCACCCATCTGGCGCGCGCTCAATGACCAGGCATCCTATACATCTCCGATGCTGGTTACGCTCTCAGGCCGCCGTCAGGTTTTGGTCGTCACGGCGAGCCGTATTGTCGGCGTAGCGCCGGAAGACGGCTCGCTGCTTTGGGAGACGCCCTGGCAAAACAGCGCGAGCATCAACGTCGCTCAACCTATCCCGATCAATCAGAATCGTTTCTTTATCTCCGCCGGTTACGGCATGGGTGCGGCGCTCGTTGAAGTGAGCGGATCGGGCAGAAATCTGAGCGCGCGCAAAGTCTGGGAGAATAACTCTATGAAGAACAAGTTCAACAGCTCTGTTCTTCATAATGGCTATGTGTATGGTCTGGACGAAGGCATCCTAACCTGCGTCGAGGCAAGCAGCGGCGAGCGTAAATGGAAGGGCGGTCGCTACGGCTACGGGCAGGTGCTTCTGTCGAGCGGGCATCTCATCATCACGACTGATAGCGGAGAGATAGTTTTAGTCCGCGCCACGCCGGACGCCCACGTGGAACTGGCACGCTTCAGCGCGCTGGAAGGAAGGACATGGAATACGCCTGCCCTCGCGCAGGGGCGGCTGCTCGTGCGTAACTCTACGCAGATGGCCTGCTACAACATCGCAGCACAATAAAAGCCAAGGCCTCGGCTCCCTACTTACCTCGGCTCTCTATTTATTAAGTGTGCTGCATGCTTGATACGCGCCCGTCGGGTCAATCGCCGATGCGCCCTGTTCTATGTGCTGGATGATCCCATCTTTGTTGATGACGAAACTGGCGCGCGTGCCGAAGCCGCGCTCTTCGTCAAAGATGCCGTAGCTTTTAACCACCTGTCGCTTGAAATCGCTGAGTAAGGGGAAGGTCACGCCGATGTCTTCGGCAAACCGTTTGTTGGCGGCATAGCTATCCACACTAATTCCCAGAACCTGCGTCTCGCTCGCTTCAAATTTGGCGATATCAGCCTGATATGCCTTCAATTCCTTCGTTCAACCACCGGTGAAAGCGAGAACATAAAAGGCTAGCACAACGTTCTTCTTGCCGCGAAAATCCGCGAGCCTGACCGGAGTTCCGTTTGTATCGTTGAGAGTAAAATCGGGCGCGGCATCGCCAACCTTGAGGCTGGTTTTGGGCGGCGCGGGCGGCCCTCCATTCGCATTGCCCGGCGTCGCGTTCGACGTGCCTGAATTGCCGGCAGGCTGGCCTGCTCTCTGGCAAGCCTGGCTCATCAGCGATAACATGAACAGTAATGCTAAGAGTTCAGGGATTCTTTTTCGCAAAGTGTCTCCTTCATCCGAGGAAATCGCAACGTGCCTCAATCTTTTAAGCCGGACGACACGGGCGAGTCAAAAAATTTGCCCGCCTCACTTCAGTGCTCAGGCTTTCTCCATGCAGATGTCAAAAGAGACTGAAGAGTAAGCCGCTTTGTTTTTGTTAATGGTCGTGACGGGGCGAATCAGCTCTCGATGCCAGACGAGGCTATCTCGATTGTAGTTTACGTCCGCATTACCTTCAAACTTCGGGTCATTCGCAAAGTAGAGCTGCGTGACGAGACGCCTGTGCCCGGGCGCGTTGATGACGTAGTGTATGTGCTGCGCGCGACCGCCGTACCCGCCCGGCACGACCGTTTCGTAACGGTACTCGCCGCTCGCGCTCAGGGGAATCTCGCCCCGGCAATTAAAACCCCGCATGTCATACTCGCCCTCAGCATCCGCATGGAAGACTTCAAGGATTGCGCCCGCGAGCACAGTGCCTTCTGTGTTGATAACCCGTCCGGCAACCAGCAGCGGCACGCCCGCAGAATTCGCGTCAAAGAGCTTCTCCCTGCGCGGAGCGCCTTTTCTATAAAAAGGGCCGAGCGTATTTCCGGGAGTCGGGACAAAGGCGCGCTCCTTCTTTACATTTTGGGATTGAGAGACGGCGCGCACCAGCGGGTATCCGGCCGTAAGCAACCCGCCGCCTATGCCGAGGTAAATAAAATCTCTTCTTGAGACACGACGTTTTTTCATGACAACTCTCTCTTTCAACACCCTCGCAGGAGCGAGCCCCGGTGCGGCCATCATTGTACGCGCTGCTTGCTCCACAACCGATCCGCTCAAACCGTCAGCAACGTGAGCGTCGTCTCGTCTTTAACGAGAATCCGATTACCCGTAGCGACCGGGTGCGCCCAGGTGGGGCTGTTAGCGACCACGTACTCGACAACAGGCTTGTACTCTTTCGCGTTCGACGCCAGTACGATCAGCTTCGCATCGTTCGTCAGCAGTAATAAAACTTTTCCGGTATTGAGGAGCGCCATGTTCTCGCCCATCCTTCCCGGACTCTGCCACAAAGTCTTTCCCGTATCGGCATCAATCGAGAAAATCTGCCCCTTCTTGTGCGCCGACATTCCGAAAAGAAGATTGCCCTGAAGCACAGGCGAGTTCATATAGAGCTGGTTCTCTCGATTATTCCACACTTGCTGCGTGACAAGCTGCTGGCCTTGCTTCAAGAGTCGTATCGCAGTGATCCCTTTATCCTCCATTGAGAAGATGAGCATGTCTTTGTAAGCGATTGGCGTGACATTATTCTCGTCATAGGAAGTCTTGGCCGGAAGCTTCCACAACA
>JBKKAL010000170.1:0-15529 GCA_046714695.1 Pyrinomonadaceae bacterium
GGTTTCAGCGGTCTTCGTTTGAATAATCTGTCAACCAACTGGCCGCTTGGTTGATTGGTTGATTGTCAGGCTAATGATAGTTTAAATGGGATGTGAGGCAAGCTCATTGTTTTCATAACTCTGATGAATAATGCTCATCCACCCGGGAGAGATAACTTCTGCTGACAAAATTGGCTGGAGAAGACGCGCGCCTGCTTTCAAATGTGGTTCAAGCGTGATCGGTTGAGTTGTCCTGTTGTCTATTTCGCGGCAATCTATTTAGCAATTCAGTGTAAATTTAACTGATGTCTTATCTGGTTGATGGCAACAACGTGATGGCGCAGCGCGTCGGCTGGCACAGAGATAAGCCGGGGGCGCGGCGGGCTTTGCTCGACACTCTCGCGCGCTTTGCCGAGGTAAAGCGCGCGAGAGTGTGGGTGGTGTTCGACGGCGCGCCGGAGCAGCACTTTGCGGACGGGGCCAGTTACAGGGGCGTGCGCGTCTTTTATGCCGAGCGTGGATCAAACGCGGACGAGCGCATCAAAGCACTGGTCGAAGCATCGCGCGAGAGGCGCACGCTTCTGGTCGTCACGTCCGACCGCGCGCTTTCTGATTATGTCCGCCGGTGCGGCGCGCGGGTCTTGCGCGCGGGCGAATTTCGACAGCGTATGGAAGAGATTTTGGTGGAGGCCGAAGGCAAGCCGGAAGTGGAAGCACGCCGGGGCGTCGCCGCCGAGGAGGTTGATGGGTGGATGCGCTACTTCGGCGTCGCGGCGGACGACGACGATGGTTGAAAAAGAGACGGGTGAGCTGGAAAAATAAACCTTAGAGACCCTGACACTTCCACTGCCAAGGTCGAAGTGCTTTTATTGGTGACGATCTTCTCTAAAGGAATGGCTGTAGGGTCAGCGAGCAGCGTTTTGATATCCAGCGCTGGAGCATATTGTTACATACCTCTGAGACACTGTAAGCGGGGATATCCGGCATCCAGAAAGTTATCGAACCGCATGCGTCATAACTACTATTCAAGCTTCATGCGGCGCAGCAGGTCTGCGAAGCGGGGGTCTGAGCGAAGGTCATCGAAATCCGGGAGCGTTCTGATATTAGGCATTTGCACCTCGTGTGCTTGATACGACTTTTCGAGGAATTCAAAAGTCCGTTCTTTATCTCCAAGTCGCGCATAGAAGCGCGCCATCTGGAACGATGGAACATACGTGCGTTTCGACGCCTCGTTTGCCCAGTCGAGCCTTTTCTGCCAGTAGCCTCTGGCACCTGACGACCGGTATGCCTCTCTCAACTCCGCTGCCATGCCCGCTTGAATATCCTGATTACCGAAGGACAGAGTTCGCCACGTTTGGAATTCTACGATGGCTTCCTCATACATACCCTTGGCATCGTAAAACATACTGAGATAGTCATGTGCCTTAGCAAAGTTCGGGTCCATTTCAATAGTCTTACGACACTGTTCAATGGCCTGGTCATATTGTCGCGAATGGTAGAGCACAAATCCTAAATCTGCACTAATAATTAGAGATAGCGGATCAAGTTCCTGCGCCCTTTTGATTTCCGCAATTCCCTCATCTATTCGACCCCTCCTCATCGCCAAAAATATCCCGAACCAATGGTGGGATGTCGCATAGTTAGGGTTCAGCTCAATGGCTCGCCTGTACTCACCTTCCACGTCAGCCCAATTCCAGTCATAGGCGTGCACAGATGCTAAAGAGGTGTGGGCTTCCGCAAGCGTGCCGTCTATCTCTAACGCCTTTAATGCTGCAACCTTCGCTTTCGGAAGGACTTCATGTGGCGGAACGAATCTGTAATCAGCAATCAGGTTATAGGTATCGGCCAAACCTGTGTAAGCCAGGGCATAGTTCGGGTCTTTGTCAATGGCCTGTTGGAAATATTCAATAGCTATGTTAAAGCCTTCTTTAGTTCGCTTATTCCAATAGTAACGTCCTTTCAGATAAAGCTGGTAAGCCTCGGCATTTTCTGTAGAAGGCTTGTTTAATTGTTTTTGCTCCTCGCCTGTTAGCTTGAGGCGCAACTGATCCGTGATCTGCTTCGCGATGTCTCTTTGCATGCCCGACAAGTCTGATGCCTTCCGGTCATACTGTTTACCCCAGATGTGACTGTTGTCTTCAGCATTTATAAGCTCAACGCTAATGGTCAGTGTGTCTCCTCGCTGCACAATCCGCCCTGTCAGTATCGCCTCGACGCCCAGTGCCTGTCCGACCGCCTTCGGGTCAGCTTGTTGTCCCTTGTAGTGAAAGACGGAACTACGAGCGATCACCTTCATCTGCGGCAACTGCGAAAGATCGTTAATCAAACTCTCTGTGACCCCGTCCGAGAGGTATTCCCTGTCAGGGTCAGCCATGATATTCGGGTCGCTGCTCGAAAAACTAAAGGGCATAATCGCCAGAGAATTGATCGACTGATGTGCCGGAGAGCGTAAGAAATAGGCGGCAGCCAGTATTACCAGGAAGAGTGGCCCGACTGCCATCATCACTCCCGTCTTGTGCTCTTTGATCTCGCTAACCAGATATTGAACGCTGAAAGTCTTTAGGGTTCGGGTCTTACCGCCCTGCGTCCGCCTTCGCCGGGAAGCTTTAGAAGTTACTGAATTGTTGCCTTCCTCAATAAGACCTCCACCCTTCCAATCAAGCTGTGCGGAAAGCTCAGGCGATTCTTGCGCCTCTAACTGTTGTTTGAGCCTGCGCAACTCAACGGCCATATCGTCAATCGTTTGATAGCGATCTGCTACATCTTTCTCCAGAGATTTGGTGACGATTCTCTCCAGCTCACGCGGTACGTCAGGCCAGTGTGTGGTGAGTGCTGGCGGGTCTTCATTCAGTATCGCCACGAGCGTGTCACTCGTCGTTGCACCGTCGAATGGCCTCCGACCTGCCATCATCTCGTAGAGGACGACCCCCAGGCTGAAAATGTCCGTGCGCGCATCTACAGGCAGGGCGCGGGCCTGCTCCGGCGACATGTAGCTGATGGTCCCCATAATCATTCCGGCGCTCGTCTCGATAATAGTGGAGGCATCGGAATCGGTAGCCACCTTGGCGGCAGGCTGACCAGCTAATTTGGCCAGGCCGAAGTCCAGGACCTTGGCGATACGGTCGCGGCTTCTGATCATGATGTTTTCAGGCTTGATGTCACGATGCACGATTCCGGCCTCATGCGCCGCCTGGAGTGCGCCGGTTATCTGAATGGCAACCTCGAGGGCTTCACCGAGCTTCAAGCTCCCGCCTGAGATGAAGTGACGTAACGTCCGGCCATCAATAAACTCGGTCGCGATGTAGGGTCTGTTTTCTACCTCGCCGATTTCGTAAATGGTGAGTATGTTCGGATGATTTAGAGCTGAAGCGGAGCGGGCCTCCTGTTGGAAGCGTCGGATGCGATCAGCCTCCAGGGTGAAGCGATCCGGTAACAACTTGATGGCGACCTTACGACCCAGAGTCGTATCCTGAGCCAGATAAACCTCGCCCATGCCGCCTGAACCAAGTTTTGAGAGAACCTTGTAATGACCGATGCCACGACCTTTCATCGGATCGGCGTCGTCGGCAACAAGCAAGCGAGCCACAGCCCCAAAAACAGGTTGTTCAATAAAACTATCTGCCTGCTCATGAGACGCCACCAGCGATTCCACCTCACGGCGCAACTCCTCGTCGCCAGAGCAAGCCTCAGCGATAAAGGCCGCGCGCTCAAAAGCCTCTCGCTGTAGCGACGAGTGGTATAGATCATTGATTTGCTGCCAGCGCTCAGGAGTCATTTCTCTTCTCTCATTAAGATAACGCGAGAATCCTTTGCTGAACCTATCAAATGAAATCTCAAGCGCAGCTTAGTGGAGGCTTGCCTGGCAGGGAGTTGAGCCAGACCGATAGCGCTGCCAAGTCGCTAGTCCTTACTTATCTCGCGGCGCAGCCATGCTTTGGCTAGACTCCACTCGCGCATGACGGTCACTGCGGATACTTCAAGAAGCGCGGCTGTCTCTTCAACAGAAAAACCTCCGAAGTATCGCAGCTCGACAATCCGGCATTTACGCGGGTCTATGGCTGACAGGTGAGTAAGGGCCTCATCAAGGGCAAGCACATCCGCCGCACCCTCCGGGCTTAACACGACAACTTCGTCGAGCTGGACATGGGGCGCTCCGCCTCCACGTTTGGCGTAATTGTGACTTCTGGCATGATCTACCAGAATGCGACGCATTAACTGGGCTGAAATTCCAAAAAACTGTGCGCGATTCTGCCAGCGCATGTTTTTCTGATCTGCCAGGCGAAGATAGGCTTCGTTGACGAGGGCTGAGGTTTGCAGAGTGTGATTTGAATTTTCCCGCTCCATGTAGCGGTGTGCCAGCCGTCGCAGCTCTTCATAAACAAGCGGCATGAGCTTTTCGAGCGCTGCTTGATCGCCGTTGCCCCAGTCCAGAAGCAACTCGGTCACTACATGTTTGCTGTCATTCGGGTCGTTCATATTATTAACCAACCCCAAAGATCGGCGGATCGTATCACCTTTGAAAGCTCGTCGTCCAAATTATTAGTCGCCTGAAAAATCATAAGGCGAAAGTTTGATAGGTTTCAATAGTAATTCCCGCGTTAAATAGGTATGGGCAATAGTGAAATGCCCTGAAGATTGAAGCGGGAGGAACATAATAAACTCCCGCTTCGCCTTCTCATTCACAGCTGGACGTCCTCTTCCAGACTGTGAAAGCACAATAAAGGTTACGAATTGTGCTGTGGCTTGATCGCAGCACCTCATTAACCAAGGAGAATCTATGTTCAAGAAAATCGCGTCTCTCTTACTCGTTGCCGCAGTAGTCTTCGCCTTCAGTGGTACTCCGGCCTTCGCCCATGCTCCGCTTACATCCGACGGCGATGTGAATACGGCAACTCATACCTCAGCCCCCGGCCCCACAGGAGAAAATGAAGCACAGCCCAACAGGAATTTGAAGGCGGGGATTCAAAAGTTGGTCGCCGATGCCAAAGCAGGCAAGGGCGTGTCAGTCACCGGCCCGCAAAATCAACCTAGGCAAAGCAATGGGCTATCCAAGGGAGCAAAGATAGCAATCGGAGTTGGAATCGCTATAACCGTGCTCGTCGTGATTGCAGTAGTCACGAAAAGAAATAGTCCTGGAAGCATCAGCCCCTTCTAAGGTTCCATCAACCTCGTAGTAGTTATTCGCTAGTGAGGAAGTGAAAAGGGCTAGTCATGAACGACTAGCCCTTCATTAACATTGACCCGTATTACTTAAGGTGTAAAGGGCCATCATCAAAAGTGCGGGTTGAACCTTACCCTTTATCCATTCTCCGGCTCTTTTTCTCCCTTTTTCAAGCTTACCAGTTCGACATCGAAGATGAGTTTGCGCCCGGCCAGCGGATGATTCGCGTCGAGCGTGATGGAATCCGGCGTTACCTCTGTGATCGTGACGGGTATCTCGTTACCGTCGGGCAGTTGCAGGCCGAGCTGCATACCGACCTCCGGCTCATTCCCCAGATTTAGTCCTTCGCGCGCGATCTGTTGCACGAGCGCCTCGATGCGCTGGCCGTAGGCGTCGTCGGCCTCGATCTCGATTCTCTTCTTATCATTTACGTTCATTCCGCGCACGCCTTCATCAAAGCCGAAGATGACCTGACCCGCGCCGACCTCGAACTCTAGCGGCTCGCCGCCATCTGAAGAGTCAAAGACCTCCCCGTCTTCGAGCCGCCCGGTATAATGAACCTGCGCCGTATCGCCTTTTCTCGCTTGCTCTGTCATTATTTATTCTCCCGGAATGTTTGGTTTCGAGGCAGCTTCGCATATTAGCTGATGAAAAGCTAGTGACTTAAAGACAAAGAACTTTCGCGCGCCGCGAAGCCTTCAACGTCGGTCGGGCCAACAGGAGTTTACGAATGAAGATACGATCCTCGCTCTCTATTATCTTGATGCTTTCTACCTTCGCGCCCGCTCCGGGGCAGAGCACGACGCCGTCACCACCTGCGCCTTCAACTGTCTTGCAACAAACGCAGGATAAGTCTGGCGGAGAAGATGATGTAGTACGGATCACATCGAATCTGGTACAGGTTGATGCTGTGGTCACCGATTCAAAGGGCAGGCTGGTGACCGACCTGACAGCAGAAGATTTTGAGATTCTGGAGGACAATCGCCCGCAGAAGATTACCAACCTTTCCTTTGTCTCGAACGAGACAAAGATCGCGCAGCCGCTTCCTTCGGCTGCGCCGAGAGGGAAAGATGCGCCGCCGATTCCTCCCGTGCGCCTTCGTCCTGAACAGGTGCGCCGGACAATCGCGCTCGTCGTGGATGATCTCGGAATATCTTTCGAGAGCATAGGTTTTGTGCGCAAGGCCTTGAGGAAATTTATAGACGAACAGATGCAGCCGGACGATCTTGTGGCGATCATACGCACGAGCGCGGGGATGGGCGCTTTACAGCAATTCACTTCCGATAAAAGACAACTCTACGCGGCCATAGAGCGCGTGCGCTGGAACCCCATGGGGCGCAGCGGCACGAGCGCCTTTGCCCCGATTGAATCGAATCCTCTGACTCGCAATTCACCGGACACGGCGGAAAGCGCAGACCCCAACGGTGATGAAGACGTGCCCAACCAGGGAGTGGATCCGGAAAATACTGATGACCGCCATTTGGGAGATGAGTTAGAGCAGTTTCGTCAGGACGTTTTCACCGTCGGCACACTGGGCGCAGTCAACTACGTTGTGCGTGGCTTGGGCGAGTTGCCGGGCCGCAAGTCCATCCTTTTAATCACGGATGGACTGAAGCTTTTCGAGCGCAATCCGTTCGCTGAAGGACCCGGCAATCAACGCGTCGTGGATGCCGTGCGCCGCCTGACCGACCAGGCCAATCGCGCATCGGTCGTAATCTACACGATGGATTCGCGTGGATTGCAGCCGCTCAACATGAGCGCGGAAGACTCGGCCACCAATCTCTCACCCGCACAAGTCCGGCAGCAAATAGGCTCAAGGCGCGACGATCTTTTGTTTAAGCAGCAAGACCTGGCTTATCTGGCCGAGCAGACGGGCGGTTTCGCCGTCGTCAACAGAAACGACCTCGGCGCGGGAATCAAGCGGGTGCTCGACGATCAGAAGGGGTACTACCTGATCGGCTACCGGCCTGATGAATCTACCTTTGATCCGGTCAACGGGCGCAGGAGTTTTCACAAACTGAAGATTAAGGTGACGGGCCGTCCCGGTTTGAAGGTTCGCTATCGCACAGGCTTTTATGGCGTCCCGGATAGTGAGGTGCGACCCGAGTTGTTGCACACCCGCGGGCAGCAACTGATCAACGCGCTCGCGTCGCCTTTCGCGGCCAACGGCGTCAACCTGCGTCTCACCTCTCTCTTCGGCAACGATGTGCGGACAGGCTCTTTTATTCGTTCACTGCTTTACATAGACGGACGTGATCTGACGTTTAAGGAAGAGCCGGACGGCTGGCACAAATCCGTCTTCGACGTGCTTGCCGTGACCTTCGATGATAATGGGCAGATCGTTGACCAGATTAGCCGCACACATACGCTGCGCGCGCGAGGGCCCGGTTATGAGCGCGTCTTAAAGAATGGTTTTGTCTATTTAATTAACCTTCCGGTCAAACAGGCAGGAGCCTACCAACTGCGCGCGGCCCTGCGCGATACTGCATCGGAGCGCGTCGGCTCGGCCAATCAATTTATCGAGGTTCCAAACCTGACGAAAAACAATCTGACCCTCTCTGGCATCGTCGTCGGTGGCGAAGACGCAACAGCCGCCGCCGCTAAAAACAACTCCGAGGCAAGCGCCGCAGCAATGTCCGGCGCCGTCTCGCCCCTCACGCCCGTTGCGGACTCAAACGCCATAGATGATACTGCGCAGGCCGACCCGCAGGCTGGCCCTGCCGTTCGCAGGTTCGTGCGCGGAATGGTGATGCAATATGGTTTTGTGGTCTACAACGCTCGAGTGGACAATGTCACGGCGCGGCCGCAATTGCAAACAAGGATGCGTCTGTTTCGCGACGGTCGCCCCGTTTTTAACGGCAATCCGAAGCCTCTCAATATCGGCGCTCAATCCGACCTCAAACGTCTCATCGCCAGTGGCGCTTTACGCCTCGGCACGGATATGACGCCGGGCGAATATGTTCTACAGGTCATCGTCACCGACATGCTCGCCAAAGACAAAAAGCGTACGGCGACGCAGTGGATTGATTTTGATATAGTCAAATGAGAGCAGCCACAGATAACCCTGTGACAGGTGAAGAGCCGCGACTTCGCTTTTAATCTGTCACTCTAAACTTTAGCACTTGTCACTGCTTTATTGTCACCGCCTTCTTATGCATTCGATTATCGTCGGTACAGCCGGACATATAGATCACGGAAAGACTTCGCTGGTACGCGCATTGACCGGCGTGGATGCGGATCGTCTGCCGGAAGAGAAAAGGCGGGGCATTACTATTGATCTGGGCTTTGCCGAACTTGACTTAGGCGACACACGCATCGGTTTCGTTGATGTGCCGGGCCACGAGCGCTTCGTCAAGAACATGCTGGCGGGCGCGCACGGCATAGACGCGGTCGCGCTGGTCATCGCGGCGGACGAGGGAGTAATGCCGCAGACGCGCGAGCATTTTGACATCTGCCGCCTCCTCGAAACGAAATTCGGCCTCGTCGTCATCACTAAAACGGATATGGTTGACGAAGAGCTACTCGGTTTGGTTCTAACGGAAGCGGAAGAGCTGGTCGCTGGCTCGTTTCTCGAAGCCGCACCCGTCATCACGGTCAGCTCACGCACGGGCGCAGGCGTTGAAGAGTTAAAGAGTGCTCTGGAGCAGTTGGCGCGGCGTGTGCCCGCGCGCTCCGCCCAAACGGTGGCGCGTCTTCCAGTGGATAGAGCCTTTACGATGCGCGGCTTCGGAGCGGTCGTGACCGGCACGCTCGTCGCTGGAGAGATTGTCGAAGGCGCTGAGATGGAACTGCTGCCCGCCGGGCGTAGAGTGAGAGTGCGCGGCGTTCAGGTACACGGTAAGGCTGTCGAGAGAGCCGAGGCCGGTCAGAGGACGGCGGTCAATCTGGGCGGCGTCGAAGCGAGTGCCGTTGAGCGCGGGATGGTGCTTGCCCCCTGGGGACGCCTGCGCCCGACACAGATCATTGACGTGCGTGTGGATGTTCTGAAAAGCGCGCCGCGTCCTTTGCGCTCGCGCTCGCGCGTGCGCGTTCATCTAGGTGCGGCGGAAGTTTTGGGGCGGTTGCGCGTGCTGTCATATGCCGGAGAGATTGCGCCGGGCGAGAGCGGCTTTGCGCAGTTGCGCCTGGAATCGCCGGTCGTCGCTCTGCCCGCAGAGCGTTTTATCATTCGTTCTTATTCGCCGTCGCGCACGGTGGCGGGCGGGCGCGTGCTCGATCCGGCAGCGTTGAAACATCGCGGGCGCGAAGCAGGACTCCAGCATGCGCGACTCGCTGCCCTGCTGGAAGCGGATGAGGCAGCTCAGTTCACATACTTTGTCGAGACCGGCGGAGAGCGCGGAGCGCGACGCGCGGATCTGGCGGCGCGCACGGGTTGGCGCGACGATGTGCTGGAACGAAGCGCAAGCGAAGCCGTCAGGCGAGGCGCGGTGGTTGACGTGGACGGCGTCTTTATCGCGCGCGCGAGCTTTGACGCGCTGGCCCGGATGGCGATCAGTGAGGTCGAAGCTTTTCACAAGCGCGAGCCGCTCTCTCGCGGTTCGTCGCGCGAGACTCTGCGCGAGCGTCATTTCACACATGCCGCGCCCGAAGTGTTTCGCGCCGTCATCTCACATCTGGAAAAAGAGGGCGCGCTTTATTCCGAGAAGGATATTATTCGCGCGGCCTCGCACAGTCTCTCGCTCTCTTCAGCCGATACGGCGCTGCGCGATCAGTTAGAGCAGCTTTACAGGACGGCAGCCCTTGAGCCGCCGACATTTGATGAGGCGCTCATGAGCGTCGGGGGCGGGGGCGTTAAAGGGCGCGAGCACGGGCGCAAGATTCTGCAACTACTGATCGAAGGCGGGCTGCTCGTGCAGGTTCACGGCGACCTCTTTTTCCATCGCGCGGCACTCGATCTTCTCAAAGAGCGGCTCGCAGAGTACGGCTCGCGGCACGAGCCTGAGCGATTGATTGATGTCGCCTCGTTCAAGGAGTTGGCGCGCATCTCCCGCAAATACGCCATCCCGCTGCTGGAATATTTCGACCGCGAGCGCGTCACCCGCCGCGCGGGCGATAAACGCATCATCCTTTAAGTTTTTAGAAAATGGCTGAAAAAGGGGAGGTTGGTTGGGTCTTTTCCGGGCCTTTAAGGCGACCGATCTTTCCTGCCGACTTGCATTAAGGGGTTGCTTTCGCATGCGCGGTGGCGTTAACATGCACGCCAGTTAAAAGACAAACCGTCTTCTAAGAGTTCGGGCATTAGTTCTGCCAGGCGGTTCTCTTGTGAACTTTGAGCAGTGTCGTTAGCGGCTTTTCCCCTTTAGCCCTTAAATTTAAACTTAACGAGAACGCCGGAGGTTCATCATGAAGAGCCTGATAGATATTCTGACCTGGGTTATAGGACTTGCTGCGACCGTCTTCGCGATCTACCAGTACTACTTGTTCGCCACCTTTAAAGATTTACAGGGTGGGCACACGCACCTGTGGCTGGCCATCGGAGCAACGGTTGTGGCGTTTATCTCTGCGCTGATCTTTTTCGTGCGCCGCGTCAATAAGGAAGAGGAAATACACATCACTCAATAAGAAGGTTATGCCATATCACCATCCCGGTGCTTTGACATAACATGATGAGCGTGGGCCAACCGGGCGCTTTGCTTTTCGCACGCTCGGCCAAGCAAAGGGCCGCACACTTCCGTTTGTGAGTGAGAACCCGCCGCCGTTTTGCGCTTAGACAGAGTCGCCCCTCCAGCAGCCTGCTCATGCGCAAACGGCGCTTTGGTTTGTTCTCAATAGGGAAGTTTTTTCAGCAGAGGAAATCTGAGGAGGAGAAAGAGTTTTTGATGATAACTGCAATGCTTGCGACCTTCGCTCAGAACCAGTCTTACACGCCGCCCGGTTATTTCGGATTGGTCGTCGTGCTGCTGCTGGTGGCGGGCATCATCGGCTGGATCATTGCAGCCGTCCTCGGCTTTGCGCGCGCGCGCGCCTTTGGCCCATCCACCAGATGGTTTGCGCTCGCCGCCGTCTGCATGATTATCTATCACCTGCAATTTCTAGTGCTTGCTGTCGGCGTAATCCAAAACGATTCAGACCTTGTGCTCGGCATCGGCGCTTTCTTTAACCTTTTCGTCGTCCTCGCCTCAGTCTGCGCCATCATCGCTTTCGTCAGGCTGACAGACCCTCGCTGAGCCGAATCACCAGGTCGCTCTTGTATCTCTTTGAACTTTTTAGTAATGGGTAAGAAACTGATTTTTTACGCCGCGCTCGTGCTTGTTGTGGGTGCGGCGATTTTCTTTGTCGCGCGAGAGCGCGGAAGCAAAGGGACTACGCGGCGCGGCTTTATCGGCACGCGCGGCGCAACGTTCGTCCTCGATGGGCAGCCCTTTCGTTTCGTCGGCGCGAACATATCCGTCATGTTCAGGGATGAGGATCGCGCCCGTATGCCTGAGACGATGAATGAGGCTGCGCGCCAGGGCGTGCGGGTGGTGCGCGTGTGGGCACACGGCGAGGGCGGCGAGGATTCCAACGTTAAATCGGTCGGAGGCGACCGCGACGACTGGCCGCGCAAACATCCGTTTCGATTCAATCCGGAAGGGTGGAACGAGGAGGAATTTGTTCATCTGGATCGCGTGATCAGTGAAGCGGCGCGCAATAATATTCGCGTCCAGCTAACGCTCGTCAACTGGTGGCGCGACACAGGCGGCGTGACACAATATCTCAAGTGGGCGGGCATCACGGATGCCGCCGACGACACCAAGCCGTACGGCATTAACGTCGAGCGCGCCATGCTCTTCTATACGAACGAGACTACGCGCCGTCTCTTTCGCGAGCATATCGAGAGAATCGTCACGCGCCGCAACAGTGTGACGGGCGCTCTCTATCGCGACGATCCGACGATCATGGGCTACGAACTGATGAACGAGGCGCAGGCTCTGACTGGACGCTGGGAGGAGCGCCGCGCCTGGGTCGCGGAGATGAGCGCCTACATAAAATCTCTGGACCCGGATCATCTCGTCACGCCCGGCACATGGGGCTACCGCACGTCTTGGGAGCGCCGCGAGTGGCTCGAAGAACACCGAATTGCGACCATAGATTATTGCGACGTACACAACTATCCGCGTGACGATCACGATAGCTTTGTTGATTCTCCGGAAGCGCTCAAGCAGTTTATAGACAATCGCGCCGCCGCTTCCTTTTCCATCAAAAAGCCTTTGATGCTGGGTGAGTTCGGCATGGGGCCGGAAGGGTACAAAGGTTACACGGAAGCCCAGTGGTATCGCGCCTACTTCGAGGGCGCGGCGCGCGCAGGCGTTGGCGGGGCGATGTACTGGATACTCACTCCAGACCCGCGGCGCGGCTACGGCGTGACCTACACGACGCCGCGCGATGACGAGGTTCGCGCCGAAATTAGACGCGGCGCGGACCTGATGGCGGCGCTCGAAAAAGAGAGCCCGCCGCGCTGGCTGCTTAATGCCGACCAGCATCTCATCCCGCGACAGTTCGCCTTCACGCGCCCGCACGCTGATCCGGCTTTGCGCCCGGAAATTGATGCTCAGGCGGACGGCACTCTTTTTTATCGCTTCAAGCCGGAGATGGCTGTGAGCGCGCGCTTTGAGAAGCTGGGCGGAGGCGAGGGCTATATCTGGGGCGCAGGCATGGGCTTCGTCGAGTACATCGTACCCGCGCGAGAAAAGTACAAGCGCGTTGGAGCGATCATCGTCCGCGCGCACATTCAGCCCGTGCTGCCCGTTGATGCTCGCCCAAACGACATCAGTACGCGCGTCACACTCTTTATCAATGGTAAGGACTGCGGCTCACGTCTCATCCCCGTCGAAGACCCAAAGAACGCCCTCACACAGGAATGGCGCGTTGACTCATACGCGTTGCGCCTGCAAGCCGCACGCGGGCTTCAACTCTCAATACGCTTTGCCGTTACGACCGCTGCCGACAAGCCTTACGGCGTGAATATCTCAAACTATCCGGCGGGCTACAGCGAGCGTGAGGTAAGGCCGATAGAGGTTCAGATCAGGTAAGAGCTACTTGCGGCGGGACAGAGTTAGGCCTTTAACGTTATTCATAACCCAGGATTCTCTAACGAGCACCGGATGCGAGCGCGCGTATGGCCTCGCGCGCGTAATAGGTGATGATGATGTCTGCACCGGCTCGTCGAATGCTCGTCAGTGTTTCCAGCATGACCCGCTCTTCGTCTATCCAGCCGCGCTCGGCGGCAGCCTTGATCATCGCGTATTCCCCGGAGACATGATAGGCGGCCAGCGGCAGGTCAAAGCGGTCGCGGAGCTGCCTGAGAATATCAAGATAAGCGGTCGCGGGCTTGACCATCATAATGTCTGCGCCTTCCGTGTAATCCAGCTCGGCTTCGCGCAGGGCTTCGCGCGCGTTTGCCGGGTCCATCTGGTAAGCGCGGCGGTCGCCGAAGGAGGGCGCGCTGTCCGCCGCTTCGCGGAAAGGCCCGTAGAAGCCCGAAGCATACTTGACGGCGTAGGCAAGGATCGCTGTCTGCTCAAAGCCCGCGCCGTCCAACTCCTCGCGAATCGCGCCGACCTGTCCATCCATCATCGCCGACGGCGCGACGATGTCTGCTCCGGCCTCCGCCTGGCTGACGGCGGCGCGCGCCAGCAATTCCAACGATTCGTCGTTCAAGACCTCGCCACGCCGCACCACGCCGCAATGTCCGTGCGAGGTGTATTCGCACAGGCAGGTATCACAGATGATGACCATCTCCGGCACTGCGCGGCGAATCGCGCGCACGGCCTGCTGGACAATGCCTTGTTCACCGTAAGCGCCGCTTCCCATTTCGTCCTTCTCTTCGGGCAGGCCGAAGAGGATCACCCCACGGACACCCATCTCGTAAGCTGCGGTCGCTTCGCGCACCGTTTCGTCCACCGAGAGGTTAAAGACGCCGGGCATTGACGACACTTCACGACGGACATTCTCGCCCGGACAGGAGAATAAAGGGAGAATAAAATTCTCGCTGACGAGTCGCGCTTCGCGCGCGAAGGAGCGCAGCGGCTCGCGGCGGCGCAAACGCCTGGGACGATGTATCAGGTCAGCCATCTTTTTTGACAACCTCTCGGGATGGATTTATTCAGGTCAGGAATGATACGCGCCAGCCATCCTCATGCGCAAACGAGCGCACAACCGAGCATCTGAAACAGAAACGTGAAGGTAAAATGATAGAGACACGACATGCAGTGCGGGTTTGATCGTTTTTCTCCTTAGGATGCTCTCTTTCAAGCTTGGCCCACCCATCTCATCTACGCTGCTTACAAAACTATTACATTCATAGCGCGGTTAACTTGGTAGGATAGTCGTGCCCCCAAACATCATAGTTGTAGGGTTTGAACTTTTTCCTTGGGCAGGAGTCTATATGCGAAATGAAATCGTAGCTAAGCAATCGAAGACCGGCATCAACTGGGTGACGGTGATCTTTATGACGCTCTTTCACGTAGGCGCAGTGGCCGCGCTCTTTATGTTCTCGTGGAAGGCGTTGGCCGTTACTTTTGTGTTATGGGTGATGTCGGGGATGGGGATCGGCATGGGCTATCACCGTCTCCTAACGCATCGAGGGTTTAAGACGCCGAAGGCGGTCGAATACTTTCTCACGCTCTGCGGCATACTGTCGCTGGAAAGTGGGCCCATCTCATGGGTCGTCACGCATCGCATACATCACGCGTATACGGACTCCGAAGGCGATCCGCACAGCCCGCGCGACGGCGGCTGGTGGGCGCATATCGGCTGGATGCTCAAAGGCACTGCGCAGCAGCATGAGCCAGAGGTGATGGAGCGCTACGCTCCAGACCTGATGAAAGAGCCTTTTTACGCTTGGCTCAATCGCTGGTACTTCGTGCCGATCATCGCGCTCGGAGGCCTCCTGCTGGCCGTCGGCGGTTGGTCAATGCTGACGTGGGGCATCTTCTTGCGTATCACAGTGGGTTGGCACGCGACATGGTTCGTCAATTCCGCGACGCACATGTGGGGCTCGCGCCGCTTTACGACGACGGACGATTCAACCAACAACCTGTGGGTCGCGCTGATCACATTCGGCGAGGGCTGGCACAACAATCACCATGCTTATCCGACCGCCGCGCGCCACGGGCTCACCTGGTACGAAATAGACGTTAACTGGTGGGGCATACGCGCTCTACAGTTCTTCGGGCTCGCCAAATCCATCAAGCTGATCAACATGAATACTAAGGAATCCGGCAAGGCCGATCTGCTCAAAGCAGCGTAGAAAAGCAACGATAAGGGATGAAAGGGCAGTTGCTCAACTTGAGCAACTGCCCTTTCATCCTTCATCCTTGCTTTTCTACGCTGCTTTGAGCAGATCGGCCTTGCTGGATTCCTTGGTATTCATGTTGATCAGCTTGATGGATTTAGCGAGCCCGAAGA
>JBKKAL010000171.1:0-5104 GCA_046714695.1 Pyrinomonadaceae bacterium
CTCCAACGGCCGCATCGGGCTGGTCGGCTACTGGGATGTCGTCGCGTTCGACGAGTTCGCGGGGAAGAAGAAGCGCACCGACAAGGCGCTCGTCGACATCATGAAGAACTACATGGCGAACAAGTCGTTCTCCCGCGGCATCGAGACACTCGGAGCGGAGGCGTCGATGGTGTTCGTCGGCAACACCTCGCACACCGTGCCCTACATGCTCAAGCACTCCGACCTATTCGACGAGCTGCCCGAGAGCTACCACGATTCGGCCTACCTCGACCGCCTGCATCACTACATTCCAGGCTGGGAGGTCGACACCATCCGAAATGAGATGTTCTCCAACGGGTACGGGTTCGTTGTTGACTTCATTGCCGAAGTGCTCAAATCGATGCGCTCAGCGGATTACTCCGACCGCTACCAGCGGCACTTCACGCTGTCATCGGATATCTCGACCCGAGACCGCGACGGCATCCACAAGACCTTCTCCGGGCTGATGAAAATCCTCTACCCGCACGAGGAAGCCACCCCCGAAGAGATCGAGGAAATCCTGCGGTTCGCCATTGAGGGCCGCAAGCGCGTCAAAGATCAAATCCTGCGCATCGACTCGACGATGGCCGGCGTCAAGTTCGGCTACCTCGACAAGACCGGTACGTGGCACTCGGTCTCGACGCTCGAAGAGGAAGAATACCCGGCGTACTACTACCGAGAGCGCCGCGAAAGTGGTGAGTCAGAGGACGTAGCGGACGATCCGACCGCGGGCAGTTCCGCGGTTGCTACGGAGGGCACTCAACCGACCTCGCCGCATCCGGTCACCGAAAAGCCGCTGTTCGAGGGCCACCGAGAGTTCCAGGAGAACCAGCGGGGAGTCTCGTTCAACACCCTCCTCGCCCCGTACCTGCGTGGAGCCACGCAGATCACGATAATTGACCCATACATCCGGCAGTTCCATCAGGCCCGCAACCTCATGGAAGTCATTGAGTGCATCGCGGCCACCAAGGAGGCTGCCGACGAAGTGAGTGTCAAACTCATCACCTCAGAGAACACGGAGGGAGAGGACAAGCTCCGCAAGCAGTTCGAGCTGTTGCTAAAGGTGAAGCAAGGAGCGTCCGTCGGGGGCATTGACGTCGACGTCATCTTCGACGGCAGCCTTCATGATCGGTCTATCCTCACCGACACCGGCTGGAGAATCCTTCTCGGTCGCGGGTTGGACATCTTCCAGTACGTCACCGGCGACGCCTTTGATCTCGCAAGTAAGCTCCAGGAGTTCCGTCAGGTGAAAGCGTTCGGAGTGACCTATATCCGGGAGAATGAGTAATCGCGGGGGTTGAGCTCCCCCAGCCTAGAAAAATGTCGAATTCCAAAGTCGTCTGCACCGACGACGCGGGATGAGCGCTCCGGTGCAGCCACGTATCGCCCAACGCGACGCAGGGGACTGCCCCCTTAAAGGCGCACTAGCTCGCAGGTTGTTGCGGCGGGTCCGTTTGGCTGTCCTTGAGCATTGTCTGCAGCGCGAGGAGCCGGCCCAGCACCTCATCGAACGTGATGACCTCGATTCCGTGGAGCCCATCGCGATAACGTACAAAGGAATTCTTCCGGAGCTGTTCTAGGGCATCGAGCCTTCCCGCGATTACGGCTCCTCTGACGAACCTGGTCTCGATTGGGTCCGCACCGGGAGTTTGACCGACGATGTCATCAAAGTCCGTACGGGCGGATTCCATCTGTGCTTGGAGCTGTGCGATGGCCCCGGATAGCTCTTTGTCGGGAGGGTAAACCTCGGCGCCGGATTTTCCGCGGTACGGAGTTTTCACGATAAGCGCCGTCGCTGGCGTCTTGATCTCAACGACAACCATGCTGCGGGTCAAGGTATTGACCAACACAAAGTCAGCGATCTGGCCCCCAGAACCATACATATCCGGTATTCGCAAACGCAGTTGCTCACCATAGAAGGCAACGGGCGCAGCGAAAATCTGTTTGAGGGCGAATGTGTTGTCCCTAAAGAACTGCTGCCAGGCGTCTTCGCTCTTGGCACCTTTTCCCATCAAGTTCTTTTCAAAATTCTCGATGAGGACTTCCAGTGTCACCAGCTCTAGGTCCTCGCGCAGCTTGCCAAAGGATTGCGGTTGTTCCGTTGCGATCTGCTTTGATTCTGCATCCATCCTCGCCACAAGCGCAGACTGCTCGCTAGCGTGGAGAGGGGTTTGGTCAGAGATGGCACGCGTCATCGCCTGGATCTCCCCCAGCCTGCCAAGGATTGGCTGTACTTTTGTGTCCCCCGTGATAGCCGCAATTTCGTTATGTGCTACGGCGTCGTTGATGCGCCCTACTACTATGTAGCCACGCCTCTTGTGAAGTTCAACCTCACCCACGTACTGAGAGAACCGCGCCAGCGAGATGTGAAAGACGTCACCCTTCTTGCCCTCATCCCCCTGGGCGCCGAACCGGACGACTGTGCAATCGGTCTTGTCCTCTATTGTTCGGATCAGGCCACGGTAGTCCCGACGGATGCCCAGACCGTATTCGAAGATACGCCCGAACCCCTCCGGCAAGCCACGGAGCTCAAGCTGACCGCCTCTCTCGTTCTCTCCTACCGGCGATTCTGCAGTCCATGCCCAGTACGTCGTATCGATTTGAAGTTCACGTACCTGGTTGAACTGCTCACTGACGTTGTCGGCGAATGTGGACTTGGGGAAAATGCTTAGGAGTTGTTCGTCCGCATCGAACCGCACCATCTCGATCTCGGTGTTTCCATGCTTACGAGACCATTTCAGGACAACTGTCGTGGCATCAGCAATGACTTCGACTTGTTCCTCAGATCCGAATATTGTCTCGGAAACGCTCAAGTCGTTGGTCATCGCTCTCCATTTTGGATGGGACGCAGGTTGAATGCTGCGGCTTTCTCAAACCAGCTTCCCATGTGCCGACGAGAGTTCTAATTCACGCGTCCCACTTCCTTGGTTCTATGGGAGACCGTCGGCAGGCCTCTCCCCTAAGTCTGGATCCGCGGAGCCTCACGCCCGTAATCCGGTCCCGACGACGGTTCCCCAAAGGGGAGCGCGTGAGTGCCGTGAGGGTTCGTCATTTGAAGGCTGACGTAGGTCCACGGCCCGCGTCCTGAATAGCACTCCTCACCCGGGCTACTACTTGTTCAAGCTGGTAGCCCGGATACACTTCAACGAGCGTGCAACCATACTGTTCGCAGATATCCAGCTTTCGTGCGTCTCGTTCCTGCTGCACCTCGAACGCTTTTGCGCCGCCGAAGTACTCGACGGGCTTTATGTGCTGGGCACCCTGATACTCAATCCCGAGGTTGTAATCAGGGAGATAAATGTCGAGGCTCTGTGGCGCGAGCCAACCTGGGCGGGCTTGGTGCAACACTCGTTCCCCTGGAAACGCGGCCTGCACCTGACGCAGCAGCGTCATCTCGGACACCCATCCCTCTCCGACTCGTGGAATCCCAGCCCCCTCTCGGGCCGTGTTTTCGGCCTGCCGTATTAGCGTTCGCCAGAACCCAGAAACAAGGGCATAGTGAAGGGTCCACGGAACCCAGGGGCAGGGCCCAATCCAACGGTTCTTCGTATCCAGGCCAGTCTTCAAAGGCTTTGGGCGGTTCCTGGGCAGTGCTCTCCTTCCGTGCCTCTGTGAGGAAATACCGCACCTCCTCTCTGGTGTAGCGCAACTGAACGTCATCTTCGATGCTGGCTGCCACTTCATTCACTGGTTTATCGGCCGTAATGCGGCGGCCAGAAGTCCTCCAGAACGCTCAAACCATGATGGACATGGAAGTCATCGAGTCGTGCCTGAAGCGCGGGCACGATCTCATCAAGGTGCCCAATACCCTTCCTGGTGATCCTCCACTCCCCCCATCGGAGGACTTGCATCGCTGTCAACGGCGGGTGGTTGAGATGGGCCCCGAGCGTCAGATGATGTGACGGACTGGCCCAGATGCCGAGCGCGGCGTATCCGGCGGCGAAATCTCCCTCAAGAAAGTAGAAGTCCGCTAATGCAGATTCCGCATACGACGGTAGGTTTCTACTTCGATAAGCACCTAGCAAATTCCCTAGGGTGCGCCTGGCCTCTAGCGGATTCTTCCGCCGCTCATCCAACAACTCGTACAGCAACACTGACCCATACCCGGTCTGGCCCTGTACATCGACGGGCTCCCCTGCGAGCAGCGACGGGAGGAATGTGCGGCGGTAGAAGGATTTCTGCAGCCGGTTCATCTCCGGTCGCCCCGAGTCAGGGTAAAACTTCGGCACTCGGCGCGGTGTTTTGGGGTTGACTGCAGCCAACGTGCTGTATTGCTCCGTCGACCCGACGGGGCTACTTGATGGTCTGGCCCCAACCATCGAGCCAGACGGTGCTGATTCGTCCACCATCGCTAGTTTTCCTTTGACTTAGGCAGTCTTCTTTTCCGGCCATGATGGCAATGTCCTGCGTAACCGGAGCGGTGGCTTCGTGCTTACGAGCTATTGCTGGTATCAGGCGGCCGTCATCGCTTTGCATATATTCGACCCTTGGCTTCGTTCACGGCTCGCACACGCTCTTTGAGTTCAGGGGCCACTATCAGTTCATTAAATGCGGCTTCAAAAAACTCCAACCCGTCGACAACAGCACGAACACTGAGCGGTTCCCCTTCGTGAGAGCCGGAGTTTCCGATCCACTTGATGGCAAGAAGCTGTTCCCCCACTTGCTGGTTGCCTGTTTCTGCTTCCCAGAGCTCAATTCGTTTGTGAAGATTTATTCGTTTGTCGTTTTTGTCGTATGCGGCTATCCCCCAGTTGCTGAGGAACAGCTCTATCGAGGCGCGAAGCACCGTTGCGGCAGAACTAGGATCAACAAAAATGATGGGCGCAGCCCGGTCGATGGCATTGCGCACATCCTGCGGCACAGCCTCAGGCAGCGAGAGTAGAGGCAGCGGTGGATTGAAATACTCAATCTTGTAGAACTCCGCGTAAGGGGTTCCCTGATACTCGCTGCCTGAGCTCGAAGCGGCGTAGTCGACTCTGAACGTCCCAACCCCGATTACCGTCTGCTTGCATTCGCGGGAATCGCATTGCCCGACCACATGCATCGTCCCGGTGATCCATTCGGGCTCCCAGCCAGGGCAATCCAT
>JBKKAL010000172.1:0-8057 GCA_046714695.1 Pyrinomonadaceae bacterium
CGTTCAAACAGGCTGTGAGCAGCAGGTAAGCAGAGCCCCGACTCCTTTTCCATAAAAAGTGTATATAAAGCCCCAGAGGGGCTCAGGATATTTACAAGGCTCGCACTCGCAAAGCGTGAGGCAAGATTTCAAAAGTCGCTGGCAGGTGTCCCGGTAGTTCCCCATCCACTTCGATTGCCACCTTTACATCATCGCGCACAGGGCGAGCTTCGACGCGCGCGGCGAGCGCGTGATGAACTTGCTCTAGTTTGAGATGGGTTCCGAGGTAGAGTTGGTGCGCATTTGTCAGAATCTTCAACGCGCTGAGATCGCCTATGGTAATAATGTCAAAGCGCCCGTCGTCTAACAGAGCGTCGGGAGCAATCTTCATCCCTCCACCAAAATATCTGGCATTAGCGACGCAGAGATTGGCGACCGAGAGGCGGCGTTCGGGGCTCTCGTCGAGTTGAATGGCAACGGCAGTTCGCGGCGAGGCAAGCGTCGTCTTGATCGTGGCAACGGCGAAAGACACTTTACCGCTCAAACGCCGCGCGCCAGTCGTCGGCAACCATGATTGACCGTTCTCTTTCACGCGCTCGATCACTTCAGGGCTCATGCCGAAGGATGCAACTCCAAGGAAATATCTGGTCTCGCTCTCCCCGTCGTGATTGATGTACGAGACGCGCCCGACATCCATTAGCCTGGTGCGCCCCGTCCGAAGCCTGCGTGCAGCATCTGCCGCACGCTGCGGGATGCCGAGCGTGCGACGGAAATCTCCGCCGGTGCCGCTCGGCAGTAATCCCAGTTCACTTTCTCCACCGGATTCCAGAATCCCATTCGCGACTTCACCCGCCGTGCCATCGCCGCCGCACGCGATTATCAAACGCTTCCCCTCTTTCGCGGCCTCATAGGCAAGCCTGCGACCATCGCCCGGCCTTTCTGTAAAAGCGCAGTTAAAAGGCCCAAAATGCGTGCGCAAATCGCTCGCCAGCCGGGGCCACACATCACGCGTGGTTGCGCCTGCGGAGGCGGGATTAACAATCACGAGCGGTAAGTGCGACATTTTTACTTTTCACTCTTCGATCTGGAATATCAATCACAGATGATTTATGAGCTTTCGTGATAGCTTACAGGAGCGATCTTCTTACTGTCTGTCAACTCCTGCGCGGCGTACATGGCGCGATCCTCATCTCCGAGTTCAGCGATCTTGCTCATCACGAAATCAGCGATCTCTTTATACGTGCGCACGTGATCCTTTTTCGATAAATATTCGGAAAGCTCCAATTGCGCGCCGAAGTGAACACGCACCGGCTCGCCCCCCCTCCAGTTGCCAAGGACTTGTCGCGCCAATTTATTGCCGAGCCCGGCGATAAATACGGGGATGACCTGCGGCTCAGAGTCTTTTATAAGTTTGCCTACGCCTGGCTGTGCGCGCAGGTAAGAATACGGGTCTGCGCTCTGGTTGCGCGTCCCTTCCGGATGAAAGCCGATGATATTACCCGCACCACTGTGACAGAGTTGTGCAAGGCGACGGACGGAATACTTATCGAAGGCTCGCTTCTCGCTGACCGCGAAGATCGGCGGATACATGGAGAACCATCCCATCAGCAGATTGACCAGAAGCCCCAGAGGCGATTCGTAAAAGAAGCGCCCGCGCACGGGAAAGAAAAGCTTTTTGGGCCAATGGGTGCGGCGAAAGAGAACGGTCGAAACCGTGTACATATCGAAAAACGAGCGGTGATTGGCAACCAGCAGAATGGGGCGTTCGTGCGAGACCGAGTCAATGTGCTCAAGTCCATAGACGCGCATCAGGTTGTAGGTCGCGAAGTGAATCCAGCCAGCGCCGATTGTGCGCTGACACCACGTCCAGAATTGCTTCCAGCGCCCCCGGTTCATTCGATGCACAAAACGAAAAGCAATGCGTTCCATCCATGAAAGCACTGCTATCTCTTCCGGCGTCGGGTCGGTCGCCACAGCCAGTTGCTCATCGTCTTGCCGCTCAACGTGGTCAAGACTGCGGGGGTCAGCGGAAGACATACGGGTCAATCTATAGAGAAGTATTTAGCCTCTTCGTGATGAACGATGATCGCCGAGGTTGATTGCTCCGGGTCAAGCTGAAACTCTTCCGTCAATTCCACATCAATACGCGAAGGGTCGAGCAGCTCGAAGAGCTTTGCCTGATCTTCAAGATTTGGGCAGGCCGGATAGCCGAAGCTAAAACGCGAGCCATGATAGCCCTGGTGAAAAAGCTTGGTCATCTCTGCGGCATCACGGCCCGCGATTCCCAGTTCTTCACGAATACGCTTGTGCCAGAGTTCCGCGAGCGCCTCCGCCGATTCCACGCTCAGGCCGTGGAAGAAGAGGTAGTCGGCGTAGTTGTCGCCACGGAAAAGCTCTTGCGCATACTCGCTCGCGCGTCTTCCCATGGTTACCAGATGAAATGGAACGACATCCATGCGCCCCGATTCCCGCGAGGCGAAATAATCGGCGAGACAGAGATGCTTGCCCGCGGGCTGGCGTGGAAAAGTAAAGCGCATGCGCTCCGTGCGCGCGTCCTCTTCGTAGATAATGAGATCATTGCCCGCCGACTGGCACGGGAAATAACCATAAACGACGCGAGGCGTCAGCAGCTCTTTTAGTTTGGAGCGCTCTTTCAATTCTTCATAAATGGGCCGGACAGTGTCGGCAACGAGCGAGCGATATTCGTCCGCAGACTTGCGCCCCTGTTTGAACTGCCACTGGCCTTTAAAGAGGGCGGTCTCGTTAACAAATGCAAAGACCTCATCGAGCGATATATCGGCGACGACCTGCGAGCCGTAAAACGGCGCACGCGGGATGAGCACATTCGGGCTGACTTCGGAGCGCTCGGTGTGCGTCGTATCTCCGGCAATCTTCGTCACAGCGCGGGGGCGAGCGGCCTGTCGAATGCCCAGCTTGGCATCCTCGCCGACAAGGTCTTCAGCATCCATGCCCGCACCATTGCCGTTATCGTCCGTCTGTTCAACCTTCAACCCATGTTTGGCTGGAGCTTCGCCGCCTTGCGCGCCAGTGCTCATCAGGGCGTCCATCGTGTGCAGGCCGTCGAAGGCGTCCTTCGCGTAGAAGAGCCGTCCCCCGTAAAGAGACTTCAAATCATCTTCGACGTAACGACGGGTCAGGGCTGCGCCCCCCAGGACTACCGGCACATTGATGCCGCGCTCGTTCATCAACTCCAAATTGTCCCGCATGATAAGCGTGGATTTGACGAGCAGTCCGCTCATACCGATGGCGTCCGCCTTGTGTTCATCAAAGGCGCGCAAGATTTCCTCTATCTGCTGCTTGATACCAAGATTGATGACCTTGTAGCCGTTATTGGTCAGAATGATGTCCACCAGATTCTTGCCGATGTCATGCACATCGCCCTTGACGGTGGCGAGCACCATCGTGCCCTTCTCGGTCGCGCCGCCCTTCTTCTCCATGAGAGGTTCGAGGAAACGAACAGCGGCTTTCATCGCTTCCGCCGATTGCAGGACGAAAGGTAGCTGCATCTGTCCGCTGCCGAAGAGATCGCCGACGACCTTCATGCCGTCCAGAAGAATGGTGTTGATAATGTCGAGCGCCGAGTATTTTTCGAGCGCGACTTTCAATTGATCTTCAAGACCGATCTTTTCGCCGTCTATGATATGGCTTTTCAGACGCTCTTCGACTGGGAGATTACTCGTATCCTTTTTAGCGCTTCGCGTAGTAACGCCCTCGAAGAGCGTAGTGAATTCTCCGAGCGGGTCATAAGTGCATATTTCGCCGTCAAACTTTCGCTCGTCGTAGATCAGTTGCCGCGCCACTTCGCGCTGCCTGTCCTCGATACGATTGAGGGGAATGATCTTACTCGCGTTGACAATCGCCGCATCCAGACCCGCTTCGACCGCATCGTGCAGAAAGACTGAGTTGAGCACGACGCGCGACGCAGGGTTCAGGCCGAAAGAGATATTCGAGACGCCGAGGATCGTATTGCAGCCCGGCAGTTCCGCCTTGATGCGGCGTATCCCTTCTATGGTTTCCAGAGCATTGCGACGGTCTTCCTCAATGCCGGTCGAAATCGGTAGCGCGAGCGGGTCAAAAAAGATGTCGTGCGCCGGAATATCGTACTTTGTGGTCGCCTGCTCGTATGCGCGTTTGGCGATGCGGAATTTTCCTTCCGCCGTGCGTGCCATTCCCTCTTCGTCAATCGTCCCGATGACGACGCCCGCGCCGTACCTTTTAGCCAGATCGAGCACCTTGGCGAAACGCGGCTCGCCGTCCTCGAAATTGGTCGAGTTCAGGATGCACTTGCCGCCCGCATGTTCCAGGCCCGCCTCCATCTTTTCCCATTCGGTCGAATCGAACATCAGCGGAATCTTGACGTTCGTTACCAGCCGCTGTGCCAGCTCGTGCATGTCTGTGACGCCATCGCGCCCGACAAAATCCACGTTGACATCGAGGATATGCGCGCCCTCGCGCTCCTGATCTTTCGCCAGCTTTATGAGGCCATCCCAGTCCTCCGCGTTCAGCAGGTCGCGCATCTTTTTAGAGCCGCTGGCATTGACGCGCTCGCCGACGATCAGGAAAGAGTTGTCCTGAACGTACGGCTGCTGGAAATAGATCGAAGAGGCCGAAGGGACGAGTTTCGCGTCGCGCTGTTTCGGTGTCAGACGCCCCATGGCCTCGACGACCATCTTCAGGTGCGCGGGCGTAGTGCCGCAGCAACCGCCGACGATGTTCACGCCGAAGTCTCTGGCAAAGTGGACGATCTGCGCGGTGAAGGATTCCGGCGTCTCGTCGTAATGCTGCTCTCCGTCTTTGACTGAGGGCAGCCCCGCGTTGGGCAGAACCGAGACAGGCAACGGCGCATTCTCGCAGAGATAGCGAATGCTCTCGGTCATGTGCTTGGGGCCGGTTCCACAGTTCATACCGATGACGTCAATCGGGAACGGCTCAAGAGCGGTGAGCGCAGCGCCGATCTCCGTCCCATTGAGCATCGTCCCGAAAATCTCTATCGTCACTTGCGCGATGACCGGAACTCGCCGTTTGATCTGCTCGAAGTATTCAAAGATTGCCGACAGGGCCGCTTTAGTTTGCAGCACATCCTGGCAGGTTTCGACCTGAAGCAAATCAACGCCGCCGTCAACCAGCCCACGCACCTGTTCCAGATATGCAGATTTCAATTCCCTGTATGTGATATGCCCTAAGGTCGGCAGTTTCGTTCCCGGCCCGATAGAGCCGGAGACCCAGCGCGGTTTATCTTTGGTCGAATAATCAGCGGCGATTCGTTTGGCAAGCTCTGCGGCCTTGAAATTCAATTCGTAAGCCATGTGGGCGATCTGATATTCGACCAGCACGACCGGCGTTCCGCCGAACGAATTGGTCTCCACCACATCACAGCCCACATCGAAGAAGGCCGTGTGAACTTTTTCGATGGCTTCGGGTTTGCTGATCAGCAGGTATTCCGGGCAGCCCTCGAATTGCAGCCCGCCGTAATCCTCTTCGGTCAGATTCTGCGTCTGAAGATTTGTGCCCATCGCGCCGTCGAAAACGACGATGCGTTCCTTTAGTGTGTCGAGAAAACCGTTCATATTTTGGATTTTAGATTTTGGATTTTAGATTAACGCTTCGAGAAATGTTGAATTTTGGAAACCGGCCTTCCAGCTCCGCAGCCCGCCAATCCAAAATCCAAAATCTAAAATCCAAAATCGAATTACATAGTGAAGCCCCGCGCCGAACAACGCGGGGCTTTCCTTGTTGAAGCCGTTTTCGATTAGTCCTACCAAGAAAGACTCGCCGAGCTGTTTAGCAGTTTATTTTACGTGGCCGCAAGTTGCCTTAACTCACCACGTTTGTTGACCTTGGTATTGAAACACCCGCCGCCACAACATGTCAAGAGAGCAGTGGCGCGCGAAAAGCGACAATTGTCGCGCTCCTTCCCCCGCGCTTAATTTGTCACTTGCCCCTCGTCACTCGTCACCCTTTTATGTTAACTTCCCCAGCGGATTTACCAGTTTAGTCTCTTGATGACCTTTGCTTACATGATGCGACGCGCAATCTATCCAGGCTCTTTCGATCCCGTCACCAACGGTCACCTGGACATCATCGAGCGCGGCTGCAAGCTCTTCGATGAGATCATCATCGCCATCCTCATCAATCCTGAAAAACGACCCCTTTTCTCTATCGAAGAGCGGCGTGAAATGCTGGCCGATGTTCTTAAAGAGATCAACAAAGGCTCCTGCACGCTTTTGGTCGAAGACTTTGAGGGACTGCTCGTACATTACGCCGTCGAGCGGGAAGCCGATGCGATTGTACGCGGCATCCGCGCCGTCTCAGATTACGAATTCGAGTTGCAAATGGCCTTGATGAATCGCCGGCAGGAGCCGCGTATCGAAACCGTCTTTATGATGCCCGCTGAAGTTTACTCTTACGTCAGCTCGCGGCTCGTCAAAGAGGTATTTCAACTGGGTGGAACAATTGACGGCCTCGTCCCTGCTCTCGTCGAAGCGCGTATGAGGAAGAAGCTCAACAAGGGCTGAGAGGGCGATACGGTTCGCGTGATATAATTTCAGCCGCTCGACTACACCGAGTCTTTGAGAAAATCCACGACTCAGGTTTTCAATTGATTGATGATGACCAAGCCAGCCAAAGAAGCGTTTCCCATCTCTGACAACGTCGCGCGAATGCGCGCATCTTCAACGCTCGCTGCCATGCAAACGGCTCAGGCGATGCGCGCCGAAGGCATAGATGTGGTGGACCTCGGCGCAGGCGAGCCGGATTTCGACACCCCGGAACATATCAAGCGCGCTGCCGCCCAGGGCATGAGCGAAGGCCAGACCAAATATACGCCGACCGGTGGCACGCGCGATCTTCAACAGGCGATCATAAATTTCTACGAGCGCGAGTTCAGCGCAAGTTACGAGGCGTCGGAAGTAATGGCAACTTCGGGCGGCAAGCAGGCGCTCTTTAACGCCATCGTCTCCCTCGCGAGCCCCGGCGATGAAGTCCTGATTGCCAAACCTTACTGGGTAACATTTCCTGAGATTGCCGTCTTCGCGCGCGCAACCCCGGTTTACATCGAGACCGAAGAGACCGATTTTCTGCTGACCGCCGAACAGGTCGAACGCGCCATCACGCCGCGTACGAAGCTTCTGATCCTGAACTCGCCGAGCAATCCGTCGGGGCGCATTATTCCTCCAGCGGAGTTTGAGCGGATCATGGAAATAGTCGCCGCACGCGGCATCTACGCCATTACGGATGAATGTTATTTGCGATTCGTCTACCCGCCCGCAAAGGTTTTCAGCGCGGCCAGTCTGCCGAAAGGTTTGAGAGAGCGACTGTGTATTGCCGGGTCGTTCTCGAAAACTTACGCCATGACGGGCTGGCGCATTGGCTACGCTCTCGCGCCCACGGAATGGACAAAAGCTATGCTCAAAGTCCAGGGACACTCGACGAGCAATCCCAACTCAATCGCGCAGCGAGCGGCCACAGAGGCTTTAAACGGCCCGCAGGATTCAGTCAGCGAAATGCTGGATGAATATGCGGCGCGCCGCGCATGGCTGTTAGACGAGTTGCGCGGCATTCCGGGGTTTCGCTGTGCGCAGCCGGAAGGCGCGTTTTATGCGTTCCCGGATGTTCGCGCATGCCTGAAAGGCGAAATCAAGACCTCCGGCGAATTTTCCGAGCGGATTCTTAAAGATGAAAAGACGGTTGTCACGGACGGCGCAGGCTTCGGCGCTGAAGGTTTTATACGTATCTCATATGCGACTTCACTCGATTCTTTGAAGGAAGGCATCAACCGTATTCGGCGCGTCGCCGAGCGTCTCGCTTAATTTGAGCTACCGGAAGCGATTTCATTACGCCTAGATAAAAATCAGAGCGGCGTCGGTGAATAAAATCACCCGACGCCGCTCTGATTTTTATTGAAGCCCTAAGCCCGATGGCCTTCGGCCTTAGTAAAGGTTAAAGTTGTATTCGATCTGGATGTACTGCGACACCGCTCTCCCGTCCTTCATCGCCGGACTGAACCTGATCTGACGAGCCGCCGCTATCGCTCGCTCCGTCAATCCAAACGGCAAACT
>JBKKAL010000173.1:0-11427 GCA_046714695.1 Pyrinomonadaceae bacterium
GCCTCACGCAGGGACAGGAAATCTGGCTGGCGATCAAAACAAACTCCTGTTACCTGATCGCCGGTTAACGCTTCAATAGAAGTACTTTTATCAAATTCATTCCTATCAACAGCCTGCATGTGTCGTAAAAGTTTGAGGAAGCCTAAAAAAGCCGCCGGCGCAATAAACGCGGGTTACACCCGAATCCATTGCGCCCGCGATTCGTTTTTAGATGGTGCCGAGGGCGGGACTTGAACCCGCACGGCCTCTCGGCCAACGGATTTTCTTACCACTACGGCTTTCGCCGCCCAAGAGAAACTCTTAGTTCGTGGTCTGGACTATACCTTCACCTTTTATTACTAATACGTAATAGTCAGGTGGGAGCCGTCTAGTCTCTACACTTTTTTGGAGGCAATATGAAGCAGAGCCTCCAAACTTAGCTCGGTGTTGCCATCAGCCTGGAAAAACTGTTAAGGGTTCACCGAATTTGACTCCATTCACGCTGGAGATTTCTCTCCGGGTGCTCAAAGAACATAAGTCCGTCGCGTCTGCCATTCCGCCACCCCGGCATATCAGCGCAAGATAGCATGACAGACCTGGGCCTTTCAAACCTTCTTCACACGATAGTCCGTCGGTGTTAGAATAATCCCGTACCTGAAAATGGAGCTTCAACGGCAACTGTTGTAATTATGAGTGAAGAGCAGGAAGTATTTCTCAAGCACTTACAAAAGGCGGGCCTCAAGCGCACGTCTCAACGTGACCTGATTCTGGATGTCTTTCTGCGAACGGAAACACACCTTTCCAGCGAAGACCTTTATCGTCTCGTGCAAAAAGACGACGCGACTATCGGCCAGACCACAGTTTATCGAACGCTCAAACTTTTAACCGAGGCCGGATTGGCGCGCGAGGTGCGTTTTGGCGATGGGCGCACGCATTACGAGCACAACTATAAGCATCAGCACCACGACCACATGATCTGCACAGAGTGCGGAAAGATCATAGAATTCTACTCTGCCGAGCTTGAAGCCTTGCAGGATGCCATGGCGGCCAAATATCGGTTCGAGCCGACGCATCATCTGTTGCGCATCCTGGGCATCTGCGCTGATTGCCGGCGAGAGGCGCGCGGGAAACAGGAGACGAGCGCGCAGCCGCACGTCCATATCGCCGTCGCGCACGGTGCGGACTAGCAAGGCAAAAGTAAAAAGGCAAAAGGCAAAAGTAAGGAAGCACCCAACCCTTCTTCACTTTTGCCTTTTGCCTTTTTACGCTCTTCGGGTGTAATTTCGTTGATGGTCTTCCCCGACAAACCTTAACTATCTTGAGAACGCGGTACGAGAATACAAAATGAGTGTAGATATAAAATTTCAACCAGACGGCCACCACGGCATCATCGCCGAGGGCACATACCTGTGGGACGCAGCCAAACGTTTGGGCGTTCAACTGCCCGCAGAGTGCGAGGGACGCGGCGAGTGCGACACTTGCGCCGTCGTCGTCGAAAAGGGCGCGACGCTGCTTTCCTCGCTGACCGAAGCGGAGCGCACGCAGTTGAGTCCCGAACGGCTTGCGGCGGGCGAGCGTCTCGCCTGTCAGGCCAAGATCGAGCGCGGAGGCGAACTGGTCTTGCGGCCCGTGCCCGTGACAGAGCGGGCCGAGACTGCCGAAGAGGCCGCCAAAGACTTCCGCAAAGAGTTTCGCGATCTGCCGCTTGAGCGCAAGCTCGCCACGCTGGTCGAGTTGGAAGCGGTGACGATGATGCAGACCTTAAACACCATCGCCAACTCTCCCTACTCCCTGGTCGAGAAGGTGATGGATTTTATGGCCGGAAAGGGACGCAAGATGAGCCAGCGCGAGCGCGAAGCCCGCCGCCCCGCCGAGCACCGGACAGGAAGGGATGAAGGATGAAAAACAGATGTTAGATGCTAGATGCCGGATGTTAGTTAAAAGCTTTGACCAGCATCTGACATCCAACATCTGACATCTGTTCTTTTGGAGTTGTTTGCGTGATTGACGATCCTTCGCTCATCGGCGACAGTTCGCAGCACAGCGCCAACGAGCCCGCGCCCGAAGGCGGATTCTATCGCCACCGGCTGACAATCCGCTTTAGCAATGGCGAGACATTCGTCTACATCGTTGGCGAGCCGCTGCATGCCGAGGACATCCCGGCCAGCGCGCGATTTGCCGTCATCCATTCCTATCAGTGCGAGACGGAAGAGCAATGCACGGAGATCGTCCTGCTAAATCTCAATGATGTTTCTTACATCAGGACTGAACACATTACTGATAATCAGCTTCGCCATGATGAAGAGATGCATCGCCAGACGCAGGAGCGATATAACTCTATCGGTATGAAGCATCCTCTAGCCCGCATCGGATTTATTTGATCGGACAACTGCACCCTTAAGAAGTAATGCCCTAAAGGCTTGATTCCCAGTTTGATGAAAAAATTGCAGATGAATAAACGCCCACCCGCCTCGCGCGCGAGCTTTACGCTTATGCTCTCAATTTTTCTCCCGTTGACTTTTATCGCCTGCCCCGGCGGGCCGAAGCAGAAAGACAACTCTAGCACGCAGCCTGCCGCGAATGTCTCCACGACCCCGCAGGCGACGCCGCAGCCCGTCGTGGCTTTTGATGAGCAGCGTGCCTTCGAGCATGTGCGCCGCCAGGTCGAGATTGGCCCACGCCCCGCAGGCTCTGAGGCGCTGGGCCGTACGCGCGAATACATCAAGGGCGAGCTGAAATCATATGGCCTTAACATCATTGAGGATGAGTTTCAAGCGGCGACGCCTCAGGGCGAGAAAAAAATGGTCAATATCACGGCGGAGCTGGCGGGTGAATCCAGCGATGTCATGATGATCTCCAGTCATTACGACACGAAGTTCTTTAAAGAGTTTCGTTTCGTCGGCGCTAACGACGGCGGCTCTTCGACGGGCGCGCTGCTGGAACTGGCGCGCGCCATCGCCGGTAAGGGAAAGCCGCGCTTTACCTACTGGTTCGCCTTCTTCGACGGCGAGGAGGCTTTTTGTCGTGAATGGGAGGATTGCAACAACGCTGGCTCGCCCGACAACACTTATGGCAGCCGTCATTACGTCGAACAGCTCAAAAAGAAGAATGAGCTTGGTCGCGTCCGTGCAATGATTCTGCTCGATATGATTGGTTACAAGAATCTGGAAATCCCGCGCGATGATATGGGGACTACGTGGATCAACGACATCATCTGGCAGACGGCGCGCGAGATGGGTTACGGCGCGCAGTTCATAGAGCGCGTGGATGTGGTCGAGGACGATCACGTGCCGTTTATGAAAGCGGGCGTCGAGTGTGTTGACCTGATACAACTCGGCGGCTATCCCTACTGGCACACCGCCGAGGATACGCTCGACAAAGTTTCAGCGAAGAGCTTGAAAACGGTTGGCGAAGTTGTTCTGGGCAGCCTCCCGCGCATTGAACAGAGAATTATAAGCAGACGCGGCACGTAGCCCCGCCTTTGATCAATGCGCCGCGAGAAAGGAGAGCGTCCTTGTTTCAAGCGACAGACATACTGGTTCCCGTAGATTTCTCCGAATGCTCGATCAATGCCGTGCGCGCTGCCGCCAGCGTCGCCGCGCCCGGTGGCGATCTGACTCTGCTTCACGTTATTGACGAAAATTTCGTTCGCGACGCGGTCGCCGCCAGCCTCGGCGCTTCGGATGAGATTCACGGGCGCATGCGCGAGCGCGCCGAGATTGATTTCACTACCATGCTCGAAGATATTGACTTCGGTGAGGTCAACGTCGAGCGCATGATTGTGATCGGCATACCTTTTGTCGAGATTTTGAAGATTGCTCGCGACCTTGATCTTCCAATGATTGTGATGGGCGTGCGCGGACGCTCGACTCCTCCGGAAGAGTTGTTGTTTGGCTCGACGGCGGAAAAAGTCTTACGCGGCTCGCGTGTCCCGGTGTTCTGTATCCCTTTCTAAAAAGGTGATGACCACTTTCGTTAAAGCACCCAAAGCGCGACCGCTTTCATGAGTGATAACGAAACCGGAGAGATAATGGCGCAGGGAAAAAAACGAATCGCAGTGGTTGCGGGCGACGGCATCGGCCCGGAAGTTATCAGTGAGGCGGTACTGTTGCTTGAGCGTTTGCGCGAAACGCACGGCATCGAGTTTGATCTGGTTCATTTCGACTGGGGCGCGGACAAGTACCTCAAAGAAGGCATCTCTTTACCCGAAGGCGCGCTCGCCATGCTCTCGTCGGAGTTCGATGCGATATTGGCCGGGGCATTCGGCGATCCGCGCGTCAAGTCGAACCAGCACGCCGAGGATATTCTTTTAGGGATGCGGCGCGGGCTGGATCTTTACATCAACCTTCGCCCGGTCAGGCTGCTCGGCGCACACCTGACGCCGCTCAAAAACCGCGCGCCCCAAGAAATTGATTTCGTCGTCTTTCGCGAGAATACCGAGGGGGCTTATTGCGGCGCCGGCGGTTTTCTCAAAAAGGGAACGATTGACGAGATAGCTACGCAGGAGGAGTTAAATACGCGGCGAGGCGTCGAAAGAATAATTGTCGCCGCTTTCGAGTACGCGCGCGCACACGGGCGGCGCAAAGTAACAATGGCGGACAAATCCAACGTACAGCGATTCGGCGGCGATCTCTGGCAGAGGGTCTTCAAGGAGGTGGCTGCCGGATACACCGAGATGGAAGCCAATCATCAATACGTGGATGCGATGGCGATGTTTATGGTGCTCGACCCGGCGCAGTATGACGTGATCGTGAGCAATAATCTGTTCGGCGATATTTTGACGGACCTGGGTGCGGCTTTGCAGGGGGGCTTGGGGCTCGCAGCTTCGGGCAATATTCATCCCGGAAGAGTCTCCCTCTTCGAGCCGGTGCATGGCAGCGCCCCGCCGCTCGCCGGAAAATCCGTGGCTAATCCCGTTGGTGCTATTCTCACTGCGGCGATGATGCTAGAATATCTGGGATACGAAGAAGCCAGCGAAGGGGTTGAAAAAGCGGTGGGCGCGAGCATTGAAGCGCGGCAAACAACGCGAGACCTCGGCGGCACACTCTCAACTAAGGAAGCCGGGGCCGCCATTCGCAAGCTTCTTGATGTTAATTAAAGCAGCTTGAGATTTTGGATTTCAGATTTGCTATTCACAAGCGCGACCGCTTTGAGTCTGAAATTAAAAATTCCGGGATCAAAGGTCAAATGGGCGCTAAGGGAAAAGAAGCGACTCAGAGATTGCTCGCCATCATCGTGATCATCGCGATGCTGGCGATGATGGGAATTCCTCCATCCGTGATTATCTTCTTCACTATTGTTACCTATTTTATCTGGCGCGCCGTCCAGCGCTCGGAGCATCAGGAGACGGGTCGAATCTTCGAGTTCTACATCTCGGCCAATGACATTCTGCGCGACGAGGAACGACGATGGTATGGCTTCGAGGTGCAGGAAGTCCTCAATCGCGGCGACCGCATACTGCATGCGATGACTGATCCCCCGCCGCTCGTCTATTTTGCCATGGGCGCGCTCTACAACTACATGGGCGACCACGAGGCTGCCGTAGAACATCTCTCCTACGTGGCGGAGAATGATCTGGCCGACGAGCGGCATCGCTTTGAGCCATCGCAGGAGTTGCGCCGCTACGTGCATATCCTGCGTAAACTCGAACGCGAACCGGCGGAAGCGCCGCAGACAATGGCTGCCATCCGCAGCCTGGATCGCGTGCGCCGCAATCGCGCCGACTCGCTTCTGGCCGAGAGTCGCGAACGATTGAGGGCTATTCCTTCGCTCAACGCGGCTACAGCGCAGCCACTCACATCCCGCGAAAAGCCATCCCCACATGGCGAGCCAGTCGCGCGCACTACTACCGCCGCCGCTGCCAATCGTCGGCAGAGCAATCAACAAGCCCCGCCTCCGATTGCCGAAGTGCTGCGGGATGTTTACGAAGAAGAGAAAAAAACGGCGTGAAGAGCCAGCAGCGCGAGCGCTCCTTTAGTCCGGGGCGCTTCGCAACGACCTCTTTGCGCCATTCTTGATTTGCCGCCTCACCCGCCAACTAAATCACGCCGCTGATTTCGCCTTGTAGTGGGAGCTATAGGAAACGTGGCGAGCGAAACAATCATCGGAAACTACCGCATTGAAGAAGAGCCCCTCGGGCTTGGGGGGATGGGCGTGGTCTATCGCGGCCGTCACCTGCAATTGCCGCGCGAAGTCGCCATCAAGTCCATAGACGCGCGCAACTCGCAAGCCCTGCTTCACCTCAAACATCGCTTTGAAAAAGAGGCCTTCGTTCAATCCCAACTGGATCATCCGGGGATCGTCAAGGTTTACGATTACATCAATGAGGAAAAGGCTTACTACATTGTGATGGAGTACGTCGAGGGACGCTCCCTTGCGCAGTTGCTTTCAAGTGAAGCGAAGCCGCTCGCCCTGAATCGCGCGCTCGACTTTTTCGAGCAGATGCTTAGGGCCATCTCTTACGCTCATACTTTCGTCTATCTGGACAGGGACGGCTCATCGCATCGTGGAATGGTTCACTGCGATCTTAAACCGGCGAACATTCTCATTACGCCGGAAGGTAAAGTTAAGATCACAGACTTCGGTATCGTCAAACTGGTCGGTGCGGAAGCCACTGATACCTTGGGCGATTCATACGGCTCACCCGAATACGTCTCGCCCGAACAGGCCGATGGACGAGCCGTTGATCAAAGATCTGACATCTACAGCCTCGGCGTCATTCTTTATGAGATGCTCACGGGCACGCCTCCTTTCTGGAACAAAACGGGGACGCTTTCACACACCGACATCGTGCGCATGCACATTGAGCTGAACCCTCAGCCGCCATCCGAGCGTCACCCGCAGGTGATACCGGAAATAGAAGAGATCATCCTGCGCGCCCTCGAAAAAAAACCGGAAGGCCGTTTCAACACTGCGCAGGAATTTCTACAGGCCGTGCGCAGAATGCGCGGGCTTGCCGATGCCGCGCCTGATGAGCAGCGAGAGAATCAGTCGAGACTTGAACAGAGCGATTATACGGAAACATCCACCGCCCTCCCGCCGCCCATTCCCATGGCGCGTGAAAGCTACGAGACGCAGCGAATCGGGTCGCACAACTGCGATGATTGCGGGGCGGCTGTCGCCCCTGAAGACGAAAAGTGTCGCATCTGCGGCCGCGAGTTGAACCCCGCATCTGCGACCGTCAAGCTTACGCGGAAGGAAGCAGCCGGGCTCCGAAAGAAAAGAGCGCTCGACATCTGGATTGCGGCGAGCCTCTGCGCGCTCGCGCTCGTTATTATCTCTATCTTTTACGCGCGGCGTATGGCCTCTTCCAATCAGGTAGCACAGACGCCGCCGTCGCCCGCGCTCCCCGAAGCGTCGAAGCCGCCGCCCGTTTCCGCTTCCGCGCTCGTCGAATTAAAGCCCACGCGCATCATCGTTGATTCGAGTTTCGAGGGATACAATGCTACGCCTTTGACCGACGGTGAGATTGATGTCAAACGGATCGCAGGTATGCGTTACAACGCAGGCAACTGGGTCTCTGCCGAAACACCGGACGCGCATTGGATTGAGCTGGACTTCGGAGCGCCGACGCGTGTTGCTGCCGTCTATCTTTACTGGGGATTCGACCGCGACCGTTTCATGCCATCAAGAATGGTGACACTGGAAACACCGGCGGACGGTCAGGGTGAGAGCCTTAACCGCTGGAAGACCATCGCTACTTTAAAGCCGGGCAGCGACTATGATCGAACGGCATTCGAGTTTGCTCCGATCTTGACGGCGCGCGTGCGCATTCTTCAGCCGCTGAGAGGGGGGCCGAGCGGCAGACCTTTTGTGATGTGGGTGCGCGAAGTGAAAGTCTTCGGCACATCTGAAAATCAAGCGACGCCGGGAGCCGTTGGCCCGTGAAGCTTGACCTTTGGGCCGTTGTAGTCTAAGCAAGAGTTTGGTGGACATTGAAAATGTTCGCGGTTTTTGCTGCTGCAATGGTGCCGGGGAAATTTGATTCACGTTGCTCCGTTGATTGTTAAAAATTCCATCACGCCAAACTATGCTGACTGCTGAAATCATCGCTATCGGATCGGAACTCCTGACGCCGGATCGCACGGATACCAACAGTCTCTGGCTGACAGAGCGGCTCAACGGCATCGGCATCGAGGTCAAACTCAAGACTATCGTTGGCGACGACGACGCGCGTCTCGAAGAGGCCATCAAGGATGCTCTACGCCGCTCGCGCGTCGTCATTACCACGGGCGGCCTTGGGCCAACCGAAGATGACATTACGCGCAAGATCGCCGCCCGCGCTCTCGGACGCCGCCTGCTCTTTAACGAGAAGGTGCTCGCCGTCATCAGCGAGAAGTTCGAGCGCATGGGCCGTGGGATGCCTGAGATCAACTCTCGTCAGGCGATGGTCATACAGGGCGCGGAAATCCTGGATAATCCGAACGGCACAGCGCCCGGCATGTATCTCGAACACAATAATTGTGCGGTCGTGCTTTTGCCCGGGCCGCCGCGCGAGATGCGTCCGATGTTTGAGAACTTCGTGCAGCCAAAACTTACGGCCAGTGCCGGGGATGTCCGCGTTGTCAGAAGAGTTCTGCGCGTCGTCGGATTAGGCGAATCCGCGGTGGATGAACGCATCGCGCCTGTCTATACGCAGTACAAGAATCCGCAGACGACGATCCTCTTCAACCGCAGCGAGATTGAGATACACCTCACGGCACAGGCCAAGACCGAACGCGACGCCGAGCTTCTGCTGGACGGATTGGCCGGACAGATTGAAGAACGTCTTGGTCACTCGATATTCGCCTTTCGCGGCGAGACGATGGAGGAGGTCGTCGGCCTGCGCCTGGCCGTCGGCGGCTTTTCGCTCGCTGTCGCAGAGAGTTGTACGGGCGGTCTTATCGCACAGCGACTGACGGAAGTTCCGGGCTCTTCCGTCTATTTCAAGGAAGGCGTCGTCGCTTATTCAAACGACGCGAAGACCCGCTCGCTCGGCGTTGATTCCGAGTTGATTCGCCAGCACGGGGCTGTCAGCGCACCAGTTGCCGAAGCGATGGCCGAAGGCATACGTCATCGCGCCGATACGGACTTCGGCCTCAGTGTGACAGGCATCGCCGGGCCCGGCGGGGGCACGGAAGAGAAACCCGTCGGCCTCGTCTTCATCGCCCTCTCCGACGACGCACACACCGAGCACCGTAAGATCATGCTCCCCGGCGACCGCCATCTCATCCGCTGGCGCGCATCACAGGCTGCGCTCGATCTTTTGCGGCGGCGACTGATTTAACTCTGAAATGTGCCACTGCTTTCTCTTTTCATCGCTTGTCCCGCGCTTCCTTTGCTTGCTATAGTTCGGGGTTGCTCTGCCAGAGATTTTGATTGCCGGGCGTGGAGTGTGTCTCGATGCGACCCGTCCTGATTCTAGTTGCCGCATACCTGCTGGGCTCTATTCCCTTCGGTTATCTGATCGTGCGCGCGAAAGAGGGCGGGGATGTGCGCGAGAGTGGTTCGGGCGGAACGGGTGCGACGAACGTCACGCGCAGGGCTGGAAAGAAGGCTGGCATTATCACGCTCTTGCTGGACGCTGCGAAGGGGGCGGCGGCGGTCGGGCTTGCGCGTTGGCTTGGGGCAACGGACTTCGAGATCAACTGGTTGGTGGCAGGAGCGGCGGTGCTCGCCGTCGTCGGGCATTGCTTCCCTGTGTGGCTGGGGTTTCGCGGGGGAAAGGGAGTAGCGACGGGCGTCGGTGTCTTTCTGGCTCTCTCGCCGTTGGCGGTCGCGGGCGCGCTCGTTATCTTTATTTTCGTCGTCGGGATGACGCGCTATGTCTCTCTGGCCTCGATCACGGCGACAGCAGTGTTCCCGCTCTTCGTCTGGTTGTTGAGCCTCTATGTTAAGCCCTCGGCGAGCCTCGCGCCCGTTATAACCGCAGCCATTACGGGCGGCGTCGTGATTATCTTTATGCACCGCGCCAACATCGGAAGACTGATCGCGGGCACGGAGAGCAAGTTTAAATAGAGGGATGAAAGAAGACATTGAATGATGAATAAGAAAGTCTGTTTCTGCTTCATCCATCCTTCATCTTCGTCCAGATGAAACAGATCGCGGTTATCGGCGCGGGCAGTTGGGGGACGGCGCTCGGCATCATCGCCGGGCGAGCCGGGCATCAAGTGAGACTCTGGTCGCGCAACGCGGAAGTAGTCGAAGCAATCAACCGGGATCACGTTAATAATATCTATCTCGCGCCGCATGAGATACCCGCAGGCGTCCGGGCAACGAACGATTTGGCGGAGGCTTTGACGAGCGCCGAGATCGTCCTTCTGGCTGCGCCATCGCATGTGACGCGCGAATTGCTCACGCGTATGCTGCCAAGCTTGCAGCACGCTATGCTCTTTGTCAGCGCCACAAAGGGAATTGAAACAGAGACAGGCAAGCGTATCTCCGAAGTTGTGCGGGATGTGACGGCCACGCGTTTTGATCCGCGCTTCGTTTGCCTGTCCGGCCCGTCTTTCGCTCAGGAGGTCGCCGCAGGTCAACCGACGGCTGTGGTGGCTGCGAGCGCGAGTTTGGAAGACAGTCGCATAGTGCAGACCGCTTTGAGCTTTCAAAACCTGCGCATCTACACGAACGTGGATGTCGTGGGAACGGAGATCGGCGGTTCTGTAAAAAACGTGATGGCTGTGGCCGCAGGGATGGTGGCCGGTCTGGGGCTCGGAACGAATAGCGTGGCCGCGCTTGTCACGCGCGGTCTGGCGGAGGTCGCACGCTTCGCGTTGGCCCAGGGCGCACGTATGGAGACATTGATGGGTCTGGCCGGAATGGGTGACCTCGTCCTGACGTGCACGGGCAATCTTTCACGCAACCGTTACGTAGGGCAGGAGCTTGGAAAGGGTCGCGCGCTCTCGGATATTATCAGTGGCATGCGCGAGGTGGCCGAGGGAGTCAAAACAACGCTGGCGGTCAGGCGATTGGCCGAGCGGTTTAATGTGGAGATGCCGATCACAAGCGAAGTTTACGCGGTGCTTTATGAGGGCAAAACGGCGCACGACGCGGCCACTGAATTGATGATGCGACCTTTACGTGACGAGTTTGAGAGATGATGAATTTAGAATAACGGATCGATGAATGTCGTCTAAAGTTTCTCATCTCGAATCGAAAATCCCGGATCGTTGCTGATAATGTCGAAGGAAGAAAAAGTACTATCGAAGAACCGCGCGGCGTACTTCGAATATCATATCTCGGATAAGTATGAGGCAGGCGTCGCGCTCACGGGAACGGAAGTCAAGAGCGTGCTTGACGGGCGCGTCCAGTTAAAAGATTCTTACGTCGCCGTGCGCGAGGGCGAAGCGTGGTTGTTTAATGCGCACATTTCGCCTTATTCTCATGGCAACAGGGCGAACCACGAGCCAATGCGGACGAGAAAGCTTCTCCTGCACCGGCGCGAGATAGAGAAATTGGAGCAGTCCACAA
>JBKKAL010000174.1:0-2765 GCA_046714695.1 Pyrinomonadaceae bacterium
GTGTCATGAAAGCTTCTGCGGAGACGCAAGAAGCCGCCAGACGTTTACTGCCTTGGACAGCAGCTTTTGTAAACGTCACGGCGGCTCTGGTGAATCTTGCACGGTTGCTGAACGACTGGCCTTTTAGCTAGCCCTTCAACGGTGGTGGTCCGGTCTGCGAAACCGGGCCACTACTTTTTTAGCTACTCATGTGCTTACACCGATGTTGGGTTACTCGGGCCAACTATCTGTGTATACCACTACACAGTAGCCCATAAATATTTTTCTCCGTAACACCTTTAGACAACGTTATGGGGATATTTTTTCAAAGCTTCCACATATGGCTCGGTATCTCAACCGCCTAACTCGAGTTGCTATTCCGGTGCCTGTTGACAGCTCGGACTAGTCTCTGAGCGCTGGATACTCGCCCTCAGTCGTGGCGAGGGTTTCCATCCAGCAGGTCGCGTCTATGGCGGCGTCCAGCCCCGCCAGGGCAGCGGCGGTGGCCTGTTTAGAGTCCTTGACGGGGACGAGGTCGTCTGTGCCCATCACGATCCTGCCCTGGTCGGCCAGCTGGCCCAGCTGGTAGCGCAGCGTCTTCAGTTGCTCGTAAATGTCCGAGGCGGTGCGTACTTCCATGGGTCTGATCCTCTCAGAACAGGGTGTCGGGCGCGTGTCGCTGTGGGTGACCTGGTTCGAGGACTCCGGTTCCATCCTGCAAAAGGTGGACGACATCCACGCTGTGAGCCTGGAACGCCGGCGTCAGCATCGTCTTCCGGTGGCATTCCTCCGGTGACTTCTCAGAGCACAGGAGGGCGATGGTGCGCTTGGATGCAAGGCCGGCTATCTCCTGGACGGTTTCATCGAAGCGGACGTTCGCACCCAGGCCACCGAGGTTCGCGCCCTTCCACTGGTATTCGATGGACCACAGCCCGAGGCTGTGGGATAGCTCTTTACGGGAGTAGTGGGGATGCCAGCGGCTGTACGGGCGGCTCCTGACGTCAACGACCAGTGTTATTTCTGCGGCTTCGAGGATGTTCCTGAACAGCTGCAGGGAGGCGGCTCCGTGGCCGACCGTGTAGATGGTGGTGTTCATCGGCTCAGGTAGCGGTAGACGGAGGGTTCGGAGATGCGGAACATTTCCGCGAGGCGGGGAACGGTGAAGTCCTGCGCCCTGAGCTTCCTTAGCTCTTCCACTTTTGCGTCGTCCAGGAGCTTTCGCCTGCCGCCCTTTGACCCGCGGGCGTGCGCGGCGGCCAGTCCGGCCTGCGTGCGCTCGATCATGACGTTGCGCTCGAACTCGGCGAAGGCGCCGAGGATGTCGATCATCATCTTGCCCATGGCCCCTTCGTCGGTCAGGCCTTCGGTGATGGAGCGGAAGTGCACGCCGCTTTCCCGGAGGTCTGCGATGGTGTTGCGGACGTGCGTGAGGTTGCGGCCCAGACGGTCAAGCCTCCACACGACGAACGTGTCGCCGGGGCGGCAGTAATCGAGGGCTTTCGCCAGTTCGGGGCGGTCGGTTTTGGAACCGCTGACGCCCTGGTCGGCGAACACTTTCTCTGCGCCGGCCGTTTTCATGGCGTCCAGCTGCAGATCAAGGTTTTGGTCTTTTGTGGAGCACCTCACGTAGCCAATCAAAGCCATCGTTTTCACCTGTATTCTAGAGGTTTTATGACTCTCTCATTTTATCAAAATGTGAACCCTATAGGTAGTTTTGAGAGGCAGGTTATGGCGGTGGGTTTTGATAACCAGGGTTAGGTGTCAGGGGCTGCCGGGAGGGGCGCCAGCCCCTCTCACTGGAGGATGGTTTGTGAGGGGATACAGGAAGGCCCCCAGGAGAGGAAGTGACAGTTCCCCCTGGGGGCCTTCGGTGGTTGTCCGGCAGGTCCACCCCCGTAAGTAAGGCCTGCCGAACGTTCCCCCTTCAGAGAACCAGTCGTAAGGGGGAATCTGAGCCCTTTTTATGGGCGCAAAAAACCCTATGTTTCTGCCAGCACGTCGGCGCTGACGCGGGGGCCATTGGGGATCGGGCCGGGGATTCCTTTGCCCAGATTGCGGCCTTCCATGCCATGGAAGCTGTTCCTGTGCCGCGAGTTCTGGAGCGCCTGCAGGACGGCGACGAGATGCTCCATTTTGGGGAAGTACGGGAAGCCTTCGCCGCCCGCCACGGTCTGGTGCACGTAGCCGTTGGCGGGGGGTCGGACTTCCGACCCCTGAAAACCGCCCTGGAGCAGGGCTGAGACAGCCGCCTCGTGTACTTCGCGGTCGTCCTCCACAGCATCGAGCAGGGCCACGAGGGCACGAAACGCTGCGTCCTGCGCTTCCTGGACGTTGGCGCGACTCTCTGCCAGCTCCTCCCTGACTGGACCCTCCACGGCTTCGCGATGGGCTTGCGCTTCCTGAAGCCTCTGGGCTTCCAGGCGTTCGCGCCTGCCTTCCTCTGCCACTTTCTCCACGCGGATGGCTGCCTGTGCTTCTGCCACCTCGGCGTGGTTGATTTCCTGCCCTGCGTGGGCTTGCAGGAGGAGGTTCTTGTACTTGGCACGGGCGGCAGCAAGCGGACTCATCTCCGGCATATTCCCGGCTTCTTTTCGACGGGCAGCAGCCACGGTGTCAGGGGAGGTCATGAGGAAGTGGCCGCAGGTGAGCCGGGACAGGAAGACCGGAGCGTCACTCTCGTTCCTGAGCATCCCGTATCCGGGGAAGATCGGGACAAGGTTCGTTGCGGTCGGTCCGAAAGCCTGGATGATTTCGGAGGGCTGCAGGATTTCCCCTGTGGCGGGATG
>JBKKAL010000175.1:0-3155 GCA_046714695.1 Pyrinomonadaceae bacterium
GAAGAAGATGATTTTACCATCCCGCTCGGTGTGGCAGATGTTAAGCGAGAAGGCACGGATGCGACTATCGTGGCGCGTTCATTGATGGTGCCGTTGGCTTTGAAGGCAGCCGAGGAATTGGAGAAGCAGGGCGTCTCGTGCGAGGTCATTGATCCGCGAACGATTCGACCGCTGGACATCGAAACGATTATCACATCCGTCAAGAAAACGAATCGCGTCGTGGTCGCCGAAGAATCGCATCCGTTCTGCGGCGTCGGGGCAGAGATTAGCGCCGAGATCAACGAGCGCGCATTCGATTACCTTGACGCGCCCGTGCGCCGCGTCTCCGGTGCGGACGTGCCCATGCCTTATGCTAAAAATCTGGAAAAAATGGCGATCCCCGGCGTCGAGCAGATTATCGCGGCTGTGCGAGAAGTCGCTTATATGGATTAGCAGACGTTGCGTGTTAAATACTTAAGACAACCGGCTCCGATCACATTTCAACAGTAACTCGTAATTATTGACTGTTCTCAAAGGATAAACGAATGGCAACGCAGGTCGTCATGCCCAAGCTCTCACCGACGATGGAGGAAGGGCAATTAACCCGCTGGCTCAAAAAAGAGGGCGATCAGGTGTCTATGGGCGAGCCCATCGCGGAGATTGATACGGACAAAGCGACCATGGAGATGCAGGCGCTCGGCTCCGGCGTGTTGCGCAAGATTCTGATTAACGAGGGCGAGAGCGCCCCGCTCGGTCAAATCATCGCCATCATCGGCGCACCGGACGAAGACATCTCGGCTCTCATCAGCAAGGCCGGGTCGCCAAAGGAGACGGACGCAACCGGAGAGCCTATTGAGGAATCTGTTGTAGCCGGTCAGGACGGGGCGCAACAGGAGGTAGCCGGTGTAGCTGAAGGAGCACGCACACCGGCGACAAGTCAAGAAGAGCAGGTAAGAACCGATGCCGGCGGTGAGACCAGAGCCGGCTCAACACAACCAGCTTCCGCAACTGCTAGGCAAGCGTCGTCAGGAAACGGCGCGGGAAAAACCTCCGAGGCCGGACAACAGGAGGGCGAGCGCCTCGTCGTCTCGCCCATCGCGGCGCGCATGGCGGCTGAAGCGGGAATAAATCTTCGCTCCCTGAGGGGCAGCGGGCCGGGCGGACGTATCATCAAGCGTGACATCGAAGCGGCCATCAAATCCGGCAAGCAATCCACCCCGGAACAGGAAGCTTCCACGGCTCCGCCGCAGCGTCATCTGCGTGCAGTCGCGGCAGGCACGCAGCGCGAGAGCCAATCCTCTATTGAAGGCCCAGCGCCCTACCGCGACGAGCAGATGAGCGTGATGCGCCAGACCATCGCGCGTCGCCTAGTGACATCCATCGGCCCCGTCCCGCATTTCTTCCTGACCACGGAGATCGAGATGGACAGGACGGCGGAGATACGCCGGTCGATCAACGAGGCTGATCCGGAGCTAAAAGTAAGTATCAACGACTTTATCGTCAAGGTGGCCGCCGTCTCGCTCATGCAGCATCCGCAGGTCAACGCTTCCTTTCAAGACAAAGCGATTCGTTATTATGAACGGGCGGACATCGGCGTCGCGGTCGCAATCGAAGATGGATTGATCACGCCCGTGGTGCGCGCTGCAAATAGTAAGCCTTTGGGCGAGATCGCCGCCGAGGTGCGCGAGATGGCCGAACGCGCACGCTCGCGAAAGCTATTGCCTGATGAGTACACGGGTGCGACCTTCTCAATCAGCAATCTCGGCATGATGGGCATAGACGAGTTTACGGCCGTTATCAATCCGCCGGAAGCAGCCATTCTCGCCGTCGGCGCGATGACGCCCAAGGCGGTCGTGCGCGACGGTGAAGTAATTGTGCGACAAATCATGCGCGTCACGATGTCCTGCGATCACCGCGTGATAGACGGCGCGACCGGCGCGCGTTTTCTACAAACATTCAAGAAGCTTCTCGAAAATCCTTTTCTTCTCATGGTATGAGAAGGACTCGGGGCAGCTACGCACATCCGCATCGGGGTTTCAAGGTGAGCGATGAGTAGGTGGGGAAGCGCCGGTCGGCGCGGCGGCGCTCAACCGCACCTGGCACTGATCGCGGTTCAGTTGTTGTTCGGAACGTGGCCGATTATTGGCAAGATCGCGCTGCGTGCTTTGCCAAGCACGGGTCTGGTCGCACTTCGCATTGGCGGAGCGACCATCGCCTTCCTCATCCTCCAGCGCACCCTTGGACGCACGCAGGTCATAAGCAGGAAGGATTACGCGCGCCTTGCGCTCTACAGCCTGCTCGGCGTCGTGCTCAATCAACTGCTCTTCGTCAAGGGACTATCGCTCACATCTTCTGTCATCAATGCGACGCTGCTGGGGACGGCCATTCCCGTCTTTACTTTGTTGGTGAGTATTACGCTCGGCTACGACCGGGTCTCATTGCGCAAAGCCCTTGGCATCATACTGGCCGCCGGAGGCGTCGTTTATCTGGTTGACCCGATGCGCGCAGATTTTTCCAGCGACAAGACGCTCGGCAATATTCTGCTCGTCGCCAATTCCCTTTCTTACGGCGCATACATCGCTATTTCCAAAGACATGCTGAAGCGTTACGGGGCGCTCACAGTAATCACATGGATCTTCGTCTTCGGCAGCGTCATCACTATTCCCATCGGCATATACAGTCTCAGCAGCACACCTTTGGAGACGGTTAGCGCAGGCGTGTGGCTCGCCGTGCTCTACATTATTCTAGCGCCCACGGTCGGAGCTTACTACTTGAACGCATGGGCCTTGGCGCGCGTCGAGCCGAGCACTGTGGCCGTCTATATTTACCTACAGCCGCTGATCGCCTTCGCGCTCGCCCCCTTGATTCTGGGCGAGAGTTGGAATTCGCGAACATGGGTCGCTTGCCTTTTGATCTTTGCCGGGGTGGCAGTCGTCACATGGCGGGCGCGCGAGCCCTTCATAGAAGAGATTTCAGAACACCCTGACGCGCTCGGTCATTGAAACGGGCGACACATTAGCCGATAATTCCCTAACGTCATGGCGGCAACACTACGGGCAAATGAATCTTCCAATTCGGCGCGCGAAGAAGCGGCCAAAACTTCGGCTGCGCGTCTTTCGATACTGGCGGCTGCATTTCTCATTCTACTGAAAACCGCGACTGGCTTTCTCACAGGC
>JBKKAL010000176.1:0-2904 GCA_046714695.1 Pyrinomonadaceae bacterium
AACCGAGTGTCAATAGAAGCGGTTGTGAAAACCCGCCTACTTTTTCATCACCATCTGAACTATTTCATCAAAAGAGATTTTTCAGCAAAGCCTATCGGATATTGTGAACCAGATGTGTGCCAACTCAACCAAACCAGACTGAACTCAACCACACTGAGAATAAGATCGAGCGGCAAAAAGTCTAACTCCAGCATACACAAATCAACTCAACCACACTCACCTGAAATTGCTCTGGATGACTGCAAAACCTTTATAAATTGCTCTGGATGACTGCAAAACCTTTATTCATCGGTTCGATTCCGATCGCCGCCTCCAATAGAATCAATAGTTTACGGGCAGCCTTTGAGCTGCCCTTTTTGCTTTGTGTGCCAGTTGTGTGCCAATTTTAGACTTAGGCTTCCCGATGCAACTTCATTCATTCGCGAGCTGGCTTATACTTCCCATAATCAGATCTTCTGAAACAATAATTGGCCTCGGTTGTTTCCTTCCGCTCTCTTTACTTAATCCCAAGTCAACGAGGACCGGATACGGACGTGCGCCGCCGCATGGCTTAATAATCAGTCTGCCATTTTGAAGATCACGTTTGGCTTCTGCTTGCCCAATTTCGTAAGGAGATAGTGACCGCTCATAAGTAACCCATCCGAAATGAGCGGCAATACCAATAACAAACGTCAGCAATGCAACGAACAGCCGAAATGATGATTGTTTCATAGTGAGATCTCCTTTATCTAAAGGTCAACACCGTATGTAAGCTAATACATATTGCGTAAAAATAGAGATCAATGTTACCCCTAACGCCAGGCATCACCCGCGCCCCCGCGCAACGTACTTGAGAGGCAGCGTGGAGGGGCGTCGGGTGCATGCCGTTGTTAGGCGGCGTCCATGCCCCGCAAAATCCCGCCCGAAGTGTAATACGTCGAATCCGTTATCGGCGCTCCACGGAGTCCTGCCCCTTTCATAATGCTGCCGCCTAACACGTTCAAGTCGGATCGCGGATGGGTCAGCGTGTAGCGTGGCGCTCGTCCTGCCACTTATACCAACTCATGCCGGCGTCACAAAATGCGCGACAGGGCCGCTTCCAAACGCTCGTTGGAAAAGATGAAGCGCGTCGGCAGAATGCATGATAAACTGATGCCCATTTCTGGGTCAGCAAAGATAGGTTAAGAACTCGTTCTCTCTTTCGCACACGGTATAGGCGGGAATAACGTCCTTGGCTTTACACAGAGCCGAGGTGTCAGACGAAAACGAGGTGAAGGAGTATCCGATGACACGCTGGATGAGACGCTTCGTGCCGCTGGTGTACGCCGTGGCACTGCTTAGCCCTTTAATGGTGAGCGCGCAAGACAATGCTAACTCGCGCGCGAAGCAAGAACTCAACGCCTTTGTGAAAAAGTTCGAAGAAGGCGACGCACTCTTCCACCAGAAGAAATACGCCGAGGCGGCGGCTAACATATCCGCCGCCCACGCCTTATATCAAAGCGCCAATCGTCGCGATGAGAACATCGGCGGGTCTTGGCTTACAATCGCGCCGCAAACCTTTCCGGCCATGCGTTTCTACGGCTACATCGAAGGCCTGGAAGGCAGCCTCAAAGGCGAGATGGCGGACCCGATCAAGGTAACAGCTGCGGTCCTCCACAATGCCGCCCTCGTGATGTGGCGGGATGCCAGCATCCTTAGCAATGCGGACAAGGGGCCTCTCGCCTACGCGCTTTCCGATCCGCCGATGGAGGAACTGTCGGAGGAGCGACTCTTGTCCGTTGCGGATGACCTCTACAGTAAAATTAGAAGAGTCGAGCTGCCGGTGCCCGACAGAGAATGGTACGAAGTGGTGGTCGCGGGACGTCGCGCGCAGCTCGTTATGGAACACTTGCTTCGAAAGTATCCCGCGTGGCGAAGCAACCAGATCAATTGGATAGGCCAGCCAACGGGCAGCGAGGTGCTGGCCGACATCAAGAAGAAGCTTGCCGAGGCCGAGTCGGACTACCAACAGCTGGTCGCCACGCCGGTGGTAAAAGATTGCAACAGCGATGCCGTTACGAGAGTGCACCTCGAGGACCTAGAAAAAACGCGAAAGGAGGCAGAGAATTTCAGGCCGGGTTTGCGAGGCTATTACGTGTCGGAGCTCAGTGACCGGAAGAACATCTATTTAGAAGCGGCGCTTTCACTATCCAGACGGAAGGAATGGTTGGGAGGGTGGCCCGAGGATTTTGTTAAGTGTCTGGAGCCCGCCCTCGACGGACTGGCCGCCGTCGCCCGAAAAACGCTGCCTGGCTATACAGGTCCGCAAGGTTACACGCTGGGAACCCCGGCGGAAAAGAAGGCCCTCCTGAGCATGATCAACGACATGGCACAAGCAAAAGTACTCAAGGTTGGCATAGAAGAGGCAAACTGGCTGATCGATAAAAACAGCTTCGGCCTTCCGACTGCCCGCTATAAGCACGGTGTGATCTGGGCACAATACCCGAACAGTGACGACGGATTCTGCCGGATCTTCTGGGTCAATATTAAGCAAGACTACGCCGGCGGCGGAACCTACGGCGCGAGCTACGGCTACTACGTAAGTCGCGCCTTTGCCGGCTGTCCGGCGGGGAAATGAGATGATCCTCCCAGCCTCTTCACTAACGAACACATACAAAAAGTGAGGTGTAAAGACCGTTAATACCCTCGCGGAGCTTGCTATATTCCGCATTTTCAAGAACTACGAAGCCGCCTAACGCTCGAATTAACCGGGCGGGAAGAATAGCGAGAGGCATTTAATCTGGCGAATGAAAGACAAGCTGACTCCGCTCCGGTTCAATGAGTTGTTAGACGGCAGGTTTCTCAACCTCTTTATCATTCTGCGCTTCAGTCAGTCATGCCCAAATAACTCCATTCATAGCGCCCGCCCGATGTGCTGAAAGCGCT
>JBKKAL010000177.1:0-20454 GCA_046714695.1 Pyrinomonadaceae bacterium
AGGCAGCGATTGCCACGCTCGCCATCGGCGCGGCGACCTTCGCAGGCGTTTTGACTGTGGCGCTGCTCAGGACGAGAGTAGACTCGGCAGTGGCCTATGCCCTGCCCTTCTCCGCTGGCGTCACGCTCTATGTAGCCGCCAGCGATCTGATCCCCGAAGTAAATCACAAAGAGGAGAAGAACCCTGTCGTCTCCATCGTCGTCTTCGGCGGCGTCGCCTTCTTTTACCTTCTGCATCGCCTGATAGAAGGATGATAAAAGCCCTCGAAAAGTGAAACATCGCTTCGGCAATGAACACGCTCCCGCCCCTTTGTGCCCTCCGCCGGTTTGACTGTAGGTCGCTACTTGGTATCATTGGAGCATTGATCCAGAAAAATCTTAGATACGCTCTCTTCGCATCCCTTGCCGTTGTCTGTCTGCTCTCGGCGAGCATGACGGCGCGTGCCCAACAAGCGCAGTCGCCCCTCCAGCAGCCTAATCCCCCAAGACCTGTCGTTGATTACGCTAATGTGCTTGATGATGCGACGGAGCAAAGACTGAACAACATCCTCATCAATCTGGATGAGCGCGCCAAGATAGAGTTCGGTGTGGTGACGGTTGATACCACGGGTGGTCAGGACATCTTCGACTATTCGCTGGCGGTGATGCGTGGATGGGGCATCGGTAATGAGAGGACAGAGAAGCCAGGGCTGCTGCTGCTGATTGCGGTCAATGACCGTAAAGCTTATACGCAAGTTAGCCGCCACCTCGAAGGAGACATCACGGATAGCATCGCGACCGATCTTCAACGGCGCTATCTTGTGCCGCCGATTAAGGCGGGTAACTACAACAAGGCCGTGACCGATACGGTTCAGGCTTTCGTCGCGACGCTTGCGCAGAAACGCGGCTTTAGTATTGATGGTATAGATCAAAGCTACGCTTATCGCCCGACCGAACGACAGCCGGGCAGAGGTTCGCGGGGAGGCACTTCAGGCTGTACTATGTTTTTTATCATTCTCGTTATCGTGATCTTTTTGTTTGCGAGTAGTCGTGGCAGAGGTGGCGGCGGAGGCGGTTGTTTGAACATGCTTCTTCTTGGCTCGCTTCTTAATAGCGGAAGTCGCGGCTCAAGCGGTTGGAGCGGCGGCGGCTTCGGCGGAGGAAGCGGCTGGGGCGGCGGCGGAGGCGGCGGAGGGGGCGACTGGGGTGGTTTCAGCGGCGGAGGGGGCGATGCCGGCGGCGGCGGCGGCGGCGTCAGTTGGTAGCATCCCGGCTCACGGTGACCACAACTTATTGACGGCGCGAGGCCGAATACGTATTGAGCATCCTCTTTTTGTTTCGCGTGAGGGAGAACAGGTGAGTAAAGATGGCTAAGCAAGTCACACAGGAGACCTTTAAACATTTCGTTGACGATTTACGCTCGACGCACGGCGATAATCTGGCCTCCGTAGTCTTGTATGGGTCGGCTGCCGTTGGCGACGCTGTCAAACAGCGTTCGGACTATAATCTGCTCATCGCGCTCAACCGCATCGCGCCAGAAGATTTACGTCTTGCTCAGGCTCCGGTGCGCGAATGGCAGCGCCTGGGCAATCCGCTGCCGGTCTATTTCACTGTTGCCGAATTGAATGATGCCGCCGATGTATTTCCGATTGAGTTCCGGCAGATGGAGAGGGCGCGCAAGGTGCTTTACGGTCGTGACCCCTTCGAGTACGTAGAGATGTCGGACGTGCACCTACGACATCAAACCGAATACGAGTTGCGCAGTAAGCTGCTCCAACTCCGGCGACTGTATATCCCCGCTTCCGCCAAGGCCGAGAGATTGACAGCGCTGATGAGCGACAGTTTGGCGAGTTTCGCCGCTTTGTTTCGCGCCGTCCTGCTGTTGAAGAACACAGAGCCGCCCGTCGCCAAGCGTGAAACGGTGAGCGCCACCGCACGGCTGCTGGGCCTTGAGGCCGAGCCCTTCGACAGGATTTTCGATCTGCGCGAGTCGGGCGCAGCCACTTTGACCGACACGGAAGCCAACGATCTCTTCGCCGCTTACCTGGCGCAGATCGAGCGCGTAATCGAAGCAGTTGACAAGATAGCAGGCAAAGAATGAATCGTGAGAAGACTGTGTCAACCTTAAACTTTACTTACAATTCACGATTAACGATTCACCATAAGGAGACTTCAGAGATGAATAAAAGAAGAATGTTGCTGCTGGCTCTCGCAATCTTTGCGTCTGTGGCGGCAAGCGGGTGCGGCTACAACACGCTTCAAAGCAAGCAGCAGAACGTGAAAGCGAAATGGGCGAACGTCGAGAACCAGCTTCAGCGTCGCGCTGATCTTGTTCCCAATTTGGTGGCGGCCGCGCAATCTGCGGGCGTGCAGGAGCAGGAGGTCTTCGGACAGATCGCGCAGGCGCGCTCGCAGCTTCTGAATGCGACGAGCGCACAGCCTGCGGGCGAGGCCGGTGACAAGACGCCGGAACAGAAACAGGCCGTTATTGACGCCAACAACAGCTTCGGCGGAACCATCGGTCGGCTTCTCTCTTTGCAGGAGAATTATCCGGTTTTGCGCTCGAGCGAGAATTTTTTGAAATTGCAGGATGAGTTGACGGGCACGGAGAATCGCATAGCCGTCTCGCGCAGCGATTACAACACGTCGGTGCAGGATTACAACACGACGCGCGGCAGCTTTCCGACAGTCATCGCGGCGAAGATTTACGGGTTCAAAGAAGAGCCGTACTTCAAGGCCGAGGAGGCTGCGCGCCAGGCGCCGAAGTTCGATCCCAACACCTTGCGACGCAATCAAAACACCGGTAATCAATCCGCACCCGCGGCACCAGCTACGAAATAGTCTGTGGATAAAAAGCGATGGGCGACAAGCTTGAGTTAAATCTTGCTTGTCGCCCATCGCTTTTTACTTTATTGACTGCTTTTAGAATCCTCGCGAGCTACACATAGAGCAATGGTCGCAGGGCTTACCGCCGGGCTCCAGATTGCAGGTCTTCTCGCGCTCGAAATAATCAACCAGTTCAGAGACTGCCGCTTCCTCCACGCCGAATCGTTCCTGGCTCGGATGCGCCGCCGGAACGTACATGCCGCTCAACCATGGCGAATGGACAGCAGCGGGAGGCGCTGAAAACGGAGACGATTGCTCCGGCTTCGCGCCTTTCTGCTCGCTCAAACGCCGGGCGCGGTTTTCGTTGCCGGTATCTCTTTCTTCTCCGCGCGTGAGGTTTAATTCGATGTGCGCGAGCCTTTGCTGTAGCTGATCCAGTCCCGCCCGCACGGCTGCTAATTCATCGCCGACACTACTACTATTGCCCGCCGTCTCCGCCCGCTTGGGACTCGCTTCCCGATTGTGAGAGATGCGACGCGCGATGCGTTCGGCTAAAGCACGCGCTTGATCCTGTTCGCTCGTCATCTCGCCGCCTCCCCTTTCAGTTCATCTTTGTGCAAGTCCACGTAATCCACGACGCCGACGATGGCCGAATCAATGGCTGCGCCCGCCTCCCCTGTTGCCGCCGTTGATGCGCCCCAGCCTTCCTGCACGATCAAAACCATATCGCCCACACCCGCATCAACCGAATCGAGCGCGAGGATCGTCGTCGCCATCTCTTCACCTTCGGGCGTGATCTGCTGGCAGAGCATAATGCGCGCGTTTTGATAACGTGGGTTTTTCTGTGTCGCGACGATGTTGCCCAGAACGCGTGCCAGAATCATCGGCGGCGGCTCCCGTTCGTCACATGTGCGTCGGAATCAACGATGGCGATGATGGTGCAGTCTGTCGGCGTGTCCTCTCGCTTGAAGGGGAAGCTCGCCTCTTTGCCCCTGCACCAGAAGACCAGATCATTCGTGCCTGCGCCGATGGCGTCCAGAGCGACCATCGGCTGGCCCTGCGGCTTGAGGTCGGCATTGAGCGACTGTATGACGAGCAGCTTGCGCCCCTCCAGTGAATCGTTCTTGACGGTTGCGACGACCGTTCCGATGACGCGCGCCAGTTGCATTGTGCTCAATCGTCCATAATATCAACGGTGTCTATGACGCCGACGATGGCCGCGTCAACGGGCACATCCTTCATCCCCTGCGCAAGGCGCGCGCTGGAACCGGAGACCACAAGCACGCGCTCGTGAAAGCCTGCTCCGACCGTGTCAACGGCGACGACGTAACCGCTCGTGTCCGTCCCGTCCACGTTCACAGGGCGCACGATGAGCAGCTTCTTCCCCAACAGCCGTTCATCTTTCTGCGTCGAGACGACCGTGCCTACGATTCGCGCGATGATCATTTTCCGCCGTTGTCATTGCCTATGGGCAGGGCATCGTCAACGCTGCCGTGCGGGCGCGGGATAACGTGTACGCTAACGAGTTCGCCGACTCTACGCGCAGCCGCCGCGCCAGCATCCGTCGCAGCCTTCACGGCCGCGACATCGCCGCGCACAATCGCCGTCACAAATCCTGCGCCGATCTTCTCGTAGCCGACGAGCGTGACGTTGGCGGCCTTGACCATCGCGTCCGCCGCTTCGATCATCGCTACCAGTCCTTTTGTTTCAACCATGCCGAGTGCTTCTTGTGGCATTAAATGTGCTCCTTAATATAAAAGTGAATGGTGAATAATAGATCATCAGGGGTAAAAAGCAATTGTCCATTGAACATTTACTATTCACTCTCTTCGTAATTGCGTTGCCTGGCTTAACAACTCGACCAGTTCCTCGCGCGTCAATGCAATCTTGCCCGCTCCATTCGTTGATGCCTTCATAGCGCCGTTTGAAGTTGTTGCCACGGCGCGCTCGCCCGTCGGGCACGTGATACGCGTTTCGTGCAGATAGCCGCAAGACTGGCAGCGCGCACGCTCATCCAGATAGCCTGCGGCCTCTCTGACGTTGATCAATTTTTCAATCGCGTCGGAAGAAAGATTACGTGGGCCGCCCAAAAGGCGCGAGAGAATGGAAATCTTGGCCGTGTGTTCGAGGGTTTCGAGGCGGTCGAATGCCTGCCACACATCTGCGCCGTAAGCGACCGCGCCGTGATTTGCCATCAGCAGCGCGTTGTGATGTTTTACGAGCGGGCGCATCGCTTCCGTTAGTTCCGCCGTTGAAGGCGTACCGTACTCGGCGAGCGGAACGCAGCCCAGCGTCAGAATCACTTCCGAGAGGATGGGTTGATCAATGGCTAGTCCTGCGACGGCGAACGCCGAGCCGTGCGGCGGATGAGCATGACAGACCGCAAAGACATCCTCGCGCTCGCGATAGATGAGCAGGTGCATCTCAAGCTCGCTCGATGCGCGCTTGTCCGAGAGCGCCTTACCGTCCGCATCCGTCAGGGCGAGACAGTCTTCCGTCATGCGTCCCTTGCAGAATTGCGTCGGCGTCGCAACTATTCGCCCGTCATCCAGACGAACGCTGATGTTGCCGTCCGAAGAGACAACGTAGCTGCGCTCGTACATCAGGCGACCGACGCGAACTATCTCGCGCCGTGCGGTTTGCTCATCCATTCAAAACTTTTTCGGTCTAGTACCTGTCGAGGCTAAAGATAAATTGCCTCACTTCCGTCACGGTGTATGGCTTGCCGCCAATGGTGGCGGGTCTGAAGGTGGTGCGCTCCGCTGCGCTCTCGGCCTCTTCGGTCAAGCCATCCGGCAGGGTCGTCAAGCGATCCACGACCGTTGCCTTGCCGTCCGCGCCGAAGCGAACGAGCAGTTCCACGACGCCCACCGTCTGATTGCGCCGCGCCGCTTCCGTCAGGCGCGTGTTCGGCTCAAAGGTCACGATGAGCGGCGTTGATGATTCAGAAGCCACGCGCGCGCGACGCGCGCCGCAACTGTGAGTGCGCGACGTTGTCGTGGTGACGCTCGAACGTATATCTGTGCGGGGCGTCGTGCTGCTAAAGATGCTGCCTAGGCCGGAGCCGACGAGAAGGGTTAAGGTAAACGGCAGTCCTCTTTTGAGAAGGCTTATAAACATGACAGGTACTCCTTAATCTTTACTTTTCTACAGTTCATGCTCTTCGCGCTGCTCGATCCCATCGTAAGAAACCATGCTGCGCGGATTAGTGACACAGGTAATCTGCGGTCTCGCAAGAAAATAAGACAGGCTCTCCAGGCTGACTGTCAAGTCAACTGTTTTGACCTTCACGCCGAGCCGCGCATGAAGGCGTACGGGTGCAAAGTTCAGGACGGCTTTAATACCAGCCGTCATGCTCTGATTCAAGACTCTTTGCGCGGCGCGCGCCGGGACGGCGATGACGGCGACATCTATGCTGTGGTCACGTACCACGCGCGCAATCTTCTTGACGTCGTAAATCATGACCTCGCCTTCTCCGATGCGTTGACCGATCTTCTCTTTATCGTTATCGAAGATGGCGACGACCGTAAAGTTCGACTTGGCAAAGCCCGTATAGTTGGCGAGCGCCGTCCCCAGACGGCCCGCTCCGATGATGCCGACGCGGTGCGCCGTATCGAGCCCCAGAATCTTGGTGATGTGCTCGCGCAGTTCCTCTACGAAATAGCCGACGCCGCGCACGCCGAACTCGCCGAAGTAAGCGAGGTCTTTTCTGATCTGCGCGGAATTGAGGCGGAACTGATCGGCCAGCCCCTGCGACGAGATCGTCTTGATGCCCGCCGCCGCCAGCAGATTCAAGCAGCGCAGATAGACGCTCAAGCGATTAGTCGTCAACTCTGAAATTTTCTCCGACTTCATCCCGCCAGTTCCCTTTTCTCTCGGCTCAGTATAGCCCTAATCCTGGCCTTGAGGGTAGGGCTTCGTGGGCACTCAGCAGCGCATTCTGTAAAAAAAACAGGGCCGATTTGTAAAAATGCTGTCCGGAAGCGGTCACTGCGGCTCTCTCTTCTATAAACAAAACGCTCTGGCAGTTGCCCGTTGCTATAGTAGAAGCTTTAAAGACTCCCGCGCGTTGCCCAATCCATTGCAGATCAACTACAATTCCTGTTGAAAAGCGAAGACGCTCCCGAAATCTCTTCTTCGATCCGAGACTTTTTCCAAGGGCACATGATCGCATATCTATCCGGCACTCTACTCTCTAAACAGGCTAACACTTGTATCATTGACATTACCGGGGTCGGTTATGAAGTAACCATTCCTCTTTCGACCTTTTACGATCTGGAAGATGTGGGCGCGAACGCTCAGCTACGCATCTATACACACGTCCGTGAGGATGCGCTGCAACTTTACGGCTTTAAGACGGCGCGCGAGCGAGAGCTTTTTTTGCGCCTTATCTCCGTTAGCGGTATCGGCCCGAAGCTCGGCATTACGATGCTCTCAGGCATGAGCGCGGACGAGATCATCGCTTCGATCCGCACCAACAACCTCGCGCGGCTGACCTCTATTCCAGGCGTCGGGAAGAAGACCGCGGAACGTCTGGTCATAGAACTGCGTGATAAAATCGCCGCGCTCTCCTCCCCGGCGCTCGAAGAAGAGTTTGCGACGCGAGGCACGGGCGTGGGCGGGCCGCAATCCGATGATGCCGTGCGCGACGACGCGCTGTCGGCGCTCATCAATCTGGGCTACCAGAAGGCGGCCGCCGAGAAGGCTATCACCGCCGCGATGCAGGAGGGCGGCGACATCTCCGTCGAGATCATCCTGCGCCGCGGCCTGCGCCTGCTCGCCAGAGGATAAAGAACAGACGCTGGATGTTAGATGTCAGATGCTGGTTGTAGCATTTCCCTGACATCCGGCATCCGGCATCTAACATCTGCCTTTTATGTCAGAAGAAATGGAACCGGCCAACGCGCGCGACGCGACTGCTGTGGATGAGGAGCGGCAGTTCGAGCTGTCTCTGCGCCCGACGCGGCTCGCGGAATATATCGGGCAGCGCCGTGCGACCGACAATCTCAGGATTTTCATCAAGGCCGCGCTGCGCCGCCAGGAGGCGCTCGACCATGTTCTGTTGACCGGCCCGCCCGGCCTCGGCAAGACCACGCTCGCCAATATCGTCGCCAACGAGATGGGCGCAGAGATGCGTTCAACTGCCGGGCCTGTCATAGAAAAGTCGGGTGATCTGGCCGCGCTCTTAACGAACTTACAGGAAGGTGACGTGCTTTTTATAGACGAGATACACCGCCTTAATCCTGCCATCGAAGAGGTCTTGTATCCGGCGATGGAGGATTACCAGCTCGACCTGATGATCGGTCAGGGCACGGCGGCTCGTTCCATCAAATTGGAGCTTCCAAAGTTCACGCTCGTCGGCGCAACGACACGCGCCGGTCTTATCACAGCCCCGCTGCGCGGGCGCTTCGGCATCGTCTTTCACCTCGATTTCTACAATCACGATGATCTGGAAGTGATCGTCAAACGCTCCGCAGATATTCTCAAAGTCGAGATTGATGAGGGCGGAGCGCGCGAGATTGCGCGCCGCGCGCGAGGCACACCGCGCATCGTCAATCGCCTGCTTCGCCGCGTGCGCGATTACGCCGAAGTAGATTACGAAGGGCGGATTACAAAAGAGATCGCCGCGGACGCGCTCGACCGGATGGAGGTTGACACCTACGGTCTGGACGAGATTGATCGCAAGCTGCTCTTGAACATCATTGAAAAGTTCAGCGGCGGCCCCGTAGGACTTGGCACTATCTCCGCTTCGATTAATGAAGAGAAGGACTCTATCGAAGAGATAATCGAGCCCTACTTGATTCAGATAGGCTTTCTCAACCGGACGCCGCGAGGGCGCATGGTCACGCGCCTCGCTTACGAGCACTTCGGAATAAATTTCCGCCTCCCTGATAAACCCGGCCTCTTTGATTCCGAATGAAATCGCTTTCGCATAAAATGAGTAAGCCACGTTTATCTGTAAAGTTATGAAGCAATCGCCTCGCTCAAAGCCTTCAATTCTCCTGCTGACGTTAGCGGCGCTCTTCTTCCTGCTCGCACCGATGCCCGATAAGCTTGCTGCACAACAGAAGCAGCAGCAGCGCGGACGCAATCGCACGGCGCAACGTCGGCCAGCCACGGAAAATAATGACGCTGAGAAGAAGGCCCGGCGCGCGGAGGCCATTGCGTTGCTGCGCGAGACGGCCGCGCGTGCGCGCTCCTTCGATGATCTCTTCTACCGCGCGCGCATTCAGGCGCTGGCCGCCGACGCCCTGTGGAGCTACGACGAAGCAGATGCGCGCTCAATCTTTCGCCGCGCGTGGGAAGCAGCCAGGGCTTCTGATAAAGCCGCACAGGAAGAGGTAGTGGGCACGACAATTACCGAGGCGCGGGATGAGGTTCTCGTGAAAGCGGCCGCGCGCGATACGCGCCTGGCCGAAATCTTCTTGAAGGATTTGCTGGCCGCAGACAAGGCAGAGGAGCAGAGCGAGTCGCAGTCTCAATCCTCCCGCTCGACACCTTGGCATGAGCTTGGTGCGGACGATGCCGAGCGCCTGGGCTTCGCTTACGACCTGCTCAAAAATAACGAATCGAACAGCGCGGCGCAGATGGCCGCCCCTCTTGTCAATCGCGGTGTCAGTGCAGACCTTATAGAGTTCATCATACGCTTGCGTGAACAGAATCCCGCAGCCGCCGACAGGCTCTACGGTCTGCTGTTGGCCCAGGCCCGGACAGACCCAGGCGCGGACGCTAATAGCGTGCTGCTGCTTTCGTCTCCGGTCATCTCGCCTGAACTGCTCGTCGTCGTGGACGAGCGCGGCTCTTTGCAGTTTCGTCCCCTTCCGCCCAAAGTAGTGGAGAAGACGAAAGCGCCGCCACCACTCGCGGGGGCCGTGCGCAATGCTTTCTATCAGACGGCCGCCATCTTGTTACTGCGTCCCATCGCAACGCGCAGTAGTAGTAGTGGTAACGAACGCGACGCGCAGACTCAGCACGCGTTTGCGCTTTACCTGGCGTTGGGACGACTCCTGCCCTTCTTCGAGAGCGAGGCGGCGCAGTACGCGCCCGAACTTCGCGCGCGCGAGAACGCCCTAGCGAGCGAGATGGAAACGAGCCGTCGTGACATGCTCGCTTCGCATTTCGATCTCCGGCGCGTGACGCCCGAAGGCACAGGCGGCGATCCCTTGCGCGTCTCATTCGAGCAGCTTGCGCGTGCCCGAAACGATGCTGAACGCGACCGCATTCGACTGAGTATCGTGAGAGCGGCGGCGGGAAAAAGGTTGTGGGATCGCGCGCGCCGCGCCGCCGGCGAAATAGAGAACGCCGAATCGCGCCGCGCCGCACTCTCCTTCATCTACGTCAGTCAGATCGGTGATCTGGCGCGCACCTATGCCGACGATGAAGAGAATGATTACGAGAGCATCGTAAAATTTTTGAACGGCGCGGATGTGCCCCCGCTCGCCAGCGCGTGGGGCTATGCGGAGGCAGCCATCATCGCCGCGCGGGGCAAGGATAAACGCCCCGCGCTCGAACTTCTTGACGAAGCGGAGCGTTACGCCGCGCGCGTTGAGATGAGAACGCGCCAGCGCGTCGCCGCCTATGTGATTGTCGCGGGAGCAGCCGCGCGACTTGACAGCGCACGCGCATGGGCGCTGCTGTCCGAAGTCGTTAAAGCGGCCAATGCGGTCGAGGATTTCACAGGCGAAGAGCTTTCTGTGGAAATCACGGCGACGGAAACTTCGACGGCAGACGCCCTCGATTCCTTCGGCGTGACCAGCGAAGCGTTTCGTTTCGATAAGATTTTTGCGACAATGGCGCAACTTGATTTACTGAAAACACTGTCGGATGCGCGCGCGCTTGAAGGCGATGTGCCGCAAGCCTTCGCCTACATCGCGATTGCGCGCGCCGTACTCGATAACAAGCAAGGATGAGGGATGAGGGATGAGGGATTAAGGATTGAGTCACTGCTCAAGTGAATCAATTACTTACTTCCTTTCATCACTTATCCCTCATCCCTCATCCCTTACTTATGCGACGGCTTTCATCCTTTTCGCGTCATTCCTTCGGCGTTCGCAATCGCGCCCCGTGGTTGTCTATTATCAACCACACCTTACATGCGTTTCACGATAACGATCTGTTCACGTCAGCAGCCGCGATGAGTTACTTCGGGTTGCTGACGCTGTTTCCGGCGATGCTGTTGCTGCTGGCCCTGAGCAATACAATAGCGTCGGGGACGGAAGTGTTGGGAGAGATGCTGGCGCGCATCGTACAGGTCTACCCCGGATCGGGCAAATTCCTGCGCGATACCATCGAATCGCTCTCGGATTTGAGCACGGGCGTCATCATCACCTGTTTTATTCTCGTGCTCTGGGCCGGATCATGGGTTTTCGCCGTCATCGAACGCGCGCTTAATCGCATCTGGAACACCAGCTCGCGCGCCTTTCTACGTGGACGCGCTTTGACACTCGGCATGATAGCAGTCGTCGGACTGCTTCTCTCCGTCTCCGTTCTGGCGACATCGGTGCTGGTCTTTTTGCAGAATCTGGCATCCAGACTATCTCCGCGCCAGCTTGAACGCTACGTCTGGCTCGCGACCGTCGGCAGCGCCTTCTGGCAAATCGTCTTTATCCTCGTCAGTATTCTTGTCACCATCGCGCTCTTCGTTCTCGTCTATCGTTTTATGCCGAACGCGCAGGTCAGTTTGCGCGACAGTTTGCCGGGCGCGGTCTTGGGCGGACTGCTCTGGGAGATGTCCAAGTACGTCTTCGCCTGGAGTCTTCACTACTTTCATTACGATCAGATATACGGATCGGTCGGCGCGGTCGTCGCCGTCCTTACCTGGGGGTATGTGTCGAGCCTGATTCTACTGTTCGGCGCGCAACTGACCTCCGTCTTTCATTACGAACATCCGGCAGAACCCCTGGAGGCTTCAGCCGCCGACGCCGCCACCGCGCCAGTGCCATAATAAAGGGATGAGGGCGGCAGCGATGAGGGATGAAAAGGGGCGAGCGATTGATTCAAGTGAGTTATTAATTCAATCATTCAAACCTCATCCCACCGCCCTCATCCCTTCGTTGTTATGCTGATTGAGGATTTTGATTACCAGCTTCCGGAGGAACTGATCGCGCAGCATCCGCTCGACAGGCGCGACGCGGCGCGGATGCTCTGTTTGGACAGAGCGCGCGCAGTGTGGCGCGACTCGCAGTTTGCCGAGCTTCCTTCCTATTTGCGCGCGGGCGATGTCGTGGTCGTTAATAACACGCGCGTCTTTCCGGCACGCCTCACGGGAACGCGCGAGCCTTCGGGCGGTCGCGTTGAACTGTTTCTCGTGCACGAGCGGGAACCGATGGTGTGGGAGACGCTCGCGCGCCCGGCTCGCAGGCTACAGAGGGGAGCGCGACTGCAATTCGGTGATGGGCGTTTACGCGCAGAGATAATCCAAGCACTCGACGATGGCCGTCGCGTGGTACGCTTCAACTGTGATGCGCCGCTGCCTGCGCTTTTAGAAGAGATAGGCCAGACGCCTCTGCCACCCTATATCAAGCGCGAGGGCGCGGCGCTCTCGGAAGACCGCGAGCGCTACCAGACTATTTACGCGCGCAAGCGCGGCGCGATTGCTGCGCCCACAGCCGGGCTGCATTTTACGCCGCGCGTGATGCGTGAGATGGCGGCGCGCGGCGTTCAGTCCGTGGAGATTACGCTGCATGTCGGTTACGGCACGTTCGAGCCCGTGCGCGCTACTAACCTGAGCAGTCACACGGTTGCGCCGGAGCAGTACGAGATCAGCGCAGAGGCTGCACAGGCGATCAATTCTGCGCGTGGCGCAGGCGGACGTATTCTGGCAGTTGGCACAACGACCACTCGCGCCTTAGAATCTGCCGTGGACGAAGCGGGGATGGTTCAGCCTGGAGCGGGCATGGCCCAGTTGACGATTATGCCCCCGCACAGGTTTCGCGCGGTGGATGCGCTCCTGACCAATTTTCATCTTCCGCGCTCGTCCCTTTTGATGCTCGTCAGCGCATTCGCCGGACGCGCACTCGTGCTCGACGCCTACGCCCATGCGGTCGCCGCAAGCTATCGCTTTTACAGCTATGGCGATTGCATGTTAATAATTTAGTAGAGAGAAGAGCAAAAGCTACTCTTTCTATCGCTCATCACTTGTCACTCGTCACTGCTCTTTTATGGCTGTACTGAAAAAGATTCGCTCAAGGTGGTGGTCGCCGCAAACTGATGCCGGAGGTGCGCCGGGCGAAGCGTACGACGCGCCCCTGGCGATACCGCTCGTCGAGCTGCGATATGATGTGCGACCTCTGATCGTCACCCAACTGGATGAATGCTGGCGGCTCGATCAGCGCTGTTTTATAGACGGCGAAGCCTATAGCCGCGATACTTTTGAATATCTCTTAACGACTTCGGAGTCCGTCTCCTACCGCGCGGTCACACAGGCTGGGCTGATGGTCGGATTCATCGTCGGCTTAGTCGAGCCGGATCACACCGGCCATGTGACGACCCTCGGCGTTGCGCCGGAACATCGTCGTCGTGGAATCGCGCGCCGTATGTTGCAGAAGGTGGAGGACGGTTTCCGTCGCCGCGACGTACGCATCATTCGCCTGGAAGTCCGCGCCGTCAATACCGGCGCGCAGCAGCTTTACATCAATCTGGGCTACACCGTCACACAGCGCCTGCCGCGCTACTACTCAAACGGAGGCGACGGACTGCTTATGATCAAATCCCTTGAGTAGAACTCAAGAAGGGAAAAAGGCAAAAGGCAAAAGTGAAGAAGGGTTGAGCGCCTTTCTTACTTTTGCCTTTTACCTTTTTACTTTTGCCTTCTTTAGCTCTTCCTCAGTTCCGTCAGCACCTGTTTGGCCACTGCCTTGAGTGTATCGAAGACGCCGACGCCCGTTGAGGCGACCGCCTCGACGACGGGCTCATTCTTACGGTGAAGCTCGGATGTGAGGTCTGCTGTGGGCACTATGTTTGGCAGATCGCGCTTGTTGAGTTGCAGCACGTATGGCAGGTTCATCAAGTCGTAGCCCTGTGTGCGCAGATTCTCTTCCAGATTGTAAAGCGATTCGATATTGGCGTCCATGCGCTCCTCTTGCGAGTCTGCGACAAAGACCACTCCGTCAACGCCTTTCAAAATCAGCTTGCGCGAGGCATCGTAAAAGACCTGGCCGGGCACTGTGTAGAGATGAAAGCGCGTTTTGAAGCCGCGCACAGTGCCAAGCTCCAGCGGCATGAAATCGAAAAAGAGCGTGCGATCCGTCTCCGTCGCCAGGCTGATCAGCTTGCCCTTGGAGGCCGGAGCGGTCGAATCGAAGATATACTGCAAGTTCGTTGTCTTGCCGCATAGACCCGGCCCATAGTAAACGATCTTACAGTTGATTTCGCGTGAAGCGTAGTTGATGAACGTCATAGAAGTAAGTCAGAAAGAGGAAGGTAAAAGGCACAGGGTAAAAGGCAAAAGTGCGGACAAAAGCATTTGATTAAATGTGGTTTTCACCATACCTTTTACCTTTTCCCCCTTACCTTTTCAATTGAATAGGCTGTCAATATCCTCGTCCGTGATCTCTGCGAAGATCGAAGGCTCTTCAGAGGATTTTCTGGCGTCGCGGACGACCGCCTCAAAGATAGCGGCCAGTTCGCCTGAAACCTGTTTGACGCGCAACTTGACCAGACCGAGGCTGGAACGGTCGTCAAAGACCACGACCAGCAGAGCGCGCCCGATGACACAGATGTGTATGCTCTCGCGCTCGCCTTCGTGGGAGAGGGTCGGAAACTCTTTTTCTCCGATCAGGCGTGCCATGCCGCCCGTGGCAGCGACGTTTCCGGCGGTCAACGATGCGAGGCTGGTTGTGTCAAGATTACTCACATCGCCATCTACGGCTATTTCCTGACCATCCTTATCTATAAGGACTGTTACGCGCGCCGCAGCGTCCAGGCGTAGCTTCATCAGGACAGCCTTGATCTGGCGGTACTGCGGCTCGCGCATTACGAAGGGAGTGTCTGCCATTAGTACAGCTTTCTTTAACGGTTTGGCGGGCGAAGGTGGGTGGCTCAATTGATCTCTTCCGAGAAACGGTTGAGAAACTAAACCGAACTGCCGGAAGGCTTTTCGCCCGTTTTGAGAATCGCGCACGACCTCTTCGCGACCCCTGAAGGACAGGCCGGGCCGCGAATCCAATTGGCACTCTAACATAGCACATCAAATGACTTCAACTGTTTTTCTTTGTTGGCAGTGGGGTTTCAATAGTTCAACACGAAGTCGTTGATACCCGCAAACCCTCGCCTTACGTTGATTTAGACGGCAAGCTATGTTAATGTGTGCGAAGTTTTTTAGGGCGGCACGGATGGTTCGAGTCGCCCTTTGAGAAGTCGGGGGCTTCGCATGAGCGATCCTATCGTAAAGGGTGTGAAACGTTCTCCCTCACGCCCCGCCTCGCGTCACACTTCCACAGGGTCTTCGTCAAAGAACCGCTCATTGGCTGGCAAGTCTGCACGTCCCAAGCCAATGTTGAAGCGTTCGGCGGCGGAGAAGGCTCCTGCGCGTAAAGCCACTAAGTCCAACAAACCGACTGCTAAATCCAGCAAACCAGTGGCCAAGACTAAACAGGTCAAACCAAAATCGAAGAGCGCAGTGACGGCAACTCGCCGTAAGACTGCTGTGCCAGCTAAAAAAGCGTCGGACAAAAGCAAGTCGCCGGCACGCAAAACTGCGCCTGCCAAGCAGCCCAAGAAGAAGAGCGCCGTATCTACGGCGAAATCCAGAATAAAGAGAGCCAAGAACTCAGCGCCGCCCGCCGCCGTGCGTCGTCCGCCGCCTCAACCGCCGCCCCCGCGTCAACCGACACGGGACGAAGCCGCGGCCTTGCGTGCCTTTGAGCACGCTCACAAAGAGTTTGCGCGTGGCCGTTTTGCCGATGCGCGGGCGCAATTTCGCGCGCTTGTCGAGAAGCATGCGGGCGTATCGGAAGTAACGGCGCGCGCGCGTACTTATCTGGCGATTGCCGAAGCGCGCTTGCGCACGGAGTCCACGCTCCCGCGTGATGCGGATTCGCTCTATGACAGGGGCGTGATCGAGCTTAACAGGGGCGAATATGTGGCCGCGCAGGAGATGTTCGAGCGCGCTCTCAAGCGCGAGCCCGAAGCGGCCCACATACATTATGGACTGGCGGCCACTCGTGCGCGTCTGGGCGCGATTGATTCGGCGCTGGAATCCCTAGGCCGCGCTCTTGATCTTCAACCTAATCTTCGTGTGCGTGCGCAGCACGACCAGGACTTGACCGTACTGCGTAACGACCCTGATTTCGAGCGACTGGTCTTCGCTCCCCGTTTTTGAGAGGAACTGATTTTCTCCTTCCTGTGCGCCCTTCCTCCATATTCCGTTATTTTATTATGCTTTGAAAGCCCTGGTCTTTTAGGTATGATTTCTTGGCCTACCCTTGCGGCCACGTTAAACCGAGAAGGAGAGCGAGCCGAAATTGCCTGTAGCCGAAATGAGTCGTGGATTAAAGCTGGTCGCCATCGGCGGAGGGACCGGACTCTCGGCGCTGCTGGCGGGATTGAAGCGGCTCGTCGGCGCGCCAGACGAGGACGGCTCGTGGCTTGAAAACCTGTCGGCCATCGTGACTGTCTCGGATGACGGCGGAAGTTCCGGGCGGCTGCGCGAAGAGTTGCAGATGCTCCCGCCCGGCGATATACGCAACTGTATGATCGCGCTCTCCGAAGATTCCACATTGATCTCTCGCCTCTTTCGTCATCGCTTTCGCGGCCAGGGCGAGCTTGGGGGCCATAGCTTCGGCAATCTCTTTCTCGCCGCCCTGACAGAGGTCACGGGAGATTTCGTCGAGGCCGTGCGGTTGTCCTCTGAAGTTCTGGCGAGCAAAGGTCACATTTATCCGGCGACGATCAACGATGTGCGCCTCGTCGCGGAGTTGGAAGATGGCCGAGAGGTGCGCGGCGAAACGCAGATTACGGCATCACGCTCGCCCATTCGCCGTCTGCATCTTGAGCCGGAACAGTGCCTTCCTTTGCCGGATGCGCTCTCTGCCATTCGCTCGGCGGACGCCATCACTATCGGCCCCGGCTCGCTTTATACGAGCATTCTGCCTAACCTTCTGGTGGCGCGTGTGGCGAAAACCATCGGAGAGGCGCGCGCCGTCAAAATCTATATTTGTAATCTCATGACTCAGCCCGGCGAGACTGACGGCTACACGGCGAGGCAGCATCTGGAGACTGTCAAAAGCTACGCGCCGGAGATTGTCTTCGATTACGTGATCGCCAACAACCGTCCGATCACAGAGGCGCAGGCCGCGCTCTACTCGGCGGACGGCGCTTACCAGATAGGCATGCAGGATCACTTGCTTGAAAAGGCTTTTGGCGATGAGACGGAGATAGTGCGCGCAGACCTGCTGGACGAAGCGGAGAAAGTCCGTCACAATTCGGAGAAACTGGCGCGCGTCGTCCTCGCCTGTTGCGAACAGGAGCGCACGCGCGAGGCCATCATCGCTTGAGTTTTGCTTTATGGAGAAACAACCACAAATCACTTTGCAGGAAGCGCCCATGCCGCTCGACGTGCTGATCCTGGCTGCTGGCCTCGGCACACGCATGCGCTCGCGTACGGCCAAAGTGCTGCACAAACTCGGCGGGCGACCACTGATTGCCCATGTCTGCCACGCCGCGACGGCACTGAGTCCCGCGCTGCGCGATATTTATGTGATCGTCGGTCATCAGGCCGAGAAGGTCGAAGAGGCTGTAAGTCGTGAATTGGGCGAGGACGGCGCGCGCTTTATCATGCAGACGGAGCAGCGTGGGACGGGCGATGCGGTGATGTCCGCCCGCGCAGCTTTGAAGGACGCAAACTCGACGCTGCTGATTCTTTCCGGCGACGTGCCGCTCATCAACGCCCAAACTTTGGGCGCGCTTATTCACCAGCATCGCACGCATCGCGGGCGCGGCGCGGCCTGTACGCTCTTGACCGTGCGCCTGGATGACCCCGCAGGCTATGGCCGCATCGTGCGAGATGAAGAGGGCCGCTTTGAAAGAATAGTCGAGCAAAAGGACGCGGGCGCAGCCGAGAAACAGATCAAGGAGATCAATGCGGGGATTTATTGTTTCGAGACGAGCGCCCTGTTCAAGGCGCTTGAGCGCGTCGAGCCGCACAATGCGCAGGGCGAGTATTACCTGACGGATGTGCCCGGCATCCTGCGCGCGGACGGCGAAGACGTAGGCATTTATCTACACACTCAAGACCCGCGCGAGGTATCAGGCATCAACACGCGGGTTGAGCTTGCGGAGTTTGAAAATATCATTCGACGCCGCACCCTGCGCGACTTGATGCTCCACAGCGGCGTGACCTTTATTGACCCGGCGCATACATATGTCAGTCCCGAAGCGAAAATCGGACGCGACTGTGTGATCTACCCGGACGTTCACATAGAGGGCGAGACTGTGATCGGCGACGATTGCGAGATACGCTCCGGCACGCGCATCACCGATTCACGGATTGGCAATGGCGTCCGTATCAAAGACCATTGCGTGATCGTTGACAGCCAGATCGCGCACAACTGCTCGGTTGGCCCATTCGCGCACCTGCGCATGAATGCCCGTCTGGAAGAAGAGGCGGCGGTCGGCAATTTCGTCGAGATGAAAAAGTCCACTCTGGGCCGCAAATCGAAATCCATGCATCTGACCTATCTGGGCGATACGACCGTCGGCGAGAGGACGAATATTGGCGCGGGCACCGTTACCTGCAACTATGACGGCAAGGACAAGCACCAGACCATCATCGAAGACGAGGTCAAGATCGGCTCCGATACGATGCTCGTCGCGCCCGTACGTGTCGGCACGGGCGCGGTGACAGCAGCCGGTTCGGTCGTCACGAAAGACGTACCGCCGGACACGCTCGTGGCTGGTGTTCCGGCAGTGGTTAAAAAGCGTCTCGGCAAGAAGCCTCTCGCAGAAGAGCCACAAGAGACTGAAGCGCAAAGGGAAGAGGCGGTCGCGACCGAATAAAGGGATAACTCCTCTGGTGTTCCCACTTTCCTGCTTGTAAATTTTATCTTCATCGCAAAGGGAATAGCATTATGTGTGGCATTGTTGGTTATGTCGGCAACAAGCAGGTCGTGCCCGTCATCATTGATGGACTGCGCAAGCTTGAATATCGCGGCTACGATTCGGCAGGCATTGCCGTCGTTGATGAGCATCAGGATCTTGAGATACGTCGTGCCGAAGGCAAGCTGCGTAATCTGGAAGAGGCGATTCGTCTTCATCCGCTCGATGGAACGTACGGCATCGGCCACACGCGCTGGGCCACGCACGGTCGTCCGACGGAAGAGAACGCGCACCCGCATCGCGATTGTACGGGGCGCGTCGTCGTCGTCCATAACGGCATTATCGAAAACTATCTACAACTAAAGGATCGGCTGCGCCAGAGCGATCATCGCTTCGTGACGGAGACGGACACGGAGGTCGTCGCACACCTTATCGAAGAGTATCTGCGCACAGGCGACTCGTTTGAGGAGGCCGTGCGCCGCGCCATCGGCGACCTGCGCGGCATCTTCGCTCTCTCGATCATCTCGGCGGACGAGCCCGATATGATTATCGCCGTGCGTCAGGGGCCACCCGTCGTCATCGGTCTCGGCGACGGCGAATACTTCGTCGCCTCAGACATTCCGCCCATCCTGCAACACACGCGCGACATCTTTTTTCTGGGCGACGGCGAGATCGCGACGCTCACGCGCGATGCCGTGCGCGTCACGGACTTCGAGGGCAACGTGGTCGAGCCCGTCCAGCAGCGCATCACCTGGGACCCGATCATGGCGGAGAAGGGCGGCTTCAAGCATTTCATGCTCAAGGAGATTTACGAGCAGCCGCGCGCCGTTCGCGATACCGTGCAGGGCCGCATCTCTTTGGATTCGGGCAAAGTCTTCCTCGACGAGATGAAGAACATCACGCCCGCCGATTTCAAGCGTTTTACTTCGATCAAGATCGCCGCCTGCGGCACTTCATGGCACGCAGGGCTCGCCGGAAAGTACATGATTGAGCAACTGGCGCGTATCAACGCCGAAGTGGATTACGCGTCAGAGTTTCGCTATCGCAATCCCGTGCTTGATGAGGACACTCTGCTCCTTGTCATCTCGCAATCGGGCGAGACGGCCGATACCATCGCGGCGATGCGTGAAGCGAAAGAGCACGGCTCGAAAGTTCTCGCCATCTGCAATGTGCAGGGCTCTATGATCATGCGCGAGGCGGACGGAACTATCCTGACGCACGCCGGGCCGGAGATCGGCGTCGCCTCGACCAAGGCTTTCACTTCGCAGATGATCGCGCTCTACCTCTTCGCGCTTTACCTTGGGGAGTTGCGCGGAACGCTTTCGCAGGCAGAGGCCAAAGATCACGCGCGGCAACTGGCAGAGCTTCCGGTCAAGATCGAGCAACTGCTGAACGAATCCGACGACATCGAAAATCTGGCGAAAGAGTTCTTCCGCTCGACAGACTTTCTCTATCTGGGGCGCGGCATCAACTTTACCGTCGCCCTCGAAGGCGCGCTGAAATTAAAAGAGATCTCCTATATATCGGCCGAAGGCTATCCGGCCGGCGAGATGAAGCACGGCACGATCGCTCTGATCGACGAGAACCCGTGGGTGATCTGCCTGGCCCCGCAATA
>JBKKAL010000178.1:0-19304 GCA_046714695.1 Pyrinomonadaceae bacterium
ACACCAGATACAGAGCATCCGGGTCTCTCCTCAAGTAAGCGAAGTAGCCTATCACTACAAACGCCTTGTTGAAGAACTTCGCTGACACTTCCGGCCCTTCCACTATCGCCCGCAGCACATCCCACCGTTGCCTGATGCTATTGACCAACTCCGAGGCCAACTGCTGACGGTTCCCAAGTGTCACGCCTGCCATCTGGGAGAGAGCATCCACGTAAGCTTGTGAACGTGTCGCCGAGTCGTACTGGTCATAGAGCGCCTTGAACTCCGCCCTCTGCGAGAAGTCTAAAGCGAACTGCTGCTTGCGTTGCTCCAACTCGGCATTCGTCAGAAATCCTGTCACCAGTCTGAGGTCTCGCTGGTACTCGTCGTAACTGGGCTTTCTGCCCAATCCTACTTCGTAGAAGCGATAGATGTAGTAGGCCCTCTGGAAGAACTCCGGCGAGCGGAAGAACCCGGAGGAGACTTCGACCAGATCGCAGGAGGTATCTCCCGCAGGACAGTTCTGAATAATGGCGAGCCAGTCGGCCAGTCCCTGCGCCTCCGGCTCGCGGTTCAGAGTGTCCATGTATTGCAACGCGACGAAGAAGGCCGGATCGTCTATCGGATTCGGTGCTCCGGCCACCAGGTCATTATCCGTGATGGTCAGGGTGGCAGTTGTAGGCGTACCCATGATGCCGCCCTGCGGGTTGCTGAGCGTGAGGGAGAGCGTCTCAGGCCCTTCGACATAGACATCGTTGATGATGGGTATCTCGAAGGCGGCCACGGATTGCCCGGCGGGGAAGGAGAGAGTACCGGCAATCGCCGTGTAATCGCAGCGCTGTGAAGCGTTGCCTGTCGTGATATTACAGTTGGTTAGACCCGACAGATCGCTCGTCGTGTAATCAACCGAGGCTGCCTGTGATGTGCCGCCAACGCGTGTCACGGTGATGGTGGCGTGACAATCTGCTTCGCTGACTGCGAAGTTGGCCGAAGCGAACTGGAGCATGCGTTCGAGGACTGTGATCGAGATCGTATCCGTATCCGAGAGTGGGCCGCCCGCTCCCGTATTGCCCAGATCATTGGTCGTAATCTGGATAGAGGCCGCTCCCGTGTAGTCCGTGGTCGGTGTAAAGACCAGGCCACTGAGAGCCGCGTTGATGCTCGCGAGCGTGCCGGTAAAGGTCATCGTCGCATCACCGGTTCCGTCGCCCGTGGTAAAGACCAGTCCGGCGGTTGCTGAGAGCGAGATCGTACCGTTAGTGGCGGAGAGCGTGACCTGCACGGCAGCCGCCCCGGCATCGACATCGGCGATTGCGATGAGGTTTGCGCCCGATAAGGTCAGTGCTGTGTTACGAAGGACTGTTTGCGCGCCGGGCACTGTGTTGACCGGAGCATCGTTGACCGCATTGACCGTGAAGGTGACGGTGGCTGGTGCCGCGCTCTGTAGCGGAGCGGCGACGCCGTTAGTCGTCCCGTTGTCCGTCACCGTGTACTGGAAGCTGGCCGGGCCATTGTAGCCAGCCGTTGGCGTGAATATCACATCGGTTCCGACGATTGAGACCGTGCCGCCGACCGGATTGCTGACATTGGTAACGGTCAAGGTCTGGGCGTTTTCGTTGGCCGGGCCTTTCGAGTCGTTGACAGTCAGGTTTGTGAACGGAATTGTGTTCGGGCCTGAGTCTTCAGCGACACCGGCGATGGCATCGTTATTAGCCGTCGGAGCGTCGTTGACTTCCGTGACCGTAATGCTGGCCGTCTCGGTCGCCGTGCTGAAGGGCGTCGTGCCGCCCACAGCGAGGGAAGTATCGGCAGTGTTGCCGTTTGAGCCGCTGGCCTGATCCCAGGCACGGAATGTTAGCCCGGGGTTAACCGTGCCGTTGAAGTTCGCGTTGGGAATGAAGCGCACCCGCGTGGTCGCGTCTGAAGCCAGCAGCCGCGCGTTCGGTGCATTCGGCGTGCCGAACGCTGTCCAGTTCGCACCATTGTCAATTGAGAACTGCCACACGCCGTTGGTGTTGTCAACACTAATGACGGCGATGCCTTCGATTGAGCCAGCGTCAACATCCGTGATGCGATTACCACCGGCGCTTGCGATGATGTCGGAGACCAGCGTCCCGTTGTTCGACGCGTTGGGCACGTCCTCGCTGATGATGTTCAGGGACATGTTGCCCGTGTTATCAAGGACGGGCGCGTCGTTCTGCCCGTTAACCGTGATGGTAAAGGCCACGGCAGCGCTCTGGTTGACGTTTGGCGCGGAGCCGCTGCCGCTGTCGGTTGCCACAACGTTGAAGGTGGCCGTGCCGGAAGTATTCCCTGTCGGCGTATAGGTCAGCGCTCCCGCGGTGTCAATTGACGGGCCGCTTGTAAACGTCAGATTGCCGGTCGTGCCGGTCTGCGTGATGGTGTAGCCGACAAGGGTCTGGCCTGCTTCATCTGTTGCCGCAGCCGGGCCGGGCAGGAAGTTTGTGGCGAAGCTGTTGACGGTTTGCGCGGAAGCGTCCTCGTTAACGGAGGGCGGATTCGAGAGTATCTGGAAGGAGGGCGCATCGTTGACGGCATTTACCGTGATCGTAAAGCTCTGCACGCCGCTCGTGTTGGAGTTGGGGGCGACGTTGCTGCCGTTATCGGAGAGCGTCACGTTGATGGTCGCCGAACCGTTGGTGTTCGGCGAGGTGGTGTAAGTCAGAGTGCCCGTCGCAGGATCAATCGCGGGGCCGCTTGAGAAGGCTATGTTGCCTGTCGTGCCTCCAACCGAGACGTTGAAGGTCAAGGCCTGTGCAGGGTCGCCCGCGCCTTGAGAGATGGCGGTCGCCCAGCCCGTGACGGTCTGCGCTCCGGCGTCCTCGTTGACCGTTTGATCCACGCCTGCCACGAAGGACGGCGGGTCGTTGATCGCATTGACCGTGATGTTGATGAGGTCTGTGTCGGTCTTCGCGCCGTCCACACCCGTATTGCCCTGATCGTCCGTGAGGATGGTTAGGCTGGCCGCGCCGCTGTAGTTCAAGGTCGGCGTAAAGGTCAGGCCGTCGAGCGCCGTATTGATGTCGCTGACCTTTCCGGTGAAGACCATCAACGCGTCGTTCACACCATCGCCCGTGGTGAACGTCAGATTGGCTGTGCCGCTCAGGCTGAATGTGCCGTTGACGGCCGTCAGCGTGACCTTCACATCCTGCGTACCCGCGTCCGAGTCGGTGATGGAGATGAGATTAGTATTGGCCGCGTTGAAGGTGATCGGGATGTCCTCATTAGTCGCTTGCGCGCCGGGCACTGTATTGACCGGCACCTTGTTAAGGAAGTTGGTCGAGCCGATGTGATCCAGCGTCTTGCCCGCAAAGGTTGAGGGCTCTACCTCCGTGCTTGACGGGTCAAGCGTGAAGTTCGGAGCAGTGCCTCCAGGCCCACAACTCGCGACCCAGTCGGCAGCCGCAGAGCCCGTCGTGTCGCCACGGCGTCCGACATAAACGACATTGAATCCGACCAGAACGGTCGTGCCCGTCGCCGAGCCGTTGGTTCCGGTATTGTTGGAGTAGTTGAAGGCTCCATACGTGCGGTCGCCCGTGTCCGTACCATCAAGCACGCCAATCGAATCACGAATGCTCCATCCAGCATGAACAGCGCCGTCGGGTGTGCCGTCGTTATCCGAATCTATGTCGTCCGAAAGATTCGGAGCAACACCGGTCTGGATGAGCATGAAGGTGACGGAGTCGTCCTCAAGGCTCTTCGCTCCGCCGTCTGCCTGGAAGATGCCGCCCGGCAAGCCACCGAAGCCAGCATCAAGCGGGGATGGCCCGCTGCTGGTGACAACGGTCGCACCCGCGGTCGTCGTGTAGGTGTTGCCGTTCTGCAAGAGGACGAGGAAGCCGTTCGTGCCGAAGGACAAACCGGAGATATTGATATAGGTCGTCACATCGCCGATGTTTCCTGCGTCGCCGTCAACAGCTACGAAATAAGTCCCCGCGGGAACCGTGGAACTCGGAGTTCCACGCAGTTCTATGTACTCGTTCGTGCCCGACGCGTCGGGGTTGAACAGGACTTCGTTGATGTACATCGCGGTCGGAGCCGTGACTGTGATGTTGACGGTATCTGTGTCGGACTGCGCGCTGCCCGTTCCGGTATTACCCTGATCGTTCGTGACTATCTGAACGGTCGCCGCGCCGGTGTAGCCCGTGGTCGGCGTGAACGTCATTCCGTTCAAAGCCGCGTTGATGTCAGTGAGCGTGCCGGTGAAGGCCATGGACGCGTCGTTCGTGCCGTCGCCAGCCGAGAAGGTCAGGCTATTAGTGGTCGAGAGCGTGAGCGTGCCGTTGGTGGCCGTCAACGAGACGGCGATGACGCCGGCGGCTGCGTCCGGGTCGGCGACGGAGATCAGATTGACGCCCGCAAAGGTTAAGACTGTGTCCTGCGGAATGCTGACCGCGGCGGGCACTGTGTTGACAGGCGGGTCGTTGACCCCGTTGACACTGATCGTAAAGCTCTGCGCGGCGCTCGTGTTGGAGTTGGGCGCGACGTTGCTGCCGTTATCACTTAAGGTCACGTCGAAAGTCGCCGTGCCGTTGGTGCCGTTTGTCGGCGTATAGGTCAGATTGCCGGTCGTCGCGTCAATCGCGGGCGGCGTGCTGAAAGTGAGCGTGCCGGTCGAGCCCGTGGGCGAGACGTTAAAGGTCAGCGTCTGGCCTGTCTCGTTCGGCCCTTGAGAGATGGCCGACGCGAAGCCGTTAACCGTCTGTGCCCCGGCGTTCTCATTAAGCCCGGGCGGATTGCCCGCCAGCGTAAAGGACGGCGGATCGTTGATCGGATTGACAGTGATCGTAAAGTTCTGCGCGGCGCTCGTATTGGAGTTGGGCGCGACGTTGCTTCCACTATCACTCAAGGTCACGCTGAAGCTGGCCGTACCGTTGGTGTCCGGCGAGGCCGTGTAGGTCAGTATGCCCGTCGTCGGATCAATGGCAGGCGCGCTACTGAAGGTCAAACTGCCGGTCGAGCCCGTGGGCGAGACCGTAAAGGTCAGAGGTGTCTGGCCTGTCTCGTTCGGCCCCTCAGAAATGCTGGTCGCGTACGGATTAACCGTCTGCGCCCCGGCATCCTCATCACTTGCCGCCGGATTGCCCGGCAGTGTGAAGGATGGTGGATCGTTGATTTCATTGACCGTCAGCACGAACGTGTCAGACATGCTGACCGGTGTCCCGCTGATCGTCTTCGTCACGGTGACTGTGATCGTCGCCGTCCCGCTCTGGTTCGCCGCCGGTGTGATTGAAAGCAATCGAGTCGAAGGCGTGTCCGCTCCGACAGTGATGTTGGCGTTGGGCACCAGTGCCTGGTCGCCAGCGCCGGATGTGGCCGTGATCGAATCAAAGGCCGTGGCCGCATCGCCGACGTTGAAGACGAAGGAGAGCAGCGTCTCTTCGTTAGTGGACTTGTCCGTGATGTTCTCGACCGATGGGTCGGCCTCGAATGCGCCGATGTCCACGGTCTGCGTGGTGTTGGCGTCAGCGGCGTCGAGTTTGCGCCCGAAGCCTGCGCCGCGTTGGTCTGTGTTCAGAGGAATAGCGTCCGCCGCCGTGTTGTCGCCCGCATCGAGTGCAGTGCTGTCATTCAGCAGGGCATGCGTTCGTGTCGTGCCGCCGTTATTGGCGAGCGCAGCGATGCGCGGGTCGCCGGTCAGGATGTTGTTGCCCTGATCTGTAATCGTGCCCGACACGTTCGTGTCCGACGTGGCGAAGTTGCCGGCGACAATGCTGTTCTTGATGTTAGTCGCCGTGCCGGTTGCAGTATCTATACCGCCGCCGAATGCTCCTGCGCCGCCGATTGGGCCGCCGCCCACGTTGCCGTCAGCCGTGTTGTTGGTGACGGTGACGTTGAGGAGGTTGAGCGTACTGGCGTTGTTGTAGATGCCGCCGCCGGACGTGGCCGTGTTACCGGAGATGGTCGAGTTGCGCACGTTGAGCGTTGCGCCGCCTGTGACGGCCAGACCGCCGCCCGCCGAGTTGATGACCGTGTTGCCGGTAAAGAGCATGCCCGTCAGTGTGACTGTGCCGCTCTGGACAAGGAGGCCGCCGCCGTTGCCGACGTTGTTGGGGCTTGCACCCGTGACGGTGAAGCCGTTGAGGCTGGCCGACGTGACCGGACTGTCAACCTGGAATACGCGGAAGTTGCCGCCGTTAGCAGTTATCGTCAATGCCCCGTTAGTGCCGGTGATGGTATTGGTGATGTTGACGTTCTTGGCGATAACCAGCGTGCTCAGGGCCGTGATCGTCTGCGGGCCTGCGCCGAGGTTGAATGTGATGTTGTTGTTCGGAGCATTACAGACATTCGCGAGGGCATCGCGAAGCGTATTCGCGCCGCTATCGGCAGTGCTGGTGACTACCGGATTAGATATGCAGGCGATAACGGTCTGCGCGACTGTGCCGCTGCTTGGATCAAAGTTGCCGTCGCCGTTATAGCGGGCTGTGATGGTATGCGGCGAGCCCGCAGGGGTAATGGCCGAAGTCGTGCAGGTCGCCACACCGAGGCCGTTGACCGGCATGCCGGAGCAGCCCGCGATGGCGTTCGCCGGTATCGCTGCACCGTCGAAGAAATCAACCGTCCCCGTAGGCGTTCCCGGCGTTCCTGCCGGTGAGCCTGCCGCAAGCAGCGAGACCGTCGCCGTGAAGGTGACTGACTCACCCTGGCTGGAAGAAGCATTGCTGGTGGTGACGCTCGTCTGCGAGTTGAATAGATCAACAGGGGTCGTGGTCGGATCAGACCCGCCACCGACCGCCGGGTCGTCCGTCAGCACGTTGATGCCACCATCGGCTGTCACATTGCCCTGGTTACTGACAATGGGCCCACCCACCGGAATCGGTGTCGTCAGGTTCGGCGGATTGTTGAGCGTCACCTGGAATGTGACGGTGATGCTCTTGCCTGCGGGCAGAGTAAATCCGCTGTTGGCGGGCGAGACGCCTGCGCCGCCGTCAATCGTGATGGTCTCGCCGGCCAGCATAGCGGCAGCGGCCAGCGCCCTTGTGCGTGTTCTAGTCCTGATGGCATGGCTCAACTGCATCGCATCGCGGCGTTTGTTAACGCTCGCCTTCGTCTGCGCGGTGTTGAGTGTCGTCGCCGGAAGCTCGTCAGCTGCCGTCGCGATGGCCGTCAGGGATGCTGAGGTGGTGGCGGCGACCTGTGTTTGAGTCGAAAGGTCGCGGGCGTTCGCTGTTGTCGCAGTACGGAACTCGTCTTCGCTCTGCGCGACGTTGACGGCCTCGCTTGCGGGTACGTAGTCGGCGACGAGGCTCGCCATCGTGCTGCCGAGAGACGAATACGCATCGCCGGAGCGTGCGAGCGCGCTGTTCGGGTCAGACTCTAGATTGAGCATCGCCGAGGGGTTCGACGGAGTTCTGCAAACGCCGAAGTAGGGAGCGCCTGCGGGTGGCGCGGTGTAGGCGGCGGCGCCGGCCGCATCAACAGACACTGCAGAACCCGCCGGGGTATTGCCTCTCCCATTCCACGTATTGACGGTTCTGAGCTGATTAGTCGCGCCCGCAACCATTCCTTCCAGGTAGAGATTATTGCCTGCGGTGGCGCTGCCCTCTCGGGCCAACCACCCAATGTTGCCGGCGGCAGGGGGGCCGAGCGCCACGACGTTATTCATGACGTCGACGCAGGTCTTGATTTTGTCTCCGGCATTTGAGCCGGCCCGCGTATCGATTCCGGGGACGCTGCCAGCACCGCCGCTGTTGGCGATAGTGACGCTGTTGCCCTGTATAGTCACATCCAGCGTCGCAATGTCGAGTGCGGGGCTGGGGCCGTCGCCGTGGGAAAACGCGAAGATTCCCGGGTCGTTTCCGATGCCTGAGATCACGTTGTTTAGAATCTCGACCACGCCAGTCGAATCGTCTTCCGGATGCACGTTAATCCCCGAACCGCTGGCTGTATCTCCGCCAGCGCGAACGTCCGGGTTGTTATTGATCCGGCCCTGGACGACTGCGGTATTGATACTGAAGATATTAACTGTAGGCCCACCGTTGCCGTACATCTTGAGATTATTGTTGATATTAAAGTTCAGGTCTGCTGTATCTTCCGCGTTGAGGTCAACAGCCCTTCCGATTCCACCCATCGGGTCGAACTGGTTGCCGTTGGCGTTCACACCGCCGCCGACGATGTCTACGTTCATCGTCGAGTTGTCGCGTGCAAACGTCTGTATGCCGACGGTCTTGAGCTTCAGGAACTTACTGCTCTTAACCGTCATGTTGACGGTCGCCGATGAGACGGCGGTGACGGAGAGTCCCGCCGCGCCCGTGGCGGATGTCTGAGTGTCGCTGAAGGTGTTGAAACTGGTGCCGAGCGGGTTGCCCTGAACCGTCAGGTTAAGCGTGCCAGTATTGTTTCTAATATCTACTACGTTCTCTGACGCGAACGTAAAAGTCGAATTGGTGATCGAACATGTGCCCGTCAGGTTGAAGAAGCGCATGTCATTTTCGTTCACCGCATTTCCAAAGGTACTGATCGTCGTATTGCTCATCGTCAGGCCGGAGACGGTCTGACCGTTGATGCCGATCTGCGCCCCGGCCCCGGCAGGGTTGGTCAAAGCTAAATTGGTGAAGGTGACGGTCGTCACACTGCTCAGGTTGATCGCCGCCTGGCACGAGCTGTTGAAGGTCGGGCCGTCTATGTTATTGCAAACACCATTGCCGGAATTGGCGTTGGTGAAGTCCATGTTGCTGAGAGAAAGGTTGATCGTCGAGGTGAAGAGCGCGCCCTGAACAGTTCTCTGGATAGTACCGCCGGAGCCCGCTGTCGTGCTCGTGCCCGTCACCGTCAGGCCGCCGTGCGTGCCTGCGGTCGTGCCCGTCGCATTGAGGACGATGCCGTTGGTCGGGCCGCTCGCAGCCGTGCCAGCAGTGATGCTCAGGAAGGTAAGACCGGAGAGACCGATGTTCGTGCTTGTAACATTCAGCGCCGTGCCCGTGTTGCTCGTGATCGTGTTGCCCGTCCCCTGAACGGTGATCGTGCCGCCGCCCGTAGCGTTGAAGCCGACGCCCGAGCCGTTCGCCGTGAGCAACAGATTGTTGTTCGTAAAGTTTATCGTCGTGTTCGTATTGGTGAGCAGGTCAATGGCGTTGTTCGCACCCGTCGTTGTGATCGTCTTCGTAACGCCTGAGCCGTTGAAGAGGATAGTCCCGGCGGTGTTGTTCTGGACGAGGATGCCGCGCGAGCCGTTTGTTTTACTGAATGAACCGGAATAGGTGAAGGTCTGCGTGCCACCCGCGATGGTGATCGCCTCGTTCGTCGGGTTGGTGATGCTGGTGTTGGCGTTGAAAGAGAAAGTGCCGGAGGAGTTGTTGGCGATGTCTATCCCGGCGTCTGCGAGGTTGAGCGTCGTCGTTCCGTTGAAATTATATGTGCCGTCGGCGTTGTTGAATTGCAGCCCGTCGCCCGCCGTATTGGCGCTGAGCGTCGCGGTGAAAGTGAGTGTGCCCGTGTGCCCGCCTAAGACGCTGAGGAGCGAGCCTGCGGTAATCTTGGTCACGTTCCCCGGATAGGACAAACTCACAGACCCGCCGTTGATAATAATAGCATTGGTCGTGCTGCCGCTCAGACCTGTTCCGCCTGAAGTGACGCCGAGCGTTCCCGTCACGCCGACCAGATTGATGTTGGATGCAGCCGAACTGGATGATTCCAGAGTGGCGAAGGTGACGTTTGCGCCGAATGCACCGCTGGTCGAAACGTTGATCGCGCCGCCCGTACCCGTCAGGTTGATGGTGTTGATGATGGGCGAGCCGACCGCGCCGCCGTTGATCTTGAAGGCCGATGTGTTGCCGACGTTCAAGCCGCGTACTGTATTGCTGTCGGCGAGGTCAACGCCATTACCGGCACTAGTGACAATCGTGGGCGCGCCTGCGGCGGCTCCAGCGAAGGTCGTATAAGCGGAACTGCTGTTGGCCGCAGCCGTAAAGACCGAGCTGAACTGAACCCCATTGCCGATCAGTTTCTGTGTGTTGCGGAGGTTGATGCCGTCCGACTCGGAATATGTGCCCGTTCCCGTGCGCAGCGAAATGAAATCGCCATTCTTCGGGTCAGGTGCAACGCCGCTTACGTTGGCGGTGTTGAAGGAGGCGATAGTGGTAAACGGGTTGCTGAAAGTACCGCGATTCGAGCCGCCCGCATTGTTCTGTATGAACCACACCATCCCGCTGATGTTGATCGTAACGGTTGCCGTGTCGGTGCTGGTGCCGTCGCTGATCTTGTACGTGAAGGTGTCCGCGCCCTCGAAGCCCGGAGGCGGCTCATACGTGAAACTGCCGTTGGCGCTCACTGTAACGGAGCCTTTGACGCCGCCCCGCCCCGTCGCGGTCGTGTCCGTCGCTACACCCACGTTGCCCGCAACCCCTTGAACTTCCGTCACGTTCAACCCCGAATTGCTCCCGTTATCGGGGTCAATGTCGTTCGCCAGCACGCCGCCCGCCACTGCGAGCGAGAGGGGGATGTTACCGCTGGCCGAGTAAGTATCAACACTCGCTATCGGGCTGGTGTTGAGCGAGCCCGGAACCAGCGTCGTATGCGTGTCAATAGTATCAATGAATTTGAGTTTCGTGGCGGGATCGGGGCCGGTATTGGTGATCGTGACCGTGTAGGTGATTCTTTCCTCTGTCACAGGATTACCGTTGGTCGGATCAATCTTGCCGTCGCCGTCGTCGTTGACGAGAGCGTCTGTCTTCGTGGCCGTAATGATGGCGGCCACAGGCGCTATGCTGGGGAAGAACTTCTGAGCGACACGGCCGTGATTGAGAGAGACCTGTTCGCCACCGCTCGCAGCCTGTTCATCGCCAGCCGCGCCCTCTCGCGTCGAAGCCGGTGAGGTAACTGAAGCTTGATTCGCCGCGTCTCGGACGACACCCGCCGGATTGCCCGCCTCGCTGGCTTTAGTCGCAGCTCCGCTCATCCCCGCGCTATTTCCCGCCACCGTCGCGTCACTCGAATGCACGGAACGCGATGCGCCGGAAAAGACGACCCCCACTAATGCCATGACGATCAATAGCGGAAGAAGTAGCGATCTTTTGAAGTTGGATGTGCTGTTTGCAGACCTGTTGCCAGGCGTGCTGGGGGTGCGGGGGTGGTACATGAGATGTCCTTCCGATAAGGCACTGCGATTGGCTGCACAGCGCGAGGGTTAAATCGGTAAGCTGAGCTTGGTTAAGAAAGAGGTGAAGCCGTTTCCTGGGGGAAGCAGCCGCTAGAAACCGAGTCGTAATTTACGCCAGAGTTAAGGGCTAGTCAACCCGCGAAGCCCATATATAGGGATAAGTGACAGGGGCGACTCTCCTTCGCCGGAACCCTGCGTCCGGGCTGCGGCAGTGGTTATGATAAAAAAGGGACGCTGGTTCGACCAGCGCCCCTTTTATCTCGAGCCCGCGCTTACGCATATCACTGACAGTTTTGCCGGTAAACGTCGTCATCTTCAACTCAATGTCGGCTGCCGTTCACATCTATGGCGAACAACGGCTTAGTCTTTTGCAGCGGGCGAAAACTTTTGGCCCGCCGCGTATGGCTCTCGAAACTGGCCGTCGAGCGTCATGCGTTTAAAGCGGCTGCTGTGTCTGTGTCGTTCTAGCCGCCGCAGTTTGGAGTCGCCGCGTTGGTGATCGTCCAGACGATAGCGCCTGTTGTCGCGTCAGCCGTATTCGAGAGAAAGCATCCTTCGGCATCCTCGCCGACGAGCTTGACGGTCGGCTGATCCCAGGAGACGTTGAGCGTGAAAGTCTGGCCGGGGGAGATGTCCGATTCGCCCAGTTGATCCGGCCCCCAGTTATCATTATTGGCGGGCGATAGATAAAGGTTGCGAATCTCCCGGCTGGAATTGTTGACGATGGTAATGGTCGTCGTCGCGGGCGGCGCTGAAGGAGCGCCCGCGAGCAAAGTCATTGTGCCCGGCGTACAGAGCACAACGATCATCATTATCAGGCGAAAGCCTTTGTTCGGATTTAAGATTGCGTTGAAGGGGTTTCTCATAACTGTAATCCTCTCTCAGTTCGGAAAAGGTCAACCATCAAGGTCAAACAGTAATTACACTCAAGAGGCCGGGATAAATGGACGCGTTGCGGTTGGCCTTTCGCCGTGCGGTCTGGCAGAGCTTATCGCTCACCGCAGCCGCGTCCATTCTTACCCACGCCTGGAGGCGCGTCTTACCTCACGCTCACGGGCAATTGCTATTGACCGTGTAGTGCGGCCCATCATTTATGGCAGCGGCTCCGTTCTGCGACTTGGGCACGGTCACTGTCGCCGTCGCCGTCGTCGTGTTGCCCGCCGTATCCCTTACCAGGAAGATGATGGAATAGACTCGACCGTTGCCGCCGCCGTTACGCTCTGCGCGTAACTGAACAGACTTGCAGTCGGCGGCGATGACGATGTCCTTAAGCGTATTACCATCGCCGTTGCCGTTCTCCGTCTCGTCGCTCGTCACCTGCGCGATTACCACATCGCTCAGGTCAACGCTCGGATCGCAAGCATCACTGGCGCTGGCGACGAGATCAGTCAGTTTGAAATTCACGTACCGGTGATTGGGCGGCCAGAGCGTGATCGCCTGACCCGTCAGCGTGATAACCGGTAGTGAGTCGTCCACGACCGTAATCACGACCGTGTCCTGTGAAGAAGCGCCGTGCGGATCCGTCACAGTGAGCGTAATCGTATGCACTCCGACGGAGAGGGCGACGGTCGGATTCGGACCCGTTGCGATCACCGTTGATCCTTCCTTCCAGACATAGACGAGCGTACTGCTCGGATCATCTATATCACTGGAAGCCCTTCCGTCCAGTGTGACGAAGCCCGCCGTGCAACTCACGGTCTGATCCGGCCCCGCATTGGCAACCGGCGCATCGTTAACGTTGGTGACAGTGATGCTGACCGTCGCCGTATCCGTTCCACCGTTGCCATCGCTGATCGTGTAAGTGAACGAGTCAGACCCGAAGAAGTCAGCGTTCGGAGTGTAGGAAATAGTTGTGCCTCCACCTGTGATTGCCACTGAGCCGTTCGCGCCTTGCGTCACGCCGGTAATGGTCAGCGTTTCACCCGCATCCGGAGCGAAGTCGTCGTTAGCGAGGACGTTGATAGTATTAGCGCCGCTGTCCTCTGCGACTGTCGCTGCATCATTCACGGCATCGGGCGCATCGTTGACGTTAGTGACAGTAATGCTGACCGTCGCCGTGTCACTGCCACCGTTGCCGTCGCTGATCGTGTAAGTAAACGAGTCAGTGCCGAAGTAATTAGCGTTCGGAGCGTAAGTCACCCCCGTGCCGCCGCCAGTGATCGCCACCGAGCCGTTCGTGCCTTGCGTCACTGCCGCAATCGTCAACGTCTCACCGCTGTCGGGCGAGATGCTGTCGTTAGCGAGAACAGGGATGGCGTTCGCGCCGCTGTCCTCTGCGACCGTCGCCGTGTCGTCATTGGCAGTCGGATTGTCGTTGACGTTGGAAACCGTGATGCTGACCGTTGCTGTGTCAGTCCCACCGTTACCATCGCTGATCGTATAGGTGAACGAATCAGACCCGGAGTAGTTGGCGTTCGGAGTGTAGGAAACGGTTGTGCCGCTTCCGGTGATCGCCACCGAGCCGTTCGTGCCCTGCGTTACAGCCGTGATCGTCAAGGTCTCGCCAGCGTCGGGAGCGAAGGTGTCGTTGGCGAGAACCGTTATCGTGTTCGCGCCGCTGTCCTCTGCGACCGTCGCGCTGTCGTCAACAGCATCGGGCGGATCGTTGACGTTAGTGACGGTGACATTGACTGTCGCCGTGTCCGTTCCACCGTTGCCGTCGCTGATGGTGTAAGTGAACGAGTCAGACCCGAAGAAGTTAGCGTTCGGCGTATAGGTTAAGCCCGTGCCGCCGCCTGTGATCGCTACCGAGCCGTTCGCTCCGTTCGTGGTAGCCGATATTGTCAACGTCTCGCCCGTGTCGGGCGCGAAGCTGTCGTTGGCAAGGACGTTGATGGCATTAGCCCCGCTGTCCTCTGCGACTGTCGCCGCATCGTCGTTAGCAGTTGGATTGTCGTTGACGCTGGTGACGGTGACACTGACATTCGCTGTGTCACTGCCGCCGTTGCCGTCGCTGATGGTGTAAGTGAACGAGTCAGACCCGAAGAAGTTAGCGTTCGGCGTATAGGTTAAGCCCGTGCCGCCGCCCGTGATCGCTACTGAGCCGTTCGCGCCCTGCGTCACGCCGGTGATCGTCAGGGTCTCGCCACTGTCAGGCGCAGTGCTGTCGTTAGTAAGAACAGGGATGGCATTGGCACCGCTGTCTTCGGCAACTGTCGCCGTATCGTCAACCGCATCCGGCGGATTGTTCGGGTTAACCACAGGGGTAACGGTCGGATCGTTCGCAGCGCCTGTGTCCGGGTCGTCCGTGACGATGGGGCCGAAGTTGCTGCCGGAGACCGTTCCCTGATTGGCGACCTGTGTGGTATTCGTCGGTGACATCGGGTTATTGATCGTCACCTGGAATGTAATGGTGATGCTCTCGCCCGCAGGGATTGTGCCGATGTTGAGATTGACACCGCCGGCCATGCCGGGCTTAAGCATCATCGGCCTTGTTCTCGCCGCATGACTCATCATAGTGGACGGACGAATCTTTGCGTCGCTTTCACGATCAGAGCGTGTGGCGGCGTGTGCGGCGCGTGCGCCCGTCGCATTCGTCTTTGCACTTGAAGTCTTCGCCAGAGCCAACTCCGGCATCTTGATCTCTTTCGCCCGACCGCCCGCGATAAGCGTCTTGTCGGTCGCTAAACTGGCAAGAGCTGATCCCGGCTTCATTCCGTCGTTGAGCATCGCCGTCGGATTCGTCGGAACATTGCAGGTGCCGGGCCCGACCGTGCCCGCATTGGATTCTGTCACCAGCGGCGGAGTATTACCATTAGCCGTCCACGTCGCCGTGGCGCTGGTAACGAACCCATCCAGAAAGACGGACGACGCTGCGCTTCCCGTGATCTCTAAGAAGGCAGTCCCGCTCGCGCCGCTCGTCGTATTGTTTCGGATGTTGCCGCAAACCACATTCGACTCGGTTGACCCGACGGCCCCCGCCTGAACCTGAATGTCGGAGGTCGCACCGGGGCTGACCGAAACATTATTGTTCGTGATCGTTGCGTCTATCCTTCCGCCCGCACCGCTCGTCTTGAGACGGGAGAAGGCTTGTATGCCCATGTCGGTTCCAATGTTCGAGATCGTGTTACCGCTGATCTCTACGGCCAACGTCGCGTTCTGGTTGACCTGCGCCACGATGCCGCTGCCGGATGACCCGGCTCCGCCGCCCCGTATGTCCGGGTTGTTATTGATACGGCCCTGAGCCACCGCGCTGTCAACGGTGAAGATGTTAACGGCGGTTCCGCCGTTGCTGTAGATCTTCGGATTGTCGTTGATGTTGAAGTTGAGCACGCCTGTGCCCTGCGCCGTTAATTCTACGCCCCTTCCAATACCCGGAGCGACCGGATCGAAGTTGCTGGTCTTGACGTTCGCGTTAAGCGTGGCGGTGTTCTGCGAGACGCCAAAGATACCGACCGTTTTGAGTCTCAGGAAGTTGCTGGTCGTAACGTTGAACGTCACGTTGGCAGTGGTCTGGGCTCTGACCGAGAGACCCTCCGCGCCCGTGCCGGATGCCTGTGTGTCGCTAAAGGTGCTGCCCGATACACTCAGATTGAGAACGCCCGTATCGTTGACGATCTCTACAACTTTGGTGGAGGCGAGCTTGAACGTCGAATTGGTGAAGGCGTTGGTGCCCGTCAGGTTCGAGAACCTCATGACCCCTTCACCGGCCCCGTCGCCCTGGTTCTGTATCATGCTGTTGTTGATCGTCAGGTTCGAGACCAGACGACCGAAGATGCCGTACTCCACGCCGCCGGTCACCCCCGTCCTATCGATAGACAAGTTGTCGATGGTCGCGCCCGTCACGGTGTTGAGGTTGATAGCTCCCTTGCAGTTCGTCACGTTCGTGCTGCTGCAAGTCAATCCTCCACCATCAAGCGTGTTGGCGTTGATAAAGTTCATGTTCTTGAGCGTAATATTGTTAGCCGCCAGAAAGACTGCGCCCTGCTGCGCAAGCTGAATCGTACCGCCGGAGCCCGCGGTCGCGCCGCTACCCTGAACGGTAAAGCCGCCACCGCCGACAGGGACGGACGTGTTGGCGACATTGATGACGCTGGCAATCGCAGCAGCCGTGTTGATGGCCGTGACGCTATCGAGCGTAATATTGATTGGCGTCCGCAGCGCAGCCGAAGCGCCACTGATGCCAATGGCGCTGGTGGGCGCGTTAATAGTGGTGATCGCACCGCTCGTCACTTTGATCGTGCCGGGACTCGCGACCGAGAGCGCGTTGCTGACGACCAGAGCGCGCTGGTTGTTATCGGGCGTGATGTCCAGATCGGCGAAGGTGATGTTACCCGTGCTATTCGTCAGGCTGACGCCTATGCTGCCAGAGCCAACGACCGAAGTGTTACCCAGATCGAGGCCGCTGACGCCCGCGCCCCAGTTCGAGACCAAAATGCCTGTGCTGGTCGGGTTCTGAATGTCCGTCGGGCCGCTCGTCAAACTGCCCGAGACGCCGCTCAGCGTGATACCCGTGCCGGTGCTGTTGATTGATTGCAAGGTGGTGAAAGCCGCATCCACTGTGCCGTTGCTGAGATTGAGCGCCTGACCCGTGCCGTTGATGGTCACTTCGCGGACTGTCAGCGCGCCGAAGGCGTTGCCGGTGATGCCCGCCCCGGTCTTATTGCTAATCGTGAAACCGCGTAGAAGATTGTTCGTTCCGACGGCGATGGCGTTGGTGGCCGCCAGAATCGTCGTGATGACCGGGTCTGCGCCGCCCGTCGGGGGAAGGGGATCGCTATGCGGCGCGGGCGTGATGCCGGAGATGGCCGCCAGCGAGTTGGTCGCGCCCTGACCGATCAGCTTTTGACCGGAGAGCAGCGTGATGCCGCCCGTATAAGCGCCGCTGTAGAGAAAGATATTGTCGTTGGGGTCATCCAGAGCGGGGGGGAAGTAGCAGCCCGCGCCAACGAGGCAGTTGTAAGGCGAAGTCAATCGCCCATCGCCGCCGGGGGCTGCCGAGCTATTGACGAACCAGATCATGCCGCTGACCGTGATGGTCACAGTCGCCGTGTTGGTGCTGCCATGACTGTCCGTCGCAGTGTAGTTGAAGCTATCAGTGCCCTCGAATCCCGGCGGCGGATTGTAGGTGAAGCTTCCGTCCGCGTTGACCGACACGTTACCGCCATTGGCGCTCGTCGCACCGTCGCTCGCCGTCACGGCATCGCCTTCCGGGTCCGAGTCGTTGCCGAGCAGGCCCGGTGCAGGGACGCTGATGCGGACGTTGCCCGTCGCCGTGTAAGAGTCGTTAATCGCTATGGGCGACGTTGTCACTGAGCCGGGCACAAGCGTCGTATTGGCATCCGGCATGTCGCTGAAAACCACGCCCGTGGCATCCGTGCTCCCGCTGTTGGTGATCGTCACCGTATAGGTCAGGGTGTCGCCCGGATTAGCGATCCCGTTGCTGTTAACGTCGCCAGTGAGCGTGTCCCTTTTCGTCGCTGTGATGTTGGGGAGCACGAGGCTCGGCAGGACGCTTAGATTTCCGGCCCTGTGATTGCGCACGATCTCGTGGCCGCGATCATCTCTCACTCTTTCGCCCCTGAGCAGCGACGCGAAGAGATTCTGGAAACTCCTCTTCCCGGCTTTCGCCCGCGTCGCTGTGTTCGCCTCCGCTGTTCGGGAGGAGACGCCTGCGCCGTCGTCAGCAGGGTTGGCCGAGGGCTCGCCCATTTCTGCGGCGATCTTCGCGGTCGAGTCGCTTGAGTGCGCGACCGGGACGGATGATACGGATAAAAGGATTGCCCCGAATGCAAAGAGGGCCAGCAGCATGACTAATAACGGCTGTCTGGCCTTTCGTCTTTTCGTTGCCGCCTTGTCGAGGGGATTGCGAGTTTGATTGGGAAGCATGGTCGGGGAACTCCTTCTGGAAAAGCACTGAGGGGAAATCACAGCGCGGGGGATTTACGCGTGCCGACGGAGCGAGCGAGAGAGTTTTACGCCGTTCCAGTCTGGCTTATAAAAGTTTTGTCGGAGTGCCGCTGACGTACGTTGAATCCGTGGATCTGGTCTGATTTCTTGATTCAACGTACGTCGGCACGGATGGTTTATCCGAAGGCGTACAGCTAATGCGCTTGCTTGATAACAACAACAACAACAACTACAACTGAGGTGGACGCCTTTAAGTCCGAGGCGGAAAGACTCCCTGTAGAGCGATACAGAAACTCAAGGTCAGGTACGGCTGTAGATTATTGTGCGGCAGGTCTCCGCCCACAACCGACAGGGCTTCCTCCGACATCTGCGTCAGATTGGCGGAGGCAATATAGCCCTTGCCGTTGGATGACTTGCCCATGCTGTTGCCCGCCGGGACATTGGTGTCGGCGGAGATAAGACTAGGGGCGCTCATCATCGCGTGCGCGTGCGCCGGTATCTCGGATTCGAGCAGCGTGACCGTCTCAGTCCCGCCTGTCTCGCCTAGATCGTGCAGCGAGAGACCCGGCCCCTGGCCCGGATGCATGGGAGCCCTACCTTGTAAATCAGGCAGGGCGAAGTTTGATTTACCATCGCCCCCGTAAACCGTCCCCAGCAGCGAGAAGAGGGCTGTGTTCTGTGAGAGCGGCAATAACTGACCGTCGCAGAAGGCCCAGCCCTTCGGGGCGAAGTTAAAGGGGAAAATTCTGATTTCAGCGACAAAAGGATCGGCCATAACTATTCTCCTTACGTTTGTGAAGGGAATATCCCGAAGAGCGAGATGATGAAGTTGATGCACAGGTACGGTTGAAAGTTAGTGTGGGGCTGGCTGCCGCCGACAGGGCTGACTATGGTCGGGGACATCGGCACGGTCGCATCAGCGTTGATGAACATGTTGACCGTGCCCGATCTTGCCAGCACACTCTGTCCCGGATTCGGCGAGTTGGCTATATCCCCACTCCCCAGAAATGCGTGAGTGTGTCCCGTCATCTGTTGGACAGTGAGCGTAACCTCCTCCGCTCCTCCCGTCTCAGCCAGAATGAACCCGCCGCCTTGGTGGATAGGAAGCCTTCCACGCAAGTCCGGCAGGGCGAAGGTTTCTTGCCCGTCACCCCCGTAGGTCGTGCCTATCAACTGGAAGAGCGTTTCGTTCTCGGAGATCGGCAGCAATTGCCCCTCGCAAAACATCCAACCCGCGGGGTTAAAATTACCGGCAAACATTCTGATCTCACCTACATATGGTTGTGCCATGATTATCTCCTTAGTTTTGAGACGGGAATATTCCTTGAAGGGCGATGCAGAAGCTTAAGGTTAGAAA
>JBKKAL010000179.1:0-2929 GCA_046714695.1 Pyrinomonadaceae bacterium
AGATTGATCCGTGCTCATTAAAAAAATTATAAACTCAAAAAAGATTGGACCGTCGAGGTTGCATCACCGCCCACGCCTCGAGTGTGGCCGATACTGAGATGGCAGCTACCAGTGCGTGTTTGATGAGCAACAGTTCCGGTTCCATGGCCGGCATGAAGTTGAGATCCGGCGAAATGCCCAGTCTTCGCCGAGCCGCCCCAACCGATTACCTGTCTGCGGCGGGTAAGAACAGCGCGCTGGTAGGCGAGGCCGGCGATTCTAATGGACCACCATGCCTGCTATCCCGGTTCGATGACACCTTCCTGTTGGTCGTTATCGAGCTCGGTGAATCGGCGGAGTCCGTCCGGCAACGCGGCCCCGAGGACATAACGCTCGTTATGGAGCGTCTCGGCACCGTCGTCGCTAGATAACAGGCCCAAAGTTCTTGGCCGCCTGGCGGTTACCCGGTTACGTAACGTTCTGCGTGTTAGGAGCCAAACCAGTAGCTAATCTGCAAGGCATCGGTGGTGTGTATTCGGTAACTTAAGTGGACACCTTCCGCGCGCGCAAGTAGTGTAATGCGTGCAGGAAAGGTAACTTTCCCGCCTTGCCTTAGACCCCGCCAATGGCGGGGTTTTTGTGCGTTTATGGCCACGTACGCGCGCGGCCGCGGTTTATTGCTGGCGCCAGGTTCCGCCACATTTGCTGCTTTTCATCGTGCGCTTTCAAGGTGGTTTCCGAATGCGTCGCGCGGCGGTTGTAGAGGTAAGTGGCCAGGTCGGCGGCCTGCAGCGCCCGGCTAGTCTTCGAGTCAATGAAGTGCACATTGTCAGAGATCGACTGCAGCGTGCTGCGCCGGTAACCGAACGTTCCCCACGCCTGGTACTCAGTAAAGTTGCTTCGGCTTTCAGCCGCCGTGTGGTGGTCATCGGCGACCACGCTGACCATAGCTTCCCGGCGCTCCGCGTACTCATTAATCCGTTCCAGGATGTAGCTGAACGCAACTTCCCGGGCTGGCATGATGCGCTTGTAGCGGACCGCCTGCCGCTGTATGTCCACGCCTTCAATGTAGACGGCGGCACCGCTCGCCGCGATGGCCCGCAACGCCTCATGATAAATGCCGAACCGGAGACGCAGCGGCACTTTACGCCAATCCCCCCGGCCCGCCATCATCTCGTGAGCATGGAACTCTGTGTCGATCGACAGGCTGGGAAAACCATCACTGTGCTTCAGGAGGATCTTATCCATGTCATCGCTAAGGGCCTGGACTTGTTCCTCCGTTCCGATGAGCGCACCAAGGAAGTAGAAGTCCTCGTTCCTCTCAGACTCGTCAATGAATGCGCAGAGCAAAGCAAGTCCAATCAGTCGTAGAAGGGCAACCACCCAATCTTACCGGGACGGTCCGACATTCACCTTCGGACGAGAGCAGGGCCCTGACCACCGTGGATGGTCGAGGGGCGCTGCACAAGGATCTCCGTCAGCCAGCGGTTGTTGCGGCGACCACCGCGGCAAGAGCAGCCGGCATCTCGGCGTACTGGAGTTGCGAAGCAGCCGGCGACCCAGGGAAAGCCATCGTCTCGCCGGCTATGGTCACTTCGAACTGCACACGATCCGGCCAGAATCCGGCTTGGCCCCGCACGTCGGAAATGCGCGTCACGGCGATCGACGTCGCGGCGCGAAGTGGATACGCCGTAGTCTTGACGCTCCGCGCCGAAAAGACCGTGACCACCAGCAGCTTGTCCGTAATGACTCGGATCTGCCCTTCGGAAGTGTCTGGCGCACCGTCAAGGACGCTGCGCGAATCGTAGTCCTCGACCGTGTGGCCGGCGTGAATAATCAGTTCCTCGCCGGTCAGGGCAAGGATCTGCGACACCGCAGACGCCAGCCAGCCAGGGTGCCCGCCCCAGGATATGAGTGCCGAATACCCTGAGTCGTTGAGCCGGTGCATGAGTTCCTTGCCGCGACCCCGCTGCTGTTCTCGCACGTCAACTTCTACCAATTCCTGCCCCATCGGCTCCCCTTCAACTTTCGCTACCGGACGGCAGCCTCACGCCCAATCCTAGGCGCAAGCCGCGAGGCCGCCGCAGAATTGTCACCGCCCAAAAGTAGGATCGATTCGGGGACAGTCCGCTACCTTCAGCGGGTACCTGAGGAGGGGAGAGACAGATTTGAGCGAACGCCGATTTATCGCCGGCCTTGACCGCTTCGACAAGAAACGCGACAACGGGCATGGGACCAGCTACCCGACATTGCCCCTGAATATCGGCAAGGTCCACGCCATCCACGATTCCCGATGGATGCCGTCAGGACTCCACACGGAACCGCAGTTTTGCGACTCCCCGTTCGAGTACAAGATGGCGCTCTGCGGGGCCACCGTGAAGGTTGTGCTGCCCTTGGTGTTTGATCCGGGCGACCCCGACGTGTGCCCAGGCTGCTCGACCTCCAGCTTCAAGGACCACCGTCCGCGCGTGCAGGTCCCCGAATGACGGAGGGGGCCGGATCGCGATATCCGGGTCTCCCTGGTGTCGGTTCCGCGATACACATGCCGTGGGCGCCCGGCCCCTCCCCGTTCCTGCATAACGTGGTTCGTGCGAAGGAAACGATAGGTGGGTACTAGAATCTGGATGCTTGGCTGGACACTTCCAAGCCCGTCATCATCGGTGAAGGTGGCCAACTGGTAGGCAAGACCAGGGTGGCCATTGAAAATGACTGACTCCCTAGGCGTGGAGTGGGAGACCGGCTGGCTCAGGCACGAGAAGGATTCGGACGACTAAAACGAATGCCGCATACGGCAAGGACACGGTCATAGTGGTGGCTTGCCAGACAAGTCGGCAAACGGCGCAACCCTCGAAACACTTTGGAGCTGGCACGTTGACAACGATCCCCAGAAGCTGGGGCCGGAGGGGCTAACATTATGAGCGCCCGTGGCCGACCAAGCCCAGATCGGGCG
>JBKKAL010000180.1:0-17818 GCA_046714695.1 Pyrinomonadaceae bacterium
TTGTGGTGTTCAGCATTCTCCTTTTCATAAAGCCTGATATGTCGTTTGGAGAAACTCCCGCCAGTCCCAACGGTACAAGCGTCGGCATGATTTTTGGAGGGCTGATTGGCATGCTCTATGCAATAACATTAATTATCGGGAGCGCAGAGAATAATAGCTCATGGCTGCGCAGGGCGTTAAGTGTACCGGGCAGGTTGTTTGGTGTTTTAGTCCTGCTGGTCTCGGCGGGCTTGTGCGTGGCAGGCGCGTTACGAATAGTCGCACCACAAATTTATGAACAAACTGTGCAGTCAATAAGCGAAAGCCTCCCTCGCCCCTCAACCAGATAGAAAGACGCCTCTGAAGTTATATTAAATCTACAAGTCCTTCTATAATTCGTCTCACTTCAAAAAACCAGTCGGGCAATTGTACTCCCAACGTCAATCCATCGCCCTGATAAATGCATCTACAAAAATAAGCGTCGAAGAAAAGGCTCTGCCCATTCCAAATCAGAATAAAGACTCAGGTGACAAAATTTCCACTTTGTGTAGAGGAAAGCTTGAAGGATCAATCGGGGTTTAAAGGAAGCCGAAGTTCGAAACCAGCTCCCTGCTTAGTTTCGCCATCGCGGAGAAGTGTAGTCGTCCCGCCGATGTCCTCCATGCGCTTGCGCACGATAGCCAGCCCGAGTCCAGTGCCGCGCTGCTTGGTTGTAAAGAACGGCTCCCAGATACGTTCCCGCAGCTCGCGGGCGACGCCGGGGCCGCTGTCGGTCACTGTAAAGAGCAGGTGCTCGCCGTTCTTGCGCGTCTCCACACGAATGCGCCCACCAGCCGGAGTCGCTTGTAGAGCATTGAGAAGAAGATTTGACAACGCATCACGAGCGGCGGCAGCCCGCACGCCGTCAAGCTCCGCGGTGGTTTCCACCAGACATTCCAGCTCAATGCGGCGCGTCGCGGCCTCAGCGCGAAAAAGCTCTGTGACGGAAAGCGCCAGCTCATCTGCGCGGCAGGGCGCGATTGATGGCGGCGTCATGCGCGCATAATTCAGTAGTTGCGTAACGCTGCGGCTAAGACGATCAGTTTCGCCCACGATCAGGTTAAGGTCGCGCCCGTATTCGGGCGAGAGGTGTTCGTCTTCACGCATCACCTGTGCGATGGATTTGATGGCGGAAAGTGGATTACGGACTTCGTGGGCGACGGTGGCAGCCATCTGGCCCAGCGCCGCGAGGCGTTCGCCATGTGCCAGCCTGCGCTCAAGTTGCACGTTCTCTTCAACCAGGCGGCAATCCTCTATGGCAATAGCAACCTGTCCCGCCAGCACCTCAAGCACTGCGCGTGCATCGGGCCTCAGCGCATCCGCCGACGCATCAATAAACATCAAGCCAACCGTCCGGTCTTCGCGCCTGAGCGCGTAGGCAATCTCAAACCCAAGCCCACCCAGGTGTCGCTCGCCTTCAATCGCCATCCAGCTTTGTCCCCGCGCCTGCTCCAAAATCCGATTCATCAATTCCACTAATGCTCGGTCGTCCCTTTCCTCCTGCTCATGTTCAAGCGCCGGTTTATTGTCGGATATATCGCCTTTGTTGCTGTTGACCACGATGCACACGCGCCGCAGTCCTAAGGCTTGTGCCGTACGCTCTTCGACGAATCGCAATAGCTCCGGTAGTTGCTTAAACTGACCGGCCTGCGATGCGATGCGTGCGACGACTTCGCGATAAAGCGACGCTTCTCGCTGGAAGAGATTGTGGAAGCCTTTCTCAATCTGACGGCGCAAAGGTGCGGCCATCAGCGCCAGCGCGAGAATTAGTAATGATTCGATAATACCGGCGCGCAGGTTGTAACGCGCCGTCAGCCACGTCCCGATTGTTCGTATTCCGTAAAGATAGGCCGTGAGGACAACGACGGCGAAGGAAGCTGCGATCAGGCTCTCTTTAATAATCAGCTCAAGATAGCGATAACGATAAATATAGTAGGCGATCAAGGCGGAGGGCAGAAGCGAGCCGAGATTGCAAATCGTTTTCAGATAGAGTCCCCATGTCGTTCCCTGGCCGAGCCCTAACCCGTAGACGGCGACAAGCAGCAAGCTGATAACGACGAAGGAGATGGAGAGGGTTCGCATCGCGCGCCGCTCTTCCGGCAAAAGTGTTCGACGCGCGATGAGAAAGTCCGTCGCCGCGATGAAACAGAGTACGTAAGCGGCCCACAGTGCGAAGGGCAGTACCAGATGCGAAAGCTTCTCGAACATCGGCGCGTAACTCCCTTGCCAGAGGGGCGGCACGGCGATGAACAGAAAAAGGACAGGGATGTAAGAGAGATAAACGCGCAGACGTTCACCGCGCTTGAGGCCGCGCTCGTGCGCGCCGGCCCACAGGTGCAGGTGAACGTGTAGGAGAAAGGAGTATGAGAGCGTGATGGCGAGAACGGCTATCGTATCGGCGAGACGAAGCAGGATGGCCCAACGCTCGCGCTCCAGTCCGAGCATGCCATGTAAAGCGATAAAGAGATTACTGGCATGCCACGCGCCGAAACCGAAGGTGAGCGCCAGCAGCACACGCTCGATGCTGATCAGCGCACGCCGACGACGCCAGAGCAGTGCGCCCATCCAGAGATGTAGCGCTGCGCCCGTGCTGTAACCGATAAGCTGTAATACTTCAAGCAGCGACATATCAAGTGCAGTGCCGAGGGACAAGTGGTAAGGGACGAGAAAGAATGTGATTTTAGCTTGTCATTCATCACTTGTCACTCGGCACTGCCTTTATGCATTCGGCGCTTATCACTGATTGATAGCGGTATCCTGGGCGCTCGCGAAAGTGAGCATGATCTCTGTGCGCCGGTTGCGCAGGCGTCCGGCTGGCCTGTTGTTTGGAGCAACAGGATTTGCGACGCCCATGCCGCTCGCCTGTATGCGGGTGCTATCAACACCCGCCGAAATAAATTGCTGGGCCAGAACCTGCGCCCGCTCCTGCGTCAGTTGTTGCAACACGCTTTCCTCGCCGCGATTGTCCGTATAGGACTGGATCACGATCTTGTAATCGGGATTATTCGCCATAAGCGCCGCCAGAGGTTCTAAACGTGAATTGGCGGCAGGCGCAAGTTGACTTGCGCGGGCGTTGGCCCAAACGGATTCGGGGAGCACAAGGAGAAGCCCGCCCTCAGTCTGGCGAACAGTACCGAAGCGCGCGAGTGTCTCTTTGAGCGTTGCCGCTGCTGCGCGTTGCTGCTGGATGCGCTGCTCTTCTGACTGGCGCGCTTCGACGGCCTGCCTTTCGCCCTCGATGCGCGCGAGTTTGACCTTCGCATCTTCGCCCTCTGCGCGAACAGTTTGTATCTCATCGCGCAAGCGCGCCACTTCTGTTCGCAAATCGCGAAGCTGCTGGGTGGCATTCGCGGCATCTCGCTCGGCCAACTCACGCGCGTGCCGCTCGCGATCCAGAGCCGAGCGAAGGTCGGCTATCTCTTTGCCTGCGTTGGCGGCTGTGTCTTCGGCTTCGCGCACCGCCGCGTCGCGTCGCGCAATCTCATCTCTCCTTTGCCGTGCGGCGCGGCGCGTCTCGGCCATCTCTTCCGCTTTTACTCCGAGGCTGATCGCGTTCCTCGACGCTGCATCAACTTCCGATTCCGTTTGCTTTAGCCGCCAGGCGTTCTCGGCCTCCGCCAGTTGCGCCTGCGCGGCCCGCAACTCGTCTGCGGCTTCGCGTTCGGCTCCGGCATAACGCGCCAGATTGATCGCCTGCCGCGCGCCCAAAAGCGAGACGGGCGTCTTGCGATAATCATTGTCTGCGACTTCGGGCAAGCGCGGATCGTTGAAGTAATCGCTGCTGTTACCCGCGTACTGGACATTGACCGTCGCTATATCAACGCCGTTCGCATTCTGCGGCGGAAGATTTTCGAGCACCACCATACGGCTCGGGCCGCGTACCAGAAAATGCGGCTCAGCCGTCAGGATCAGCGCGAAGTTTTGCAGCGGAGTCGTCACATCGAGCTTCGAGTCAATGATCATGCTGCCGCTTCTCTTGATCTCTCCGAGATTATCCACACGACCTTCGGGAGAGATGGCCCACAGGATATATGTCGTATAAACCCCGCCCAACTCGTTGGCGCGCGGAAGATTCTCAAGACTTAACTCGACGCGCGTTCCACGCCTTCCGGCTCGCCTGACCTTGGCTTCACCCTTCAGGCGCGGCAAACGCGTCGTCCCGCGAAACTTGACGTTGATGGTTTGGTCGAGCGGATACGTGATCGCAATGGTCTGTCGCGGCACATCGCTCTGCGCCAGTACCAGTGAGGCTGCGACCAGGAGCAGTAGAAAAGCATAAACCAGTCGTGATCGGTTAAAGGCGTTGGCCCGATGTTTCATAAAATAATTGCTCCTTAACTCGGGGTTATCGGCCACGAAGGTTTCATACCCGGCATAGTCGGGGACGATTTCGTTCCATCTGATTGATGCACCAACAAGGCGCATTGTTGCCGGAGGGGGCGCAGCTAAGCAAGCCAAAGCCGCCCGGTACAGCCAGAAAGCCAATGGGGCAGTGCCACCTCTGGTTATCGCCCTTTTTCATTGGCAACCCGGCGGCGAATGATTAATATAACCGGACGGCGGCTAAATCGTTGTGCAAAGACTTGATTTCCGCGCGCATATCGCATATTAGTTGTGGGCCGGTGTTGCTGCCTTCGGACTGTTTGAGCATGTGCCAATAGTTTTCGTCAAACCCGCTATCCTATTGAACATCTTAGAATGTTCCCATCATAAGGAGAACGATTAACTATGAATAGAAGATTCAGTCTTATCGCCCTGGCCGTCGTCGTCTTAGCTCTGGCCGCCGCCGGCTGCTCCAAGAAGAACGCCAACAATAGTAATAACGGCAACACGACCGCGAGCACTGAGGAGACCGGCAATACTGAAACGACTTCAAACGACTCGACGGGCTCTGGCGCGGGCGAGGAAACCTCCGGATCATCCGGCGATAGCAGCGGCAGCACCGCGGAGCGTAAAAAGCGCGGCTCTTCGACCACGCGGGACAACTCAACGTCGAGCAGCTCAGGTAGTCGAAACAAGAACAACAAAACGGATAATACTCGTGCGAGTCGAAACAACAACCGGACGGAGCGCCAGGTGCGTGATGCTGCCAATGACGCCGCGCGTCGCATTCGCGGTATTCTAGGCGGCAGACCCTGACTGCCCCGTCTCGCTTCAATCCGTAACATTGCGAAAATCGAAAGGTGTTTAGCCTTTTCATACACTCGTTGCGGCCATCTAACATCATAAAAGACAGGAAGGCTGTCTTCGTCGAAGACAGCCTTCCTGTTATGCAAAGCTTCCGTTGCCCGCCATCTTCCGCTACGGTTCTAGACCGCCCGGCGTAAAGCGACCAATTGCACGACGATCAATGCAATGGCGCAGAGAAGCAGGATGTGTATAAAGCCTCCCTTATGAAAAATCATTCCCCCGGCCCATACGATGACGAGTAGTACGGCGATAATCCAAAGCATCTAACATTATTCTCCTTCTCTTCGAATTCCGGGAATTTGTTATGGGCGCAGGAATTATCTGCTCCACCGGGTAATGAATTTTACGGCACAGCTGTCAAAGCGCTGCGACCAGTTATCATCCCCGTTACTGAATCGCGATTTTTACAGAGCCCTGGGGCAGGCCAACGGCGCGCAATCCACTTCGTTGTGGGTCGCTGCCGACGAGAAAAGCGCGCGTGCCGTCGTTGCCTGTGGCCGTAACTAAACTGCGAACAGAGACGGGCTTGCCCTTTGCAGGCGTGCTGCCTCCGGCCTCTTCGGCCTTCCAGATCAACGAGCCATCGCGGCCCGACAGGGCAATCGCGAAAGAAGGCCCGGCCGCAACCAGCACGTCAAGCGTCCCATCACCATTTACATCTGCGAAAGCCGCCGATGCCGCGTCGGTTGCGCCCAGGGCGAACCATTTGATCTTTCCATCAATGGCGTTGATCACCACAGCACGACCGAGGCGCGTGATCATCACGACCTCCTGCTTACCGTCTCCGTCCAAATCAATGGCGGAGAGAGTGCCGCGCGGCGCATCATCATCGGTCGCGATCCGTCCGATGGGCTTCATATCCGTGATGTTGATGGCGATCAGGTTGCCTTCGACGCCGACCAGACCGAGCGCGCCCTGTGCTCCCTGCACGACGATGGGCGGCGTCGTCGGTTTTGTATCAAGCTTGACTGCGCGCAGGCGCTCGCCCGACGCGCTTCGCATATCGATGAGACCATTTTCCAGTGAGAGCAGGATGCCGCGCTCATTTTTATTTATGAACGGAAGGGGAGCGCCAATCGCCGCCGCGTCCAACTTGACCTGGGCGACAAATTTCCCCAGCTCGTTCAGAATGGCAAGACCGGGAGAGTTATCCTGGGCGATAATAATCTCTATCTTCCCATCGCCATCAATGTCGGCGGCAGCCCCGCTCGCCGCTCGCCCCTGCAAAGTGGTGCGCCACATTTCGCGCCCCGTCGCACCATTCAGAGCACGTACGCCGCCTTCGTGTGCGACGATGACGTTAGCCATTCGTGCAGCGCTATACAGGATGATGGGCGTAAAGGGCGCAGCGCCGCCATTCCCGGTCGGCTCGCCGCGCTTCGCGCCGGGTCTAAAGCGTGCCGTCCAGAGAGCGCTGCCGTTTGTGCCGTCGAGAGCGTAAACCATGCCGTCGGAATTCACCCCGACCAGATCAAGCTCAGTTGCCGTGCGAAGCGGTGCAACTCTCGGCTGCGCGACATCGCCTGTTGCCGTACGCCATCCAGTATCGCCCGGCGATAAGACTTTTGGCCGTTGTGGCGTAGGCAGGGGCTGAGGCGAAGGCTGAGGGATGCTCGTCGGCTGGATGGCTATCTCCACGGGTACGGGTCTGGAAAAAGTTCCCGTCTCGGGCGTCGCAGTGGCGACGCGCCAGTAGTAGCGACCGGCGGGAAGTTCCGTTACTAGATATTCTTTTCCCTCGACGGCTCGATCAAACACGATGTCCGTGAACTTCGCGTCGCGGGCAAGTTGCAGTCTGAATCGCCTCGCCCTCGTTCGCAAATTCCAACGGATCAGAGCGGTTGCCCCGGATTGGGTAGTCGCCGAAGCGTTATCGGGCGTCTGCGCGGGGACGGCGGGCGCGACAATAAGCAGAAGCGTGATTAATATTATGCGCATCATCGAGGGAGCATAGTAAGTCATAGGCAAGTGTTTGACGGGCCGCGCGGGCGAGCAGGAATAGATGGTCGCCTACAAGCGCCGGAAAAGTTTCCTAAAGACCTTCATTCAATTTGTAACCCACTCCGCGCACGGTCAGCACGTAATGCGGATTCTTCGGGTCTGTCTCAAGTTTTTTACGTAGCCGGTTGATGTGCGGGTCTATGTTGCGTTGATAACCCTCGTATTCTGTGCTCCAGACCTGATCGAGCAGGGCATTACGCGACCAGGCGCGACCGGGCTCGGAGGCCAGTAGCTCAAGGATTTGAAATTCGAGTGGTGTTAAATCCACACGCGCTCCGGACCGCGAGACCTCGTGACGCCGTTTATCAATGATAAGATCACCGACCTCTATTCGCTCCTGACCGTTAACAGACTGTTCAATGGGCGGACTGCTACGACGCAACAAAGCCTCGACACGAATTTCCAGCTCGCGCGGACTAAACGGCTTAGCCAGGTAGTCGTCCGCTCCGGCCTCGAATCCGGCCACCTTGTCATCAATAGCATCATGCGCGGTCAGGAACATAGCGGGCGTCTTCACGCCGCGCTCGCGCACGCGCCTGAGCAACTCTAACCCGGACATTCCCGGCATCGAAACATCGAAGATGAAACAATCGAAGCGACCGGAGAGTGCAGGCCCAAGCGCGGCCGTGCCCGTCTCCGCCTCTTCTGCTGCAAAACCAAGACGACGAAAATACTCCGCCAGCAGCAGTCGCATATCCGCATCGTCATCAACGATCAGCAGCCGCTTATCTCTGTTCTTATGAAGAGTTTGTGTGTCCAATCTTTTTAGCCCTGAGTTTGAATGAATGCCGGGAGCCTGGATTATAGCGCACTTGCCCTAATCACGCGCCTAAAAACTGCATGCTTTTGATGCCCGGCGCAAACTATCCGCCTGCCGCCACGCACCTCTGTGGCCTTGACGCCGCCGTTTAAGCCTAAGTATATTCCGATTTACTGAAAACGGGCGTCCGCTTCCTACCTTTTCGAGACTTCGGGCCTCGGATGCGCCGAGCGGGTGACAATGCACGATCTGCGGCGACTTTTAAAGTATCTCAAGCCTCATTGGGGAATATTTACGCTGGCGACCATCGCGATGGTTCTCGTCGGCCTTTTGGAGAGCGCGACGGGTGCGCTCATCGTGCCCATCTTCGATCAGGCATTTGCGCAGGGCGAGGGACAGCGTACTCCGACGCTGTTCGGGCTGCAACACTTGATCCCCGCATCGGGTTTGGCTGCGTGGCGCTCGATTGCGATTCTGATCATTATCTTCACGGCTGTCAAAGGAGTGGCCGAATATTTCTCCAGCTATTTGATGGCGCGCGTCGGGCAAGCCTCCGTCATGCACCTGCGTCAAGACCTTTACACTCACGTGCTTTCGCAATCGGCCAGCTTCTTCGAGCGGCATCGCACAAATTATCTGGTTTCGCGCCTCGTCTCAAGCGCGGCGGCCATTGAAGTGGCCGTCACTTCAACACTTCGCGATATGTTGCGCGAGAGTTTTACGTTGATCGCTTTTCTTTCGGCGTCCTTTTACTACAACTGGCGGCTTACCCTCGGCTCTCTCCTGATCGCGCCCGTCATCGCTGTGCTGACGGCTCGCTTCGGTCGCTCCCTACGCAACCTGGCGCGAGAATCCTTCGAGGGCAACAAGCAATTGACGGACACGGCGCAGGAGGCTCTTGCCAACCAGTCAATCGTCAAGGCCTATCGCGCCGAATCGCGCGAGCGCACGCGATTTACGACGGTCGCAGGGCTAATCATGCGCGCCAACCTGCGCTCGGCCAAGATCGCGGCTCTTTCGCCGCCCACCATCGAGATGATCGGGGTGCTGGCCGTCGTTATCCTGCTTTTCTTCGGCCAGCGCGAGATAATGGCGGGACGCATGAACGCCGCGCAGTTTCTTACCTTTCTTTTCTTCCTCTTTCGCAGCTACGACCCGATGCGAAAACTCTCACGCCTCTCGAACAGCATGGAGCAGGCGCTGGCGGCCGCGCGCCACGTCTGGGAAGTGATGGACGAACACGCGGAGATTCCTGAGAAACGGGATGCGGTTGAGCTTGCGCCCTTAAAGCGTGAGATCGAATTGCGCGATGTCTCGTTCGGTTACGCGAATGAGACGAGGTCAGTGCTTCGCGGCGTCTCTCTTGGCATCCCTGCGGGCACGATGGTCGCGCTTGTCGGGGAATCCGGCGGCGGAAAATCCACGCTGACGAAACTGCTCCCGCGCTTTCACGATCCGGTAACGGGCGCGGTACTGTGGGACGGAACGGACTTGCGCGATGCGCGCATCAGTAGCCTGCGTCGCCAGATCGCGCTCGTCACACAGGAGACGGTTCTCTTTAACGATACGGTGCGCCACAACATCTCATATGGCCGCCCCGAAGCCAGCGAGGCAGAGATCGAGGAGGCTGCGCGCGTGGCCTTCGCGCACGACTTTATACAGGAGTTACCGGCAGGCTATGACACGATTGTCGGCGAGCGCGGCATCTTTCTCTCCGGCGGCCAGAGACAGCGTCTTGCAATCGCGCGCGCGGTGCTTTTGGACGCGCCCGTGCTGATTCTGGACGAGGCCACTTCTGCGCTCGACGCGGAATCAGAGAGATTGGTACAACGCGCCCTCGCCAATCTGATTGAGGATCGGACGACGATTGTCATCGCTCACAGATTATCAACCGTGCGGCGTGCCGACAGGATCGTCGTCCTCGAGCGTGGACGCATCGCTGAGACCGGAACGCATGCGGAGCTGCTCGCACACGGCGGTCTCTACAAACGTCTATATGAACTACAGTTCGCAGATGAAGAGGAGGATAATTTAGTGATCAGCAATCAGTAATCAGTTATCAGCTTTATGCTTTGACTGACTACTGACCACTGATGACTGATTACTTTTTATGAAATCAATGACCGGATTCGGACGCGGGGCGACGGTGGGCGAGAATTTCAGCGTGGCCGTTGATCTCAAAACTGTCAATAATAGATTTCTGGATGTGCATCTGCGACTCGGCATGGAGCTGTCTTCGCTTGAAGCCACAGTCAAGCGGCGCATCGGATCGAGGCTTTCACGCGGGCGCGTTGACGCTAATATATCCTTTGAGCGCACAGGCGAGGTGGCTTACGAGTTGAACCGTCCTTTGATCGCCGGGTTCATCACGGCGCTCAGGGCCATGCAGCAGGAGTTCGAGATCGCGGGCGAGCCAGACATTAATATACTCGCGCGGCTTCCGGGTGCGATGCAGCCCGTGCGCGATGGGATAGACGAGCGGATGATCGCGGGCGTCGAAAGTGCGATTGACGAAGCTCTGGACGAGCTGGAACAGATGCGACTGCGTGAAGGCGAAGAGCTGGCAGCAGAGATGCGCTCTCGCCTCGACGAGATTGCACGTCACGTTCCCATCATCGAAGAGGCTGCGAGCGGGCTGGTTGACGCATACCGCGCACGATTACAAAAAAGGATCGGCGAGATGGTCGCGCGCGGTGACCAGGGAATGGAGCTTGATCCCGGCAGGCTGGCACAGGAGGTCGCATATCTTGCGGATCGCAGCGACATTTCCGAAGAGATCGCGCGCCTGAAAAGTCACCTTATGCAATTTCGCGAGACCATTGACGGCAGGGGCGAGACCGGCAAACGTCTCGATTTCCTTTTACAGGAGTTGAATCGCGAGGCCAACACCGTACTCTCTAAATCAACCGAGATGATTACCAAAGAGGCGGCGCTGGCCATCAAGGCAGAGGTCGAGAAATTGCGCGAGCAGGTACAGAATGTCGAGTGAAGTGAAGAGTAGAGAAGCCCTCGAACGGAGCGACGAGGAGACCTTGCCGCCCGGTCGCCTGATCGTCGTTAGCTCTCCATCCGGCGGCGGCAAAGGCACGCTTATCCGCCGCGTATTAAAAGAAGTTCCGAATCTCGGCTATTCCGTCTCGTACACGACTCGCCAGGCCCGTCTCGGAGAAACGAACGGTCGAGACTATTTTTTCGTCACGCCCGCGACTTTTATGGAGATGGAGCGGGCGGGCGCGTTCCTTGAATGGGCCAATGTCCACGGTAATCTTTACGGCACGGCGCGCGAGCAGGTCGCGCGCGAGCTAATTGAAGGGCGCGACATTATTTTAGAGATAGACGTGCAGGGAGCAAAGAGCGTTCGTTCTCTGGTCTCGGCCGCCGTCAGCGTCTTTATCCTGCCGCCGTCTTTCGAAGTCCTCTGTGAACGTTTGACGGCGCGGGGCTCAGAGCGCGCGGATGATCTCTTATTGCGCTTAAGAAATGCGCGGGGCGAGGTCGAGCATTATATTGAGTTTGAATATGTGATTATCAATGACGAGGCGGATCGCGCCGCCCGTCAACTGGCATCAATCATTTACGCTGAGAGAGCGCGACGCGAGCGACAGGAGCATTTAGCAAAGCGCGTGCTCGCGACGTTTCAGCCACCATCGTAATTTTCCTTCGGATTCGCACCTGAACCCGTTTGATCATCTTTTAGAAAGACCATGCAGAGCGGGAAACAAATTATGCCTAAAGTAAAAGAAGAAGTCGTAGAGGCCGTAGAGCTGGAGATTCAGCCTGAGATGGACTCCAAATATCGTTTGATTATCGTCGCGGCAAAAAGAAGCAAGCAGCTTCAGCGCGGGGCGCGCCCGCGCATTGATATGGACATCCAGAAGCACAAGCCGACGCGGATCGCGCTCGAAGAGGTGCAACGCGGTAAAATACCCTTCACCATCATTGAAGATGGTGAAATGTGATGGAGTTGCCGCCAACTCATCTTCCAGGGCGCAAGTCCAATTATTTCTCTACCGTTAAACTGCGCACGAATCTCCAGTCGCCGCTCGCGTCCACCTTAATATTGCCGACCTTCTTGCCCGCGACGACCATGTTGGCGGGATACCAGAGCGGCAGCATCGGCAGGTCGCGGCTGATGATCTCCTGCGCGCGCGTATAAAGGCCGAGCGCTTTTTGACGGTCTGCCGTGTCAACTGCCTCCTGCAATATCGGGTCAAGCTCAGGATTGTTGTAGCGGCTGCGGTTAAAGCCGACGCGGTCGGGTTTTGGTATTCCGGTCGAAGAGAACAGATCGCGTAAAAAGATCGGGTCCTGATTGCCGCCCACCCAACTGCCTGTCGTCATCTGGTAATTACCCTTGAGCTGCTGGTCTCTGAGCGTATTGCTCTCGACCGTATCTATCTGGATAGGAATACCGACATCTTTAAGCTGGTTCTGAATAACGAGGGAGTATTGGCGTGCCGCTCCGCTGCTCGATGAGATTTTGAAGACGATGGGATTTGAAAGACGCATCTGCGGCCCGTCACCGTCCGGGTCGCGCAGGCCGGCCTCGTCCAAAAGCTTTTTCGCGCGCTGCGGATCGAAATTATATTTTTGTCCCGGCGCATTGGCCCAGGACTCTTCCGGAAGAATAGAGTGAGCGAGCTTCGCCTGTCCGAGCAGCAGATCGCGGATGATGCTCTCGCGATCAATCGCAAAGGCGATGGCCTGTCGAACTGCTGCTTTATCGAGCGGCGCGCTCTCCGTATTAAAGGTGAGCTGCACGATATTAGCGCCGGGGAATTGTTCGACCTTCAGATTCGGGTCTTGCCCAAGGCCCTTGAGCGCATCGGGCGTCATATTTGACGGTAGCGGCGCTACCTGGACACGTCCCGTCTTCAATTCGGCCTGAAGAGCATTGGCATCACCGATCACGCGCACGCGCAGGGATTGAATCTGCGGCGCGCCTTCCCAGTAGTTCGGAAAAGCCTCCAGATCAACGACCTGCTGGGCCGTATCGAAGCGAACGAACTTGAATGGGCCTGAGCCGACGGGGTGATCTTTTTGTCCGCCCGCGCTGTCCTTCGGGATGATGGCGATGGGCACGAGATTGGAGAGCAGAGAGAGCCAGGGCTTGCGTAGTCGAATCACAACGGTGCGCGCATCCGGCGTTTCGATGCCTGTGACAAATGGCTGTTTGCTCGCGCCGGAGCCCTCGAAGAAACTAGCGGCTTTACCGGACGGGGAAGCCAGCAGCGTGTCGAGGGTATATTTTGCATCGGCTGAGGTCATGGGCTTGCCGTCGTGAAACGTCACCCCGTCGCGCAAGGTGAAAGTGTAAGCGAGGCCGTCGGCTGAAGGCTGTATGGCGGAAGCCAGCTCAGGGACATACTCGAACTTCTCGTTTTTCCGCACGAGCGAGTTGAACATCAGCACGCGGACGCGCTCCGAGGCGGCATCAATAGTCGCCGCTCCGATGGGGTCGAGCGTGGAAATGTTATCGGAGAGGGCAATCACAAATGCTTCGCTTGCCGAACGGCATCCGGGCAAGATGAGCGCCGTCGTTAGTAGCAACACCAGAAACGGCGCAGCGATGATTCGAGCACGCATTAGATTGTTCCTCCATACGTATAGGAAAGCTTTCGATTCAATTCACCCACCTCGTCCGAGATCTCTCGAAATCGCTCCATGCGGAAGGGAAGCGGCGGTTGAACCTGAGATTTGAAATTACTGATACGCTCTAGTGATATTCTTATACGTTCCCCGGAAATCTCACCGCTGCGCGCGGCTTCGAGAAGAGCGTTATAACCGCGACGGATGATGTCCGGGCGCGAGCAGATCAAAAGCATGTCCTGCCCGGCCAGAAAAGCCCGCACAGTCGCCTGCTCGATCTCGCAATATTTGCTGATCGCGCCCATCTCCAGGTCATCTGTGACGACCAGATGTTTATAACCCAGCTCATCGCGCAGCAGCTTGGTAACGACGTTGTAGTTGAGCGAGGCGGGCTCGATGCGGCCACCTGCGACGCCCTGACGAATATCAATGTTGGGAAAGCCGCCGTGGCTGACCATGACGGCGCGCACGCGGTCGTCCTCGCGCTGAAACAGTTCGATATATGGCGCGAGATCCTGGGCCATCAGATCGTCGTGCGAGAGATGCACCATCGGCATCTCTTCGTGCGAGTCAACTTCGCCCGCGCCGATCCCCGGAAAGTGCTTCAGGCAAGCCATACAACCCGCGCTTTGCAGTGCGCGCAGGTAGACCATCGTGTAGCCCAGAACCTCTCCGGGCGAGCGACCGAAGGAGCGCGAATAAAGGCCGTTGGAGAGCAGGTCGCGCTCGTCCGTCATGATGGACATGACGGGCGCAAAGTTCAGGTTGAAACCAAGCATGCGCAACACTTCGCCCGTAAGCCGACCCAGAGAGCGCGCAGCCGCCAGGTCGCCATGCTGTCGAATCGAGCGCGCGGCGGGCATCGGCGTACATATGCGGCGCAGGCGATCAACGAGACCTCCCTCCTGATCTATGCCGAACAGAGGCTCGACCGCAGAGATAGCGCGTGTATCGTCAAGCAGTTTGCGCAATAGTTCGGGCGCGACTACGTTGCGACCGAAGATAATCACGCCTCCCGGCGAAATATCTTTGATAAGCGAGCGCGTGTCCGAGTCAAGCTCAGTACCCGGTAGCCCGATGAAAAAGATTTGCCCGATCTGTTGTTCGAGAGAGAGAGAAGTTAAAGAGTCAATCATGTGAAAGATACAACCATCATCAGCGACTTGGATTCCGAAGGGCGGTGGCGATGGCGATCATTCGAGCAGACCCCAATCGCTTACACCATACGTTTGCGTAAACTGAGGAGAAGTTCGCGCGCTTCATCTGCTGAAAGATTTTCTACATTAACGTCGCACAACTCGTCAAGCAGGCTTTGATTCGTTGCGTCGAAAAGGGTCGCCTGCGCGGCCATCGCGCGGCGACGAGCGCGCAGGGCGGCTCGTTTCAAACCCGCCTCATCGTACGCCCATTCATCCCACTGATCCGAAGGCGCTGCTGCTGCTTCGACTTTTATACTGGCTGCTTCCTCTTCCGCGAATACGTCCAGCTCGTAGCGTTCGAGCCGTGCAAGCACATCGCGCGCACGCTCAAGCACGGATGGAGGAAGCCCTGCGAGTCGCGCGACCTCTATCCCATAAGACTTCGAGGCGCGCCCGCGCTCCAGGCGATGCAGAAAGACGACTTCGCCTTCACGCTCAGCGGCCGTTATCTGATAATTCTGTGCGCCGGGCAAGCGTTCGGCCAGTTCCGTCAGCTCGTGGTAATGCGTTGCAAACAGGGTTTTCGCTGCGTGCTCGGGGGAATCGTGAAGGTGCTCGGCCACCGCCCAGGCAATCGAGAGCCCATCGAAGGTGGCCGTGCCGCGCCCTATCTCATCCAGCAGCACGAGCGAGCGTGGCGTCGCGTGATGAAGAATCGCAGCCGTCTCCGTCATCTCGACCATAAAGGTCGAGCGCCCGCCCGCGAGATCATCGGATGCCCCGACCCTCGTCCAGATACGATCAAGGACGGGCAATCGCGCCTTCTCAGCCGGAACGAACGAGCCCATCTGCGCCAGAATCGAGATGATCGCCGTCTGCCGCAATACCGTGCTCTTGCCCCCCATGTTCGGGCCTGTGATGATCAGCAGACGCTCTGCCGAGTTATTCATAAAGAGATCGTTGGGGATAAACGGCTCGTCGCTGAAGACTTCGATAACGGGATGGCGTCCCCCTTTGATCTCTATCTCGTCGCCATCATGCATTTGGGGGCGAGCGTAGCGACGGCGAACGGCAATCTCTGAGAGCGAGGCGAGCGCATCGAGCGCACTTAGGGCGCGCGCGGTGGCCTGTATGCGTTTAGTTTCGGCAGCGACAGAAGCGCAGACCCCTGCGAAAATCTCCGCTTCCAACTGCTTCATACGCTCTTCTGCGCCGAGGACGCGCGTCTCCCATGATTTCAGTTCGGGGGTCGTGTACCTTTCCGCATTAGCCAGAGTTTGGCGGCGCTCGTAATTCGCCGGAACGCGCACGGAGGCTGCCTTCGATACTTCTATGAAATAACCGAAGACGCCGTTGTAGCGAATTCTGAGTGAAGAGATACCGGAACGCGCTCGCTCGCTCGTCTCTAAAGCCGCGATTGTTTGCTTGGCGTTGCTGCTGAGTATTCGCAACTCGTCCAGCTCGCTCGAAAACCCATCGCAAACCGCGCCTCCATCAACCAACTTGGCGGGCGGGTCTTCGCTGATGGCGCGTGCAATCAAGGAGCGCACATCCTCAAGCTCGTCCAGGCTTTCATGCAGAATTTGCAGAAGCGAAGAAGTAGAGTCCGATAACGCCTGACGAATCATTGGGACTTGATCGAGGGAACGTCGCAACGCAGCAAGATCACGCGGGCTTGCCGAACTCATATTGAGACGACCGGTAAGCCGTTCCAGGTCGGCCACCTCTTTGAGCAGGGCGCGCAGGCGGTCTCTCTTGATCTGCGAAGCGTGCAGGTCTTCAACTGCGCCGAGTCGCGCTTCGATCTCGCCGCGACGAATAGAGGGGCGCAAGAGCCACGAACGCAACAGCCTTGCGCCCATGCCCGTCACTGTCTCATCAATCACATTTATCAGAGCGCGTGCGCGCCCTTTCGCTCCTTGAGCTTCGACCAGTTCCAGATTACGCACCGTTACGCTGTCGAGAATCAGTTGATCCTGCGGCTCGAAATACTGTAGGTCTGTGACGTGCGCAGCAGCGGCGCGTTGAGTATCGTGCGCGTAACGAAGACAGACGCCAGCAGCCGCGATTGCCGCATATTTGCCTTCGATACCATATCCTTCCAAAGAACGGACGCTGAATTGCTCGCGCAAACTGGCGGCGCAGGCGTCCTGTTGCCATAGCCAATCATCCACAGGGGTGAGCGTCGCTCCGCCGAAGGCGGCCGCCTCACCTCTGGAAGAATCTTCCCTCTTTGCATCAGCGTCCCGAATCGCTGCAGGTGGACGGGCAGTCTCACTTTCAGAGAGCGGAAGGGGCGCGGTGCGCTTTTTAGTTTGATGTGCGTTTTGGATAAGGGGCGCAAGCGAGGCGGGGAAGAGAATCTCGCGCGGAGCATAGGATTCAAGATCGGCGCAGATGCGCGCCCATGCGTCTGATCCTTCGGCCTCGGTGGCGCGAAATTCTCCTGTTGAAAGATCTAGGAAAGCAGCGCCCATGACAGAGCCGCTGCCTGTGACTGCGGCAAGATAAATTGTCTCGCGCGCTTCAATGAGCTGCGGGTCAATGGCCGTGCCGGGCGTGATGACGCGCACTACTTCGCGCCGCACGAGTTTCTTCGCCATCGAGGGTTCTTCGGTCTGCTCGCAGATGGCGACGCGATAGCCTTTGCGCACCAGCCGCGCGATGTGCCCCGAAGCGGCATGATGCGGAACGCCGCACATAGGCACGGGGTCGCCGCGTTCCTTATGACGCGCCGTCAGCGTAATCTCCAGCTCGCGCGCGCCTGTGAGCGCATCCTCGAAGAACAGTTCATAGAAATCCCCCAGACGAAAAAAGAGGAGTGTGCCGGGATGCTGTCGCTTCAGCTCGTGATACTGCCGGAGCATAGGTGTGGAGGAGTTCGTCATCGGTTTATCGAAAAGAGATCATATCAAGACAGCGCATTAAAGATTAGAGTGTAGTGGCTAAAACCCTACACGCTAAATAGTCCGGAGCGCAAGCGACCATTAAAGAAGATGAAAAACCGGGGACGCACTCCCCCAGGGTGCGTTTTTTTTACGAAGAACTTTGAGAATGCCCCACTGCTTGCGGTGGGGATGAATCAGTCTTCGCGCTTGGGTTTCCAAAGGGGCGCAGCATC
>JBKKAL010000181.1:0-7819 GCA_046714695.1 Pyrinomonadaceae bacterium
AATAACGCACCAGCGACAGACTACTTTCAGTAGAGGTAAACGACTAATTTCAACCGAATCCTTAAAAACAATGACAAGCCTGGATTAAGTTTTTATCTTATCACTCGTCATTGCCCTTCACTACTCCTCTTCCGCGCGGAGTTTCTCAAGGACTGAGAAGTCTTCGAGCGTCGTCACATCACCGACCACCGACCCGCTCGTCGCGATCTCGCGAAGAAGGCGGCGCATGATCTTCCCTGATCTTGTCTTCGGCAGCATATCGCTAAAGCGTATCTCGTCTGGACGGGCGAGCGCGCCGATCTCATGTGCGACGTGGCGGCGCAACTCCTCTTTAAGCGCGTCGGAGGTCTTATGCGTGCCTTCGAGCGTGACGAAAGCGACGATCGCTGAGCCCTTCAGTTCGTCGGGACGCGCAACAACGGCCGCTTCGGCGACCGCCTCGTGCGAGACGAGCGCGCTTTCGATCTCGGCAGTGCCGAGGCGATGACCGCTGACGTTGATGACATCGTCAACGCGCCCCATGATCCAGAAATAACCGTCCTCGTCACGCCGCGCGCCGTCGCCCGCAAAATAAACTCCGTCTATCTCCGACCAGTAGGCTTGACGGTATCGCTCATCGTCGCCCCAGATCGTCCGCAACATGGATGGCCACGGGCGCTTGATCACCAGGTATCCGCCCTCGCCTGCGCCCACCTGTTCGCCGCTTTTTGTCATCACATCGGCCTCTATGCCGGGCAGAGGACGTGTGGCCGAGCCGGGTTTAGTCGGTGTTGCACCCGGCAGAGGCGAGATCATCATCGCGCCCGTCTCTGTCTGCCACCATGTATCCACGATGGGGCAGCGGCCCTTGCCGATAATTTCTCTGTACCACATCCAGGCCTCCGGGTTGATCGGCTCGCCGACGCTGCCCAGAAGCCTGAGGCTTGAGAGATCATGTTTGAGCGGCCACTGCTCGCCCCACTTGATAAAGGCGCGGATGGCTGTGGGCGCAGTGTACAGGATATTGATGCGGTGGCGCTCTATTATCTGCCAGAAACGATCCGGCTCCGGCCAGTTGGGCGCGCCCTCGTACATAAAAGTGGTCGTGCCGTTAGACAGTGGGCCATAAACGACGTAAGAGTGGCCCGTCACCCATCCGATGTCCGCCGTACACCAGTAAAGGTCTTCGTCTTTAAGATCAAAGACCCATTTGGTCGTCAGATGCGCCTGTAAGAGATAGCCTGCCGTAGTGTGAAGGATGCCTTTGGGTTTTCCGGTCGTGCCCGAAGTGTATAGGATAAAAAGCGGATGCTCGCTGTCCAGCTCTTCGGCAGGGCAATGGGCATTGACCGTCTCCATCAACTCGTGCCACCAGTGATCGCGTCCCGCCTCCATGTTTATAAGCGTGCCCGTGCGCCTGACGACCACGCAATTTTTGACGGTGGGCGTTTGACCGAGCGCCTCGTCAACGGCGGGTTTCAGCTTGACCTCAGCGCCGCGCCGCCATCCGCCATCCGCCGTGACGACCAGTTTGCATCCCGCATCGTTGATGCGATCTTTCAGAGAGTCTGCGGAAAATCCGCCGAACACGACGGAGTGCGTCGCGCCGATGCGCGCGCAGGCGAGCATCGCCACGGCCAGCTCCGGAATTAAAGGCATGTAGAGCGCGACGCGGTCGCCCCTTTCGACGCCCATCCTTTTCAGCACGTTACCGAAGCGGCAGACTTCCGAGTGCAGTTGCTGGTATGTGAGCGTGCGCTGGTCGCCGGGCTCGCCCTCCCAGATAATCGCCGCCTTGTTGCGCCGCCACGTCAGTAGATGCCTGTCTAAACAGTTATACGAGATATTGATGCGGCCACCGCCAAACCATTCGGCGTGCGGTGGCTCCCATTTCAGAACCGTGTCCCACTTTTTGAACCAGTCAAGCTGCTCGGCCATACGCGCCCAGAATGCTTCCGGCGAATCATGTGCTTCTTTATATAAACGCTCGTAATCTTCCATCGTAGAGATATGAGCGCCCTCGGAGAAATTCTCAGGAGGCTGAAAGACGCGCTTTTCGTGAAGCATGGATTCGATGTTCGGTGTCGCGGAAGACATAGATACTCACTGCTCCCCTGCGGAAATGATAGATAGCGCGTCCCCTTATAAAACTGGAACGGAAGGACTACGGCCGGAAACGCGCATGGATGATTCTCTGTGTACCACAGAAAGGCTTGAAGCGACAATGATTGATCCACGACATTAGGAGCGTTGATGGCGGGTGAAGATAAGCAATAAAGGATGCGCAGACGCAAAAATCCCCGGCGAATTTTTAGCAGCCGGGTGCTTGGAGCAACAATAAACCCCGCGTTAAGCGCACTCCTGAAGTATCTCCTCTTCGGTCTTTCTGCACTTGGCGTGAGCGAGCCCAAAGCACCCAAGAGCCAGCAATCCCTGGGCGATAAGCCCGTGGGCCAACGTCGCGCCCGTCACCTCCAGATCGGGCTCATGAAGCACGTCGCCAAACTTATCATGGCTATCTATATACGTGTTGCCGTCGGTAAGCACGCTCATATAGACAATCGGGTTGAGCAGCGCGGCGGTGTTTTTCTTGTCTTCAATCGAAGCGCCGACGACACCCATAACCATGTAAAATACGATTGCCAGAGCGACCCCTGCCCACGCTCCGATACGAAATCGCTGCATCGCGCAATACTGTACGAAGAAGGCCACTGCGGCCACCGAAAGGGTAAAGCTAAGAATTATTGCCGCCAGTTGGGGAACGTCCGACTCGCTCTGCGGATGAGTCGGGGCGTAGGTATGAAAGCTGGCCCAGAGCGTTATCAAGCCAATGAGTGAAATACCAAGCGCGATGACGAATGTAGTGATGGCGTTCTTGATCTCCTGTCGCTCGAAGACCGCGAACGGGTCGCAACTTTCGCTCCACCATTCGCGAAGGCGTCCACGGCTCAAAGCGGAACTCCCGGCGAGAATGGTAAAGGCGGCCCAGTTCAGCAGCAGGTAAAAACCGAGGCGTCCGACAGGCGGGAAGAGCGTGAATCTGCTGCTACCGGCCTGAGTAAACCCGCCCCAGAACAGACCTGTGAGGACAGCCTCTGCGGAAGCGAAGAAGAGCCATGCGGGCCATGGGCGCACCGGCGTCAGTTGGCTTACACGGATGCGCCGCACCGTCCCTGCAAAGGCCCAGGCTCCTGTAAAGGCCAGCAAACCCAGGATCACAAGATAAGCTTTGATCTCGAATCCGTAGAAATGGGCTGTCTCATAGTAACTGCCCGTCGAGATATAAGGAGCGCGAGTGAAATAGCTGTACAGCGCCAGAGCCACCAGCCCGCCGACACCGCCTGTCGCCGGGCCAACAAGCAACCCTCCACGTAAGATTCTGTCACCCGGCCCGGACAAAGCGGCAGAGATGAAAAGCCCGACCGCCTGGCAGCACAGACCGCCGATCAAAAGAAAGAGGCTGATCCGAAGGAACTGAAAAAAGTCTGCCCCGGCGAGGGCCGCCGCCGCGAGAAAGAACGGGTAGATAAGGGAGGCGAGGAAATAGCCGAGGAGGCCGCTGCCGACAAATTTTCCGACCGCCAGATCGAAGGGCGACAGTAGGACCATCTGCTGAAATATATATGTGCCGCGTATCTTCTCCTGAATAAAAGAGAGCGCAGCCGTCGCCGGTGTCAGAATAAAGAGCAGCGCAAAGAGCGTCACCCCCAGCAACCAGTACATCTCGCGGCCGAACTTTTTGATCTGCTGCGCCGATGATAGATACTGGTTGAGAGCATTACTCCAGACGACGCCGCTCGTGACGAGCAACAGGATGATTGTAAAGACGGCGATAAAGAGCACCCTTCTGGGTGGCAGTGTGATGCGCAGGTTTCTGACGATTTCCGGGTTTAGTTTAGCTGCCGCCCAATTCAAATTCATCGCTTCTCCTTACAAAGCTTAAGAGACCCTGTGGCTTCCGACAGCCATAAAAACGTCCTCGATGGTAAAGCGCCGCTCGTAGAAGGAGACGACTCCCGTGTGCGCCACTACCACCTCATGATGAAGGCGGGCGAGAGCGGCGCGGTCGCCGTCAAAGGTGCAGTCTATGGTCAAATGCTCGACACTGATATTCTTTAACTCGTCGCGATTTTCCAGTGCCGAACGGAGCGCGCCTACAGCCTCTTCGTCCATCAGTTCGATGCGAAGCTGAAGACCGCCGCGAATGGTTTCGATCAGCTCATCTATTCGACCGGAGCGAATGACGTGGCCCTGTTCCATAATCACGACGGAAGTACAGAAGTCTGCCAGCTCCGTCAAAATATGCGAGCTGACGATAAGCGTCGTGCCGAGAGAGCCCAGCTCCTTGATTAAATCGCGAAGCTCCATCCGTGCCAGCGGGTCTAATCCGCTGGCGGGCTCATCCAACAGCAGTACCCTTGGCGCATGAAGCAGTGTCTTGGCGATTACCAGTCGCTGACGCATGCCGCGTGAAAGAGAGCCGACCGTCGCTTCTATCTTCGAGGCCAGACCGGTCAACTCCAGCACGCTCGCAATGCGCTTTCCGACCTTGTCGGGCGAGACCCTGTGTGCGCGCGCAAAATATTCGAGGAACTGCCGGACAGTCAGCTCGTCGTAAAGGCCGAAGGTATCCGGAACGTATCCGACCGTTTCGTGAAGGCGCTTTGGACGGGCTCCGACCTCAATGCCGTCAACCTCTATCTTGCCGCTCGTCGGGCGCAGGAGTCCCGCCAGCATCTTGAGCAGCGTCGTCTTGCCCGCGCCGTTCGGGCCGATGAGGCCGCAAATTTCGCCCTGCGAGACATACAGGTCAACGTCTCGCACGGCTGCCGTAGTCTCGTAGTATTTTGAAAGGTCGAATGTATTGATCACAAAGGTTTCCAGCAGTAGGCGGTTGCCGCTCCGAAGATCACCGCAACGTTTCTCAAACGGAGACGGGTATAGAAAGCTGACTTGCCGAAGCTCCCCTGGAAAAGATTATCCGCTGAGGAATGCCAGGCTCTGCGGAAGCGTCCGGTGATAATTACGAGACCCATTGCTTAGCCACACTTCTGATTCTCCAACGGCCTCCTTCTTTAACGAGAAAGATGTAAGAGCCAAAGCCGCATGTATCGCCACAAGCGAATGCTCTATAAACCAGAGCCTGATTCATCTCGCGATTAAAGCCCACCTTCGACAGCATGAGGAAGCCCGCTGCGCCCCTGTAGTTTCGATAAAACGACCCCCACCAGATGCCGGGCTTTGACGGAGAAAATCGCTCAACCTCTTGTTGGCTGATCAACCTGCTTCGAGTCCGCAAGAGGAAAGGGCTCCTTATCGGCCATGACTGTTCGTTATTGGCGCGAAAGCTCGCGAGCGTCGCCTGCTCGGCGGACGGAAAACCCGACTGCAAAGCTTCAAAAAGCCGTTCGTGAGGATCACCTTCAAGAGTAGGCAAGGTAAAGCGATAGAGATTCACTGTATGATCCTGTACAACGATCAGGTCGCCACGGTCATTTTTACTCATCCGCTCGACGAGCGCAGAGTAAACGGCAGCCTCTTCCGTTTCCTGCGTATTTGTCTGCCAGCAGAAGGCCGAAGTTTCGGGACAATCGCTTAAACGCAGCACGGGAATGTTTTCTGAAGGCTCATCTAAGAGCCGCGCCAGGAGGCCGCCAGCGCCGAAGGTGAAAATATAGGACAAAAGGAGCCCCGTCAGAAACGTGAGCGTCAGCACCAGAGGACGAATTATAAGGCGTCGCATTTCTTTACTCCCTCTCAAAAGAGCAGGCGGCAAGAGACATCGTGGATCATTGATTCTTTAGACGCCCGTTCAACTGAAAAGTTCCAGGTCTTGTGCGCCGATGTAGGAAGCGTAAAGCGGGCGGCCTTCAGTTGGCCGGAGGCTTTTTGACGGCGACGGCGCTGAATAGGAGGGTAAGCTCCTTGAAAGCCATAAAATGGCCGGGGATTTCTTTCGCGCCCTTTCTCTCCGCTCCTGCTTGAAATAATGGTCAGACTGGTTAATGATACTTCGGCATTCTGATTTGAACCGGACGGATAATAATGAGTCAACGAAAACCGTGTTGTGTAATTGCGCTCACCCTGGTCTGCCTTTTCTCTCCTGTCGGGCGCGTTGGTTCGCAGGCTAAAAACGCCGCGTTGGCCCATCAATCGCCGTCCGCACAGCCTACGGCACAGCCGACTCCTTCTCCCCCAGCAACTCCTGCGCGCGACGAGCGTTTGTGGCGTGAAGCGTTACGCATTCATCGCAAGTCGCTGGTGGTTGATACTCATAACGACATCACCTCAATGATGACGGATGAAGACTATGATATCGGCACATCCTCCACCGGTAAATATCATACTGACATCGCGCGCATGAAAGCGGGCGGCCTGACCGCGGAGTTCTTCTCGATCTACGTGGACAAAAAGTATGCGAAAGACGGAGGCTCTGCGCGCCGCGCGCTCGATATGATTGACATGGTCTATCGCGCGGTCGAGCGTCACACAGATGATCTTCTCTTCGCCACGTCCGCGACAGAAATTCGACGCGCCAAGAAGGAGGGAAAGATCGCGTCGCTGATGGGCATAGAGGGCGGCCACGCGATTGAGAATTCGCTCTCCGCGCTCCGCGACTTTTATCGCCTGGGCATACGCTATATGACGCTGACGCACAACAACACCAACGACTGGGCCGATGCGGGGCGCGACGAGGCGCGGCATAACGGGCTGACGGAGTTTGGCCGTGAGGTCGTGCGCGAGATGAATCGCCTCGGCATGCTCGTTGATGTTTCGCACGTCTCGGATAAGACGATGAACGATGTCCTGGATACGTCGCGTGCGCCGGTTATCGCCTCGCACTCTTCGGCGCGCGCTCTCAACGATCACCCGCGCAATATCCCTGACGACCTGCTGCGCCGTATTGCCAAAAACGGCGGCGTCGTAATGGTCAACTTCTATCCGGGCTTCATAGATCGGAAATATGCTGAGGCTGATAAGGCTCGCGACGAGCGCCTCAAGCCCCAACTCGATGCACTGGGCGTACAGTTCAAGGATGATCCAAAGCGCCTTGCGGAGGAGACGAAAAAGCTGGAGGATGCTGATCCTTTACCGCCGACGCCGCTCTCCGTGCTGATTGATCACTTTGATCACATCAGTAGAGTGGCGGGCGTGGATCATGTGGGCCTCGGCTCGGATTTCGACGGCGTGCCGAGTTTGCCCGAGGACATGAAGGATGTCTCACAGCTTCCGAACATTACTTACGAGTTGCTGCGGCGCGGGTACAGTGAAAAAGATATTCGCAAGGTGCTCGGCGAGAATTTTTTGCGCGCCTTCACAGAAGCTGAAAAAGTAGCACGCAGCTCAAGCCGCACGATCAGCGGCGAGGGCAGCGTCCGCCGCCTCGAATCATCGCCCAAAAGATAAGACAGTCAGAAAATGTTCCGGCGCGCGGCGTTGATCTTGAGGATCAATACCGCGCGCCGGATTGTTTCGCGTAAAAATTATTTAAGGGCGATTGTTTCGCCTTCGATCCGGATATTGCTGGCGAAAGCTCTATCGTCCACCACCACCGCCGCCAGAACCACCCGAACCGCCACTGCCGGAGCCTCCACCGGAGCCGCCGGAACCAGAACCACCGCCGGAACCGCTTCCGCCGCCGGAACCGGAACCGCCGCCCGATCCAGAGCCGCCGCCAGAACTACCGCCGCTGCCCGAGCCTCCGCCAGACCCGCCGGAGCCAGAGCCTCCACCGGAGCCTGAGCCACCGGAACCGCTTCCGCCGCCGGAGCCACCTTTGCCGCCGCCGCCCGAGCCTCCTTCATCATCATCATCACCGCCGCGACCGCCACCGCCACTT
>JBKKAL010000182.1:0-24174 GCA_046714695.1 Pyrinomonadaceae bacterium
GGATCAAACTTGATGGGCTCGTTGACGAATTTGCCGGGATCAACCATTCCGCGATTGGCAGAGAGTATGGATGAAGGGATAGTGCTCTTTCGCTTGCCCGTCTCCGACAGAGTCAGGCTCGGAATCACTTCCAGCGTGCGCTCGGTCGAGATGCCTTCCAGCCCTGTGATGTGACCGGCCTGGGCCAACCAGTTGGATTGGTCGCGCGAGATGGGCATCCACATATCCAGCTCGTTATTAAAACGCTTGATGCGACGGTAAAAATGCACTCCCCAGAGCACGTCTTTGCCCGCCTCGTAACGCAGCGACTTGAAGGGGATGGCGACCTCGACGATATAGCCGTCATCAACCACTGCGCCCTTGGATTCGACCACCATGTCAACGCTGAAATCCTCGTTGATGCCGGGGGTCAGGATACCGTCGGCCTGCACGCCGAGCGGATTAAAGTTCATCTCGTAAGCTTTGCGCTTATCGTTGAAGGTATCGAAAAACAGCCCGACGTAATCATCATCAAAAATCGCGTCGCGCTTGGCGATGGTGGCGCGCACTTTGTCCCGCTCGTCGAAGGCGTGAAAGGCGACGTAGAGGAATCTAGTGTCATAGCCGATGTAAACGACCGTCGGTTTTGAAGGCGCGATATTATCGCCGGGCTCAACCTGATAAAAATCTTTGAGGACGGCCGCGCCCTTCCATTCATCGTCGTCGAGGCGTCCGTCAATCACAGGCGGCTTCTCGAAGCGCGGGACGCGCAACGGATTTGCCTTCTCCGGCGGCAGCACGAGCGCCGCACTTCCGACAGGTAGTTTCGTGACTTCCGTGATGGAAGAAGCATCTGCGGCTGCCGGAGTAGTGATGATGCCCGGCGCTGGCGCTACCGTCGGGTCTGTCGTGACCGATGTGCCTGTGTTACTGCCCGGATTACTGCTTTCATCCGTCCCGCCGCTTGAAAGTCCAGGCGATGCGCTCGGCGTCGGCTGAACAAAAGTATTCGCCACGCTGATACGCGCCGCGCCCGGCGCGACGAAGATAATATCCAGGCGATTGAACTTCTGCGCGACGCTCGCGCTGCCGCCCGCCTCTAAACGAAATGAGAGGACTGTCTCATCATTGCGCTGCTCGACTCGCGCGTCCGTGAAACCCGGCCCGTTCACGTCTGTTTGCAGATTCTCCGCAGTTGCATGCGGAATGACGATGTAGAAGCGCTCACCGCTGCGATACGCGGAATAGTCGTTGAGCGGTTGATCTGAGGCGACAGAGATGCGCGAGCCTTCACTGACGAGGGCGCTGCGCAAACCCATCAGGCGTTTAACGGGCAGCGCACCCGCACGCGCCCCGGCCTTTTTCGCATAGCTCTCGCGAGGCAGCGTCCTGCTGCTAATCTGCTCGCGCTGCGCATAGCCGGTCGTGCTTGCCAGAAGTATCAGGATAAGTAGGAGGAGAGATATTTGGACGGCACGCAGCGCACGACGCGATGAATGAAAGGATAATGGTTCGCCCATCGAAGATAATGCCGCCTGAATTCTCGCCGTGCCCGACCCGCTTACGGCGTTAGCGCCAGGTGCAAATCCATTTTCCATACTCGCTTACTCCCCATGACTATATTTCGATTGATTGCGTGCGCGTCCCTTATGACAACGTGCGACTTGGCAGGGCCGTCCGATTTTATGCTTAAACGTCTGTGGGCTATGGTCTGTTTCAGTAATATGGAGCTTTTTAGTAAAAATTGTAAAAGTTTAGGAGCATCATTCGCTCACACGAAAGAAAGCTCCGGCGCGATACAAAACCCATTCGCTTTGACAATCTTAAAGACGTGCGAGATGAGCAGGCTGTTATCGAAGGCTGAACCTTTACCGCTCGTCACCGGTGCGCCGCAAAACTATCCGTCCATCGCCCGTGTGCAGACGAAAGACAGGGCCTCCGCCTCCAACGACCCAACGTCGCAGGCGCTTCGATGAAGGCTGCTCTTCGACCGCTCCGACATCGTTGATGATTGCTTCGGCGTCCGTCTCTATCGTGGCACGAGAGCCGGCGGGAAGCGCGAGCGAGATTGAGCCGTCGCCTGTGCGCGCCGAGAGTTGGTCGAAACGCCCGGAGAGGCTGATGCTCCCATCGCCTGTGCGCGTCTCGACCTGACCGTCATAGTTGACGATGCGAATACGGCCATCGCCGGTCGTGGCCTTCAAATGTCCGCGACCGTTCTGAACATCTATTGGCCCATCCCCTGTTCTTAAATCCATGTCGCCGTTGACGCCTTCGATGATGAGGCGACCATCGCCCGAAGCAGCGCGCAAGGTCGTGCTGCGCGGCACATAGACTTCAAGACTGACGTTCGCACTGATGTTGGTGACATTCGATGTGATGCGCTGGGAATAAGCTTTATCGAAATCGGCGATGATGGAGATTTCCGCGCCGTTCTGGTTCATGCTAAGGCGAATTCCCTGCTGCTGACGTTCGTCGCCCGCGCGCTTTGTGGCATTGACCGTAACCTCCGATTTGTCCCATGTGCGCACTATGATAGGCCCATCGAAAGTTTGCACATTCACGCGCGGCGTGCCGCTCACGGCAAAAGTTTTCGTCTCGCGACTGACAAGGGGCATACCGTTATAGTTGTTGGTGATGACTGTGGTCGCACGTGCGACTTCGCGCGCAGCGCGCTGGGATTCGATCTGGGCGCGACGGATTTCGCGTTGTTGTTCCCGCACGGCCCGCGCCGCATCGCGCTGCGACTCCCTTATCACGTCGTCGCGTTCCCTCAGGGCTTCGCGTGCGGCCCTTTGCGCTTCGCGTTGGATTTCTATTTGAGCGCGCTCGACCTCGCGGTGAGCTTCACGAGCCTCGCGCCGCGCTTCCGCGCGCTCGTGCTCAATCTCCGCGTCGTCCCCATCATCTTCGCTCTTTTGCGGCAGGAGATTGGTGGCGGGGCTCAAAGGGCGACCATCCGCCGCATGATTGATTGTGATGGAGCCGTTGACATTGTTCAGCTTGATGCGTGGGCCGCCCTGACCGAGTCGCCCGGAAAGATCGCGGCCAACGTATTTGCCACGGCGCACAGGAAGACCGAAGTCGTTGCTGATTCCGCCATGTACCGTGTCGGCCTTAAGCTCGACGTTTGAATCAGATGGAATGGTCAGGGCGACGCTGCCGTTAACGGAGTTGAGCGAGATGGACTTCGAGGCGTCCAGGCGGTCGAATGTGGCTTCGAGGCGACCGTTGATGGTCGAAAGCCTGGCTTCGCCCGTCAGGCCGCGCGCATGTACGCGACCGTTGATGGATGAAGCCCTCACGTCGCCCGCGACGCCGCTGATCTCAATCCCACCGTTAATCAGCTCAATAGAATCCAGGCGCGCGCCTCTCGGAATGGTCAGCGTATATTCGACCGTCGCCGGGTTTTCCCTGCGCCTATTTCTATCATCGGTGAACATCTGGTCGCCATCCGGATAATCCGTCTTGATATAGATGCCGCCCGCGTTGGCCGAGACCTCTATCTTGGCTTCCGCCAGTCGCTCGCGCGTGTAGGCCCATTTGACCGCATCAACTTTGACTTCGTTGCGATCCCAGGTCGAGATGCTTACAGAGCCGTTGATGTTCTCAAGGCTCACACGCCCGTCGGCGGCCAGAGGGTAAGTCTGGTGAAACTCCTCACGCAATTTTTCATCTGTCTGGGTGCGCGCGCCGCCCGCGAAGATCATTGCCAGCCCGACGCAGGCCGCGAGTCCCAGCAGCACTCTTTTCATCCCAGTCTTCTTTGTTGCTTTTAACATTTCGATAGCTCTCTTCTTTTGGTGAATTTGTTTCGACTAACAGCCACTCGTTCAACTATCTGCGCCCAACCGGAAAATTAAAAGCGGCGCAGCGTAATACTGCCGCTGACGCTGTTGATCGAAACAGGAGCGCCGCCGGAGCCGACCTGCGCGCGGTAATCCGAGTCGCCGACCTTCTCGACCGTCACGCCTGGAATCTCGCTTGAGATTTGACCCGAGATGCTCTCGGCCCTTACGTCGGCACTGAGACCGTCGGCCAGCCCAAGCACTATCTTGCCGCTGATGCTGTCGAGCTTGAGGCCGCTGCCCAGCCTCGTGACATTGAGATTCACCTCACCGCTGATGCTGTTGATGCGCGTATCGCCGCCCGTCTGGGCCAGCCAGACTCCACCGCTAATGCTGTTGAGATGAGTGCTGCCTTCAATCGCGCCGATGTGTACGTCGCCGCTGACGGATTCAATCCGCAGATTGACATCCCTGGGCAGGCTGAGATGAACGCGCTGGTGCGATCGGATGTTACGGCATTCCTGATCGTGGCGAATCGAGAGACCGCCCGCCGTTTGCTCGACGACGGTGCGATAACAATCAAGGTCGCGCTGAGTTTGGCCTGAGCGGACGATGTAGACCTCAGCCGTGTTACCGCCAGTCGTCTCGACATCAACGGGGCCGCTGATTGATTCGACCGAGACGCGCGCGCCCGCCCCTAGCTGAAAGCTGCGTCGAATCTCTTCTTTAAAGGGCAAATCCCGCTGCCCGCGCGCACTCCCCTGCGCGTTTACGCTCAAGGTGTAGGACACGCTTATCAAGACTCCGACCAAGACGCTATTTGCTATGGCAATCATTCTGTTTTTCATCTTCGTCCTCATTCTCAGTTTTTCAGGTCTCAATTATTTATTCTTACTCTTCACTGGCACATGCGCCGTCCGCCCTCAAGCCGGGGGAGAGTTGGGAATTGATTTGCGCGGGCAACGGCGCGTCCGTCAAAGTGGCCGCTAAAGAAGTGGGGTTGATTTGCGCGCGGAGCGACATGCTCGTTCCGTTCTGCGTTTCAACCCGTCTCTCCCTCCTGATTATCCTCAGCTCGATTCGCCTGCCGCGATCAACCGTTTCCTGCAAAGCTTTAATGGCTCTTTTGATGGCCCTCGCCTGCGCTCGCGCCTCGGAAACAGTGATAGTGTGTGGAACGAGTGTGGCTGCATCAACGGCGAGGAGAGATTCCTCCGCTGAGATTCGCTTCAAAGTGCGGCTGTTGAAGCTGGCTTCCCTCTGCTCTGCATAAATGATCGAATGATTTTCCGTAGTATCGTTCTCGGTAGCGTCGGGCTCCGTAGTTTGCGTCTCAGGCTGGCCGGGCTCTTCAGCTTCCACGCCCGCTTGTTCCGTCAATAGCGCGACCTCGCTGATGCGCTCCAATGCCGCTTCGCCTGCCGGGTTCGGATCGTTGTGCTGCTTATCCTTGAGAGCGGGAAGCTCGACCCGAGTAGTGTGACTTTCAGCACGGGCGCGTTGCTGAACAATACTGATGCTCTTAATGTCGTTTACCTGTCCGGGCATACGGGTTTCCTGCCGGGGGGAATGATCGCCCGTTATCTCTTTGACGGAGTAGGTGACCGCCTGCTCTTCGATCAACTCTTCTTCCGGCGCGTTGGTGCTTAGAAAGCTGGCCCACAGTCTCGAAGTCGCCCACGCTCCGGCTTGCTCTTTAATGTCGTCGTACTGCTTGACGGCCTCCTGCGCCGTCACAACGGTCGTGATTAAAACCACCAGCGCCATCATCCATTTATGTCTCATCTTCCCCATGCCTCCGATATCCAGGGAGCGCGCCCGGCGCATTCGCTTTATAAAATTTCCGATTTTGATTTATGGCTGATAAAAAGGGCGATGGGGGAGTTCCGACTTCCCTTTCTACATCTTTTCCATCGCTCTGATATGAAAACACCGCGAGGAAATGTTTTGTGGCAATAATTTTTGATGCGCTCTCTCTGGGAAAGCGCTGTCGTTGTGGGACTAACGACGGCGCAGGTACACTGTGCCGCTGAAGGAGGCGAGGTTGAGGGTCGCATTACCAGTGCCGAAGATGCCATTCAAGCGTTCCGTCCCGTGCGAGTCCGGCAAAGGGGATGCCGTCTCTACGGAGGCGGAAGCTCTCGCAGACGGTGCGGGGCGCGGAACTGGCGAAGGATTCGGAGTCGGCGGGGGGCTTGGCGGCGACGACATGCGATCTTTCTTCGGTCGTGAAGTATCATCTACCGGGGTGATCGTGAAATCCGAGACGATCTCTCCGCCGTGCGCGACCTTCGCGTTGACCTTGAACGAAGAATCAGCGGGCAGCGCGAGCGTCACATCACCCGACATCGTTTTAAAATCGTAGCGTCCACCACTCGCCAGCGGCCCAGTCATATTCAGACTCCCGCTGACGGACTTGGCATGAACCTGCGCATGGCTGACTCCATCAAGCATGACATCACCGCTCACCGTTCCCGCATCGAAATCGTCGCCCGCAGTAATCGAGCGCACGTTGGTCGCTTCGACAGAACCACTGACGGAGCCCATCACTACGCGACCGCTGGAATCCTTGAGAGAGATGTCGCCGCTCAGGCATCTCGCTTCAACCAGTCTTGAGACTTTCTGCAAATCTATATCGCCGTTCTGCGTCTCGACGCGCGCCTCCGCGACTTCCGATACATTGATGTCTCCATCGCGCGTCTGAAGCTGCACAATTGCGCCGCGCGGCACATTCAATTCGACATCGGAGAAAGCGCTACAGCTTCCGGCACGCGCGCGACCACCATCAGCATGGTCAGCTATCAGCACCTCGATGCGTGATGCCGGGCCGGTGGTACTGGCCGTGGCACGTCGCAGCTCAATCGTTTCGGCATCGCCCGATCTTGCCTGAACTTCGTTGCGCTCCCACCCTCGCACGGTAATACTGCCCGACGCGATGCAGAGCGAAACGATCACGTTCGGCTCGACGGCGACCGTCTGCTCTATGTTTGGCCCGGTTTCAGCAACCCTGGCGGCGGCCCTAGCGATACTCGCAGGAGTCAACACTGAGACGAGCGCGATTGAGATAAAGAGACACTTCAATTTCATCTTATTATTTCCAATTTTCAACGATATATCTGCGAGAGTTGGGCCTGTTCGGCAACCGTATTCATCAACTCGACCTTGCTCTGATAAGCGTAGAGCAAGAATTCCGTAGCATCCTTGTCATTCGGATTGCGTTGAGCGACGGCGCGCGTCTGCGCGATGGCCTCGTCCACGACTCGCAGGTTACGCTCGTACTCGACACGCAGCGTCGGCCTCATAGAATTATCACCGCCCGCTTTGATCGCCGTATCCAGGGATGCGATGGCCTTCAGGTAATTCTTTTCGCCCGGAAGCAACCGGACGCTCGCGGTTTCAGGCGTCGCCGCCGGCTTAACTGTCGGTCTTATAATCGAAGGCGCGACTTTAACCGGTGGCCGTCTCGCTATGGCCTTGATAAAACTCGCACTATCCGCCTGATTACGGGGAAAAGAATTATTAGATGTCTCCTGCGCTGGTTGATCCTGATTAGTCGCCCTGTTTCCCTGCTCCTGCTCAAACGGGGGAAGGCCGATTGTTTTCACGCCCTGCGCGACATTAAGAGCTGATGGTTGAGAGCGCAGGATGATGAAGGCGAAGATAGCGCCGAAGGCAATGAGCGCGATCAGGCTGGCGAATCCGGCGGCGTGTTGCGGCGTAAACGAAAGCGGGGATGCGAGCCCGGCGAACCAGGAGCGAAGGCGTGAGGCTTGAGACTCAAAACTCGATCTGTTCTGCTTCTGCGCCTCCAATTCGGAAATCGCCGCATCGAGACGTAGATGCAAACGCCCGGTCGGTACGCTCAAAGCCAGTTCGGGAGCAAACGCTTCGGACAGAAGCTGCAACTCGTTCTCAATCTCATGGACTGCGTCCGTGCAAACCGGGCAGGCCGCGATGTGCGTCGCCACCCGCTCCATTATTTCAGAGGAGAGTTCGCCGTCCACATAGGCTTGCAAGGTTCCTTCTTCAATGCACTCTCTCATCTGCTTCCTCCGATCTTGCCGTACAATCTCATAAACTCTTTTCTTCCTCGCGCGACCATGCTTCCGACATTTCCTTCGTTGACGGACAACGTCTCGGCGATCTCTCGATACGTGAGCCCCTGCTGTTTCAAAAGAAGGCAACTGCGCATAGGCTCTTTTATCTTATCGAGCGCGCGACGTGCCTGCTCGATCTCTGTTCTGCGCTCATAATCTTCCTCCGGCGCTGCTGCCGTGAACCATCCGTCGCGCTCTGCCGTTTTGGCATACTCGTCTTCGCGGGCCGTTGCTCGCCCCTGTCCGCGCAGCGTATTGCGTGCGACGTTCATCGTCACCCGCAGGAGCCATGCGCGCAGCAGTTCTTCGCCGGGCGTCTGGTCAAGATTGCGATAGAGCCTGAGAAAGACCTCCTGCGTTACGTCTTCGGCTAAACCTGAATCGCGCACCATAGCGCGGGCAGTGCGAAAGACGGCGCGATGATGCAGTGTAAAAGCCTCATCGAAGCTGAGCGGCGCTGTTGCCGTCGTCTCAATTGTATTCACCACTGAATTCGCCAAAGCTCTTGCTCGTTCGCTCATGTTCGCTGCTCTCAATAGCGTAAACACCACAGCCACAGGTTTTGTGGCAACTATTTACAGATGCATATTATACGCCCTGGAGGCCGGAAATTGTTCGGTTTAGAGGGGAATAGCGGAGTTTTGGAAGGGGAATTTCGCCGACCGCTTAACTAGAGCGAGTTTCAATTGAGTGTATTGAAAGAGGTATTCACCACCGCAGACACCGCAGGACACAAGAGGCGAGGTACAGAGGGTCGAATGTCATTCAAGCCTGCGGTGCTTTCTCCGTGTCCTTCGGTGTCTGCGGTGGTGAACTCCCAATTTTTAAACCGTTCAACTGAAAACTGGTCTAAATCCGCAAGCAAGTTCGGCAGGGTAGCCTTTTAAGCCGTCCTTTTCGGATCACCTTTGCGGAAGCTCGCACTGTGTTTCGGAGTTGCGACCGGCGCGACTGCCGTTGTTGCGGCGCACCACATCGCCGCCCATCGTCGAGCCTCGGACATCCCCGACGACGTTCTCGATCAAGACTTTTCCGCCCATCGTCTCGACCTTGCCTTCAACCTCCGAATCGGTCAAAGAGATAGCGCCGCCCATGGTCAGCAGGTTGATATCGCCTTTGAGATTGTTGAGGGTCAAGCCGCCTCCCATGGTTTTACCGCTGATCCTGCCCTCTACGCCGCAGATGTGTATCCGGCCCCCCATCGAGTCGAACTTAAGGTCGAACCTTCGCGGCACTCTGACCGCAAACGAAATATTGGTTGAATAGTTGTGACCTCTGCCCTCGTACTCGGAAGTGATTCTCAGACCGGAACCGGTCTCCTGAAATTCTATACGAACATCGGCAGCGTCTCTTCCGCCTTTGAAAACCTCTACGGAAATAAGCTCCCTGTCCCAGCCGATAACATCAATGCGCCCGCCCGTGTCGAGGTCGAACTCCAGCTTCTGCCCCATCGTAGCTCTGAACTCACGGTTTATGCGTTGCTGGTCCTGGCTACCCCTGGCAGAGCGGGCAGTTGTCGCCGCACTGGAGACGTAAGAGGCCGGAAGGCCAACGCAAACCAGCAGCGCGAGCGTCACTATCACATTTACCCTTTTCACTTTATGTATCTCCTTTGTGCCTGCTTAACGGCGAAGCCTTTTGGAAGCCTTCGTCCGGCATCAATGATTTTTATTATCAACATCTATATCCACATCAACGTCTATGTCCGGGTTTTCGTCCATCTTGCCGAGGTCACCGTGATGTATCTCACCGCTTTTAATACGGATCAGTCGCAAGGCCCAGGCGGCGTTTTTGCGCACAGGCGTTTCGCTGTCTTGAAGCGCAGCATTGAGGGCTTCGACCGCACGTTTGTCGCCTTTGAGGCCCAGCGCCCAAGCGGCCTGCTTCCTGACAACCACCTGCTCATCTTTCAAAGCCAAGATCAGCGGCTCGACAGAACTGCTATTACCCTTGAGTCCCAGCGCCCATGCTGCCTGACTGCGCACCTTTGGTTCTTGATCTTGCAGGGCGGCATTAAGCGGCTCAACAGAGCGGCTGTCGCCTTTAAGACCTAGCGCCCAGGCAGCCTGCTGACGAATCACCGCCTGTTCGTCTCTTAGAGCGACAATCAGGGGCTCAACCGCGCGCTTATCTCCGCTTAATCCAAGCGCCCACGCGGCCTGCTTGCGCACCTGCCAGATGTTATCCCTCACGGCCACGATGAGGGCTTCGACCACGGGCTCGCCTCTCTTCAGTCCAAGCCCCCAAGCCGCCTTCTCACGCACGCGCCAGTCCTGATCCTTCACGGAGACAAGCACCGCTTCGGTTGCGCGCGCATCCTTCATGATCCCCAGAGCCCATGTTGCGTTGGCCCTGATACGCCAGTCATCCGACTTAATCACGGAGATGAGCGGTTCGACAGACGGCTCTCCGATGGTTACAAGCGCGGCTGCGGCATGTTCGCCGGGAGAGCTTTTTCCATATTCGCCAGACCCATTCCTCCAATTTCTTTCCCCGCAAGAGACTCTTTGCGTCGGCGTATCATCGGCCAACAACTTGATGAGCGCGGGGATAGCGGTGACGGCGCGCTGCTTCATCTCGCCGAGAGCACACGCAGCCTGCGCGCGCTCGACCGCGTTAGCGGATTCCAACAGCTTGATCTTCTCAACGACATCTGCGGGAATATCGCCGCCGTTCTGCTGCGGTGCTGCCGCGACGACCTGCTCAAAGAGACTCGCACGTACTCCCTCGAACGCATACAGCACGATAAGGAGCCCGGAAAACAGTATTGCGACCAGGACTGACTTTTTTATCATGGTAATCACCTTTGATTTGAAAGATTCGGTTTGAGGCGCGAGAGCGAACCATGCCTCTAAGCACATTAAAGATGCGTCTGATCAAAGCCTCAACGCGAGAGGCTTCAGCTCAAGCTGGTATTATTCCTGCTCTCAAAAGTGTAAACACCGCTTCAAAGGCATTTGTGGCAACTTTTTACACCCTCGATTTTCTTTCCCGTGCGGGCTTCTATCTCTTTTGCTCTTTTAGACGCGCGCTGGCGAAAAACTCCTGGTCGCTAACGCTTAACAAGCTTCCTGTTGTAGTCTGATGACATAGGACGGAACAGATCGAGCAAGCGCGCTTGAGACGGTTTTTGACTCAAACGATAACGCTTTTTTTTGAAGAACGAGATTGTGAAGACCAAAAAAATCTTGAGTAAAGCGGAAAGTAAAACCTCAACAAACGTGAGCGCAGAAACAAACGCTGCCCTCCTGCATGACAGCCCTTTTATGCGCGCCTGTCGCCGCGAGCCCGCGCCCTACACGCCCATCTGGTTGATGCGCCAGGCCGGAAGGTACATGCGCGAGTACAGAGAAGTGCGCGCGCGCACGGGCTTTCTGGAACTGTGCAAGACGCCGGAGCTGGCGGCGGAAGTTACCGTCACCGCCGCCGAACGACTCGGCGTTGATGCGGCGATCATCTTCGCAGACATTCTCCTGATCATCGAGCCGATGGGAATCGAGCTGGAATTTGCCAAAGGCGAAGGCCCCGTTATTCATAATCCTGTGCGCGCGGCGAGCGATGTCGAGAGACTTCGCGAGGTCGAGAGCGTTGATGCTCTCGCTTATGTGTACGAGGCGATACGGCTCACGCGCCGCGCCTTGAAAGCCGATCTGCCTTTGATCGGCTTCGCTGGCGCTCCCTTTACGCTCGCCTCGTATATGATCGAAGGTGGCGCATCGAAGAATTATCTTCACACGAAGTCTTTAATGTACGCGGATGCGGGAGCATGGCATGCGATGATGAGGCTGATTGCGCGCGCGCTCGTCCGCTACCTCAACGCGCAGATCAGTGCAGGGGCACAGGCCGTTCAGCTCTTCGATTCGTGGGTCGGTTGTCTAAGCCCTGACGATTACCGTGAATATGTTCTGCCGCATACACAGAGCGTCATACGCGGAATCACAAAGGGCACGCCCGTCATACATTTCGGCACGGGCACAGCGACGCTGCTCGAACTGATGCGCGAGGCCGGAGGCGATTGTATCGGTCTGGACTGGCGCGTTGATCTCTCGGAAGGCTGGCAGCGTCTGGGGAAAGACGTCGCCGTCATGGGAAATCTCGACCCGGTCACGCTCTTTGCCACGCCCGATCACATTCGCGCGCAGGCCCGTCGCATTCTTGAGCGCGCTGGTGGACGCCCCGGCCATATCTTTAACCTGGGCCACGGCATCCTTCCCGAAACTCCGGTCGAGAATGTCATCGCCCTCGTTGATGCCGTACATGAGATGAGTCGCAAAGATGCTTGAGGCTCCAAAGTAAACAGATAGTAACTCTCTATAAATTGTTATCCTCTGTAGTTTAATCAATATGAATCAAACCTATGATGCCATCCTGATCGTCTCGTTCGGCGGGCCTGAAGGGATGGATGAAGTAATGCCCTTTCTCGAAAACGTGCTGCGCGGCAGGAACGTTCCCCAGGAACGTATGCAGGAGGTGGCACATCATTACGAATTGTTCGGCGGCGTGAGCCCGATCAATGACCAGAATCGCCTGCTGATCGCCGCTTTGAAAAAGGAGTTGGAAGCAAACGGCCCGCGCCTTCCCGTTTACTGGGGCAATCGAAACTGGCATCCAATGCTCGCCGACACTCTTCAACAGATGGCCGATGACGGGATCAAGGCGGCGCTCGCTTTCGTCACTTCCGCCTACAGCTCCTATTCGGGCTGTCGCCAGTATCGCGAGGACATAGAGCGAGCGCAAGAGTTGGTTGGCCCACGCGCACCACGTGTCGAGAAACTGCGCGCCTTTTATAATCATCCGGGCTTTATTGAACCCAACATCGAAAATGTTCGCGCCGCGCTGGAACAGATTCCAGTGGAGCAGCGCGCCTCTGCGCATATCGCTTTCACGGCGCACAGTATCCCTGCGGGGATGGCCGCCAACTGCGACTATCAAGTTCAGTTAATGGATACCGCCCGTTTGATCGCGGAGGGAATCGGGCACGAGCGTTGGCAACTCGTTTACCAGAGTCGCAGCGGCCCGCCCGCTCAACCCTGGCTCGCTCCTGATATTTGCGATCACCTGCGCGAATTGAAGAACACGGCAGCAACAGATGTCGTCATTGCACCCATCGGTTTTATCTCGGATCACATGGAAGTCTTATATGATCTGGATACGGAAGCTCGCGCTCTGTCGGAAGAGATCGGCTTGAACATGGTTCGCGCGAGCACTGTCGGCGCGCACCCGGCATTTATCCGTATGATCCGCGAGCTTGTGATTGAGCGGATGACTGAAGATCCCGTCCGGCGTTTTATGGGGACGCGCGGGCCAACGCACGATGCCTGTCAGGTTGATTGCTGCCTGATGGGCGCTGCGCGACCAGCTCAAACAGAAATCTCGCGTCCCGTTTCGCCCTCATAACCTGATGGCGCTTTGTCACCGCAAAGGTTTTCAAATTACCGGAGGCAAATAAAACATGAAAACTCTCATCATCGGCGGGACGGTCTTTCTCGGGCGTCATCTGGTCGAGGCGGCGCAGGCGCGCGGCCACGAAGTGACGCTTTTCAATCGCGGCCTGCATAACCCTGAGTTGTTTCCGGATGTCGAGAAACTGCGCGGTGATCGCGAAGGCGATTTGGATGCATTGCTCGGCAGGCGCTGGGATGTGGTGATTGACACCTGCGGCTTTGTGCCACGCATCGTGCGCGCTTCGGCTGAAGCATTGGCCGATTCCGCTGAGCGTTACCTCTTTATCTCCAGCCTCTCGGTCCTAGCCGATAACAGCACGCCCGGCAATGATGAGAATGCCCCGGTCGGCGTCTTGCCAGACCCTTCGGTCGAAGAGCGCACGCCGGAAAATTATGGCCCATTGAAAGCGCTGTGCGAAAAGACGGTCGAGGAAGTTATGCCCGGACGCGCTCTTAACGTAAGACCCGGCTTGATCGTTGGCCCACACGACCCGACGGGTCGCTTCACCTACTGGCCCATGCGTGTCGCGCGCGGCGGCGAGATACTCGCGCCCGGACGACCTGAGCGGCCTGTGCAGTTTATTGATGCGCGCGATCTTGCGCAGTGGATTATCCGTCTGGCCGAAGCAGGAGAGAGCGGCGTCTTCAATGCCACAGGCCCGGATTATACGTTGACGATGAAAAACCTGCTTGAAGAGTGCCGAACTGTGAGCGGAAGCAGCGCGCGCTTTACCTGGGCCAGCGAGAAATTTTTAGCCGGGGCGAAAATCGGCGAATGGATGGAGATGCCATTATGGATCTCCGAGGAGGCATCGCCTGATGCGCGCGGCTTTATGTCCGTCAACTGCGCCAAAGCCATCGCGCACGGTCTTACTTTCCGTCCTCTGTCCGACACCGTTCGCGACACGCTCGACTGGGCCAGTGGTCTTTCAGAAGCGCCCGCGCCGGACAAAAGCTACCTCACTCCGCGACCTGAAGCAGGGATAGAGGCGGAGCGCGAATCGCACATACTCAAAGACTGGCACGAATCGCGGGAAGAAAGCGTCGCCGATGAAGCCATCGCTCGCTGAAGAGATGCAAGGCGCTACACAACAGCTTCGTCCCTTGCGTATCGCCGTCGTCGGCGGCGGCATCAGCGGCCTCGCGGCGGCGCATCGTCTTCAAGAGCGTGCCGGAGAGGTTGATCGCCCGCTTGAGATTTTTCTGCTGGAATCGAGCACGCGCACGGGCGGTATAATACACACGCACAGGCGCGATGGTTTTTTGCTCGAAGGCGGCCCTGATTCTTTTATCTCAGAGAAGCCGGAGGCGATACGCCTGGCGGAGCGCATAGGCATCGCTGATCGCCTGATCGAAACAACGCCTGAATATCGCCGCAGCTTTATCGTGCGCGGAGGGCGACTGCACGGCGTCCCCGAAGGATTTCAACTGCTCGCGCCCACGCGCTTCTGGCCTTTCCTGACATCTGGGATTTTTAGCTGGCGTGGCAAAGCGCGCATGGCGATGGATGTGGTCTTGCCGAGACGGGCCGGGACGGCGAACGGCGTTAATGATGAAAGCCTCGCGCACTTTGTCAGGCGTCGCCTTGGGCGTGAGGCGCTTGAGCGCATGGCCCAACCGATGGTCGGCGGTATCTACACAGCCGACCCTGAGCGCTTGAGCCTGCGCGCGACGATGCCGCGTTTTCTTGAGATGGAGCGCACGTCTCGCAGCTTGATCCGTGGCATGTGGCGCGCTCGTCGCAAACAATCAGCCGCCGAGCAACGTGGAACAAGCGGCGCGCGGTACAGCCTGTTTCTCTCCTTTGATGAAGGGATGCAGGTGCTCTCCGACAAGCTCGCCTCAGTGTTATTGCCGGGCACAATCCGGCTCAATGCGAAAGTTGATTCTCTAGGCTTTGACCACATGTCTGAGAGTTGGCGGCTTCGCCTTTCATCCGGGGAAGTATTGGAATGCGAAGCGGTCTGTCTGGCGCTCCCGGCTGACGCGACGGCGCATCTCCTGCGCGCGACCGCTGCGCAACTCTCCACGGAGCTTGATGCAATACCTTACGCATCCACGGCGACGATCAATCTGGCCTACAGGCGCGGGGACATACCGCACCCGCTCGACGGTTTTGGTTTCGTTGTGCCCCTTATCGAACGGCGCAAGATGCTCGCCTGTACCTTTAGCAGCGTCAAATTTTCGGGACGCGCGCCTGACGGTTATGCGCTGCTTCGCGTCTTCGTCGGCGGCGCTTTGCAGCCGGAGATGTTCGCGCTCGACGAGGAGATGATTGTCGCGGCCGTACGCGACGACCTGCGCGCATTACTTGGAATCGAAAAGCCGCCGCTCTTTTCTCTCGTCGAGAAATGGCCGCGCTCGATGGCACAATATCACCTCGGTCATCTTGAGAGAGTCGCGCGTATTGAGCAGCGTATGCGCGCCTTCCCTACGCTTAAGCTGGCGGGCAATGCTTACAACGGCGCGGGGATTCCCGACTGCATTCGCAGCGGCGAGCGCGCCGCCGACGAGATTCTCTCCACGCTCTCTGCTGTGCAATCATGAGCAAAGGGGCGTGAGTAATACTCAAAAGAGTTTATTGCAAGGAGAGAACTCACCACCGCAGACACAGAGATTACACAGAGGCTTGAAATCTTTTCTCTGTGCGCCCTCGATGCTCTCTGTGCCTGCGTTGCTAAACAGCAAAGTTCCTGTCACTCAACTTAAAAGCGAATTAAAACTTTGCGAGCGGGCGAGCGGCGCGCCCCTGTGCGGCGAGCGATTCAATCCAGGTGGCATTGGCTCCCATCAAGGGCAGGAACGCTTCGCGTGGGGTGCGCGTCTCGATCAGCATATTGTCGTCCGTGTTGATACTCGCGCCTTCAAGCGCAGGGCCGAGCTGGGTTTCGTCGCAGACGTACCACGACTCGATATCGCTTCGTCCTTTGATTTCTATACGGTTCAACTCCGCCGTTATCTGCGGATCGCCAAGACGCTCATTGATTCGTTCAAGGTTGAGCGGTTGACGACTGCCGACCAGAAGCAAATCCTTTCCTCTGGACGCGCCGCCGACGCGAAAAACCAGGACATGCGGAAAAACGCTTTTGTAGGTGGCGAGCACGGAACGGAGGCCGTCGTTGGATAGTTGATAGATTTGCAGCCACTGGACGAAGATGCCGTCTTGACTGAGACGGCTACGTCCCAGCTCAAAAAACTCTCTGGTAAAAAGATTGGCGACGCCCGGAACCCATGGATGGCTCGGCTCGCTGACGATCATGTTGTACTCGGTAGGATTGACGCGCAGGTAGGCGCGCGCATCGTCAATGATCAGGCGCAGGCGCGCATCCTTGCGCGGCTCGTTGTTGACGTGATTAAAATAATCTCCGGCCTTGATGACAGACGGCTCAAGCTCGACGCACTCAAGCGACCGGATCGGAGATTGAAGCATAGAGCCGACGGTTACGCCCGAGCCAAACCCGACTATCAAGCCATTCTCAAGGCGCGGCGCGAGCAGCAGAGGCAGTTGGCCCAACATCACCTGCGTCGGCATATCTTCCTTATCTGAAGCGTTGGTGCGCCCGTTGATCGCCAGCGAGATGATCTCCCAGTCATTACGCACAGTGACGGTCGCCGTCGGCCCCTCCTCATACATCAAAAGACGATGCGTCTCCTGCCCCTGATTCGCAAATCTGCCATCGCCGCCAGTCGTTCGACTCCCGGCCAGGACTCTCACTAAGCTGTCGTAAGCTCCGAGGGATAGGTCTGCCAGATTAAGTCTGGGCGCAGAGAGGAACAGAATTAGGATGAGTGCGGCGGTCGCGCCCGCCGCAAGGCTGCGCCGCAAATCTTTATCGGCGACCGACGGCGCAGGCTTGTAAGCCAGCCCGGCGACGATGAGGCAAAGCGCGGAGGCTGTGAGGATGGTAAATCGCGTGCTGCCTTTCGGGATGAGAATAAAGGCTGTAGCGAACGCTCCGACAATTGCGCCGAGCGTATTGAGCGCGTAACTGCGACCGACCATGCGAACGGATGCTTCGCCGCCCGCCTCGCTTGCCCACACCAGCACGAGCGGCATCACCATTCCCATCAAAAGCGCTGGGACAAGAATCAGTAAGCCCGCGACAAATACTTGCAGCGCCAATAACCCCGACCATGAATTTATATTATATCTGAGACCCGTATTGACGAGGATGGATGGCATTTGATTGATAATAATAATACTCAGGAAGAGACTGACGGTGGTCGCCAGCTCGACTTTCAAAATCTTGCGGCGCAAATCATTAGTGATCTTCCTGCGTCCAATGAGATATGCACCTCCTGACAAGCCCAGCAGGAAAAGGGCGACGACCATACTGAAGGCATAGGTGCTCGAACCGATGACCATCGTCAGCACGCGTGTCCAGGCCACCTGCGCGCTGATCGTCACGAACCCGGAGACGGCAGCGCATACCAGCCAGAACTTTGTATCGCCGCTTTTTTCGATCACCGTTTGACGAAGCGGCAACGCATCGCTCTCCGAAGCGAGCGGAGCTTGAGTCTGCGTGAGAGGCTCGCTCTCCGCCTCGCTTATCCCTTCGTTCGTCGCCGCCGCCGCAGAAGCTTTTCCATACCTCAAGTCAATCAGAAACGCACAGAGACCAATGATGATGTTGACGACAGCAGCGGTATAGATCGTACCGCTCACGCCCAGGTTGGGCAGCAGGAGGAAACCGGCGGCGATAGTGCCGAGGATTGCGCCGACCAGATTGCAGGTATAGAGCCGCGCCACGGAGCCGGTTGTATGTTCGGGAGAACGCATGAGCGCCGCCGCGAGCACAGGCAAGGTTGCTCCCATCAAGGCTGTCGGCACGAGCAGCACCGCGCAGGACAGGACGAAGCGCCACAGGCTGAAACTGTAAAAGCCAGGATGTAGTTGTGCCCAGATGAGCGCGTAGAGATAGTTGACCAGACCGAACAGATACGGGACGGCGAGCGCGTAAAGAGCGATCACGATTTCGATCAGGGCATAAGCCCGCAGCGGTCTGCGTATGCGTGCCGCGAAGCGTCCGGCCCAGGCGCTGCCCAGTGCCAGTCCTCCCATGAAAGCGGCGAGCACTGCACTGACGGCGAAGGTCGTCGCGCCGAACACCAGTCCCAACATGCGCATCCACAGAACTTCGTAAACCAGGCCGGTCGCCCCTGAGCAGATGAAACACACGGCGATCAGCCAGAGACTTTGGAGCGGATATGTATATAGATGATTGCGCTGTCGCACGTTTGAAGCAGTAGCCATCAGTTTGATTATATCCTTAGAGATTTAGTATTGGACAAGGGTTGGGGCGGTGAGTAATCTCAATATAGCATCTCTTCCGGCGCATTCAACCTCAAATTATTATCGCCTCTGCCCGAAAGGAAAGTTGAACATCAATGACTCTCCGATGCGACCACGGCGCAGTCAAACTACTTAATACCCTATCATCTTGACCTGTCAAATTGCCCGTTCTCTCACCGGTTTCACTTCCGTGGCTGCCGCTGATTTACAACAATGCTCAGAGTTCCGGGTAGTTTGAGGCGATCCCATGATTACTTTGCAAGCGGCACACGGCTTGATTAAGACAAGCCGACTGCTTCTATCCTTTCGATGAAGCTTGAAGATAGTGAACAAGGAGACGGGATGATAGAGACCTGCTACATGGATGAGATTAACAACGAGAACAGGCAATTTGTCAGGCACGATGCCACGCTCTCGTTCAGCATTCCGCTGATCGGAGCGGAAGCCTACAACACTGCGGGTGATCCGCCAATGCTCGTCAGCCACACTTGCGACGTTGGAGCCGGAGGCATGGCGCTGCTTATTCCTTCTCTTCCCTTCCTCTATCGTTATTTGCTTCGCCCGGATTTAACGCTCAATTTTGTGCTGCATCTTCCCGATGGGCCAATCAACATCGAGGCCGTACCTGTTTACGACCGGCCGCTCGCCGACGAAGACATGAATCTGGGTTTCATCGTCACCGGACGTATCGAGATCGAAGCCACCCCTAACCAGTATGAACGCCACGAAAAGGCGGGCTCAGGACTGTGCTGTCTGGTCGGCGTGCGAATCAAAAAGTTGAGCGATAGCGATCAGGCGCGTTATACGCAATATCTGGAGATGATGGAATTAGAGCGGTGTATGATGGAACTGGAGGGCAGTATCATGATCCTCTCAGGAGAGAGCGATGCGAGTTACATAGAGGAAAGCCCCGTCATGGCCTCCGGTTTTGCTTCGACCGATTCACGCGCCGGGCATATGGCCGCTGCTCACGCCGAATACTAATCACCAGAACAGTCAGAGATAAATGACATGCGACGTGCGCCAGACGTTCGAAGGGATTGAGCCCGGCGCAGCGGTCGTGAGCAGGATAACGTAGTTGCCATCCGCGGCTGGCGCAGATGCGAGATCGAATTCGTCTCGCCGCGCCTCGCCTGATAATTTTTCCGCCCGACCTTCATCAATCTGAGGCATGATCAGCGCCAGGCGACGCAGGCAATCGTAAAGGTGCTCACGGCCCACGCCGTAACGCCCCGCCTCTGTGCCGAGCGCCAATCGCACTTCGGCTCGCTCATCTATAAAGTGTGCGACCAGGGACGCGGCGAGAGTGATGCCGTGCTCGAATCGCTCGGCGAATCCATTCTCTTCCGCTACATCGCTTGTGGCTCGCGTATCGAGCGCGATGGTAATGCGACGCTCGTCCTCGGCAGTGAATTCGCGGACGATCAGGCGGCGCGCGCGTGCCGTCGCTTTCCAGTCCATGTGCCTGAGATCATCCTGCGGTTGATAATCGCGCAAGGAGAGTAGATCGTGGCCCGCGCCGCGCCGCACGGAGGCGAGCCGCCCCGCATTCATCGGCAGCAGGTGTAATTCATCGCTTGCGGGCTCCGGCTTCGGATAGACGATGATGTCAACGTCGCGCGCGCGCAGGCGGCGGCGGCGGCGAAAAAAGGCGAACGGAAAGCGCGTCGAAAGCTCAAAGCCTGTGATCATCACGTGGCCTCGCTTCTGGAACGTCTGCTCAACGCGCTGTTCTGCTCCGGCGCGATGCGGGATATACATAAAATAGGCGAGCGCGCGTTTGCTGTAACGCAAACGCGCTTGCTTACCCCTTTTGTTTAGCTCACCCTTATTGATTGGCCCACGGGCTTCGACCAAAATCGAGAAGGACGGGAGGTATCGCTTCTTATTCTGGAGAGTGACGATCACGGGCGCGGGCTCACCGGCGAAAATGTGATCGGGAAAGCGCGCCGAGACGACGATGTCGCGCAAGGTAGAGCGCGCCGCCGCCCACGCGACAAAGAGCGTCGAGGCCAGGACCGAGAAAACTAGAAACAAAAGATTGTTGCCCGTATTCCACGCGGCAAAAGCGACGATGGCGAGAATGCCCAGAAAGATCGCGCCGCCCGAGGTAATTTCCAGCGGAAAGTCGAATCGTGAGACCTCTTCGCGCGCCGAGCGCGCCAGCGGCGGCACGACGAGGATAAAAATCAGCAGCACGATGACCAGCGAAGCGATGGCGGCGGCGCTCGCAAGTCCGGGGTCTTCGGCGCGCCGCGCGAGCATCGTGACGAACGCCGTGCCCAGACCTGCCAGCACCAGCAACGTTCCAAGAATGGCATTGCGCCACGCGCGAAAACTTTGAAGCCGCATAACTATTCGGATGTCGGAGATGAGGAATTAACCAATTACACTTGCAGACCTGATCGCATACTTCGCCCTGAAGCTCAGTTGTGATTCCTTACAGCGGCACGCTGATCGTCTTCATAATCTCGCGCAGCGCCGCTTCGGCCTCTTCGCTGCGTCGCAGGGAGGACGAGAAGCGCGAGTTAACGACCAGGCGATGCGAGAAGATAGGAATGACCAGACGCTTGATGTCGTCGGGCACGCAGTACATACGCTCTTCCGTGAGAGCCAGAGCTTGCGCAGCGCGAAACAGCGAGAGCGTGCCGCGTGGGCTGACGCCGAGGTCGAGCATCTCCGAATCGCGCGTGGCAGTGACAATACGCATTAAATAATCCACAAGCGCATCGTCAACCGCGACCTCTGAGACGCTTCGTTGCAACTCCAGAATATCTTCGCCCGTCATCACGGCGCGCAACTCGTCGAGCGGCTCAGAGCGCTCGCGGTCGCGCAGGATTTGAATCTCATCCACAGTCTCAGGATATCCGATGCGTAACCGCAGCATAAAGCGATCCATTTGAGACTCCGGCAGCGGGTATGTTCCATGGTGCTCGATCGGATTCTGTGTCGCAAGCACGATGAAGGGCGCGGGTAGAGGATGCGTCGTCCCTTCGGCTGTGACGTGACCTTCGGCCATCGCTTCCAGCAGCGCCGATTGAGTCTTCGGCGTCGTGCGATTTATCTCGTCGGCGAGCACAACATTGGCGAAGATGGGCCCCGGCTTCCAATCGAATTGTCCTGTGTGCTGGTTATAAACCGACAGGCCGATGACATCCGAAGGCAGAAGGTCTGAGGTAAACTGTATGCGTTGAAAAACGCAATCCAGGGCGCGGGCCAGCGCATGTGCGAGCGTCGTCTTGCCCACACCCGGCACATCTTCGACGAGCAGGTGGCCGCCCGCAATCAGCGTGACGATACTGAGGCGCACGGCTTCTGGCTTACCCTTGATGACGCTCTCGACAGCCGCCTGGAGGCGATCTATTTTTTCGACCGCCGCTGTGGCCGCGCCTTCCGCTTCTCTGTTTGCCGTCTGCAATCGTCTCATTAAAGCGCTTCTCCCATCCTCTGGGCTCATTCTACATGTTCGTGCGCATCGTCGCACGTCTCCGTGGTGATAAAGCATCTCTCCCGGCTCAGCCCTTCGCGGGTTAAGCGACGCTTCTTGCTACGGCTCGCTAAAGTGACGAGGCAGTCGGCACTGTAGTAGAATTGTTCGGCACGATAGCGTTAGTTCGGGTTTGTAAATCTGAAGCGAAAAAGAATTAGCGGAACCACAGGAGACCCGGTTCGTGTAAATAATGACAGGAGCAGTTATGAGAAAACTTTATCAGCGTAACAAAAGTACGGGCGGCTTCTCACTGATCGAACTTATGATCGTGATTGCTATTATCGGCATTCTGATCGGCGTCGGAGTGCCAGCGTGGCGCTTGATGGTACGCCGTGGCAACGAGACGGCCGCGACCCAGACCATTAATACGATCAAGCAATTGCAGGCGGATTATTCTCTGGGGCACCGTGGTGAATACGGTACTTTTGAGCAACTGATTAAGGAAGGCGCGCTCGACGACCGATTCAAAGGCGATGCCCCTGTGGTGAGCGGTTACGTCTTCACGATGAAGGTCATCCCCAAATCAAGCGGCCAGCCAGCCACATATACTATCAATGCCGACCCGCAATCGTCTGAGGGCATCGGCGCGACCGGCAAGCGCCATTTCTATTTCGATCCGAGCATCAGCACGATACGCGAGAACCCGGATCAGCCCGCCACGGCGAGCGACCCGCCACTTGGTTAATAGTCCACCGCAAAGCGTGTGCGGTAGCGCGTCGTGTGATCGAACCTCACTTGACCCTACTGCACCGCTTTGTTAGGCTAATTTGCCTCTCAAAAAAAACAGAAATGCCCGCTTGGCTCAGTGGTAGAGCACTCGCTTCACACGCGAGGGGTCAATGGTTCGAATCCATTAGCGGGCATCATCAGGTTCAAAGGATTAAGGCTGCTCTGATGAGTGGCCTTTTCTTATTTTCCACATTGGTTTCCACACTCATACCTTCTCTTGCTCTATTCGCCCGGTTCTAATTTAGCGTGCAGCCCTCGTAGCAGCAATCGCAACATGCGCTGCTACTGCTCAAATCAATTCTTTCGCTCATTCATGCGCGTGCCCTACGATGGGCGCGCTTTTATTGAGCACGTTGTTATTCTCACTACGCTCAGAGATTTGATTTTGAACGTCTATGGTGAACCGGCAAGAGAGTTGCTCGGAACTATCCGTACGATACAACTGGGTCTGCGTTTCGAAGTAGAATGTCTCACCGGTGCCAGCAAAAGGCCAGATTGTTTGTGACATGGATTCGACGACCGTCGAACCCCTGTAGACTTTCAGGCTCAGGACGAACGAATTGGTGAACGGGTTGCCGGTACGCGTAATTCGCACGGCGGGCGCATGGTTATAGCAGATGGACATGTCGGCATTGAAGCTCAAATCCGTCTTCAAACTTAAGTCGGGTTGGGATGGTTTCGCTATTGGGCCGTCACTTTTCTTCTTGTATTTCCTGCCGCGCTGGCGATTCTGGACTCCTGATTGCACGGGTTCGACAGACGAAATTGACAGAATCAGAAATGCGCAAGCCAGATAGATGACTTTACGTTTCATCGTCTTTATCCTCCTTCGAGCAAGTGTCTTACTTATAGGAATGCTGGTTTCCCTTCGTTTCGCGCGCATGGTTCGGATCATCCACGCGTGAAGTCACTTTCGAGGCGAGAGCGATAGGTGAGACTATGGCGAAGAACATTGAGTCGCTCCCGCTCGCAAGGATCGGCGGAACAGATCGTGTGCCGCGCGCTATCATATGAACGCTACGGTGATAGGAAAGCTTCAATGTTCCCGGAACGATACTCGCGCCATTATCTCTGAGGTTTGTGGCTTTGACAAACTTTTTGAAACCACCACAGGTGGGCGGGGTTTTGCGGTTGCACGGTTGGCTCACGCCAATGCTACTCATTCCCACTGTGATTCAGGCTCTAACGAAATTTTGCCGGGTTACAGCCGCTCGCCATCCGCTCAAAGGGATTACGTGCCGCCCTCAGCAGACGCTTTTCCAGGTGATAAGAACTGCGCCTTGATGGTTTCAGGTGCTGAAGACGAAGTGATTGACCTCGCGGCACTTCATGCAACGACATCACAGGGGTGGTC